>JAKBCR010000283.1 GCA_021807675.1 Pseudomonadota bacterium
GGTGGCCATGGAGGGACACCCCGGGCAGGCCCGGTTGGACCCGGGACGTGCGCGGAGCAGGGACTGCGCAGCGCAATGCCCGGATCCAGCGCTTCATACTAGCGCTTCTCAGCCGGTGGCTTGCCCATGGCAAGGCTGTAGGCCATGTGGTCCTTGAACCCCGTGACGACCGGGAAGATGAGCGGATGGCTGGTATCGCGGATGCCATCGAGATTTGCGGCAACGTCCTCGACGGTCCAGGTGTCACGGTATACACCGGGTGTCTCGGCGATGTATGCCCGAGATACCCTGCCGCCGATCGAGCTCAGCAACTCGCCCGTGATCTTGCAGGACTCGTGGGCGAGATAGGCGACCACTGGCGCGACCATCTCAGGCTGCATCGTGGGAGGGAAGCTCGAGGGATCGATGTTCTTGGCTCCGTCGGCCATCCGCGTGAGCGCGCCGGGGAGTATGCAATTTGACTTGATCCCCTCCGGGGCGCCCTCCAGCGCGACGATGTTCGAAAGACCGATCAATCCCATCTTGGAGACCGTGTAATTCGGAGCGCAATTGTTGCCGTAGAGCCCGACGACCGACGATGCGAGGACGATGCGCCCGTAACCCGCCTTTTTCATGAGCGGGAAGGCGGGTCTTACGACGTGGAATCCGCCGTGTAGATGAACGTCGAGGACCGCATCGAAGTCCTCCTGAGTGATCTCATCCATCGCCCCGCGCCGCACATTGCCGGCATTGTGGATGACGATATCGACCCGACGGTAATGGTCGAGGGCCGACTCGATGATGGCCTTGCCGCCCTTCGGTGTAGCCACTGATTCCGCGCAAGCGACGGCTTCGCCCCCTGCGGCCTTGATGGCGCGTACGACCTCGTCGGCAGGACCGGTATCGAGGCCTTCCCCGCTCAGCCCCGCGCCGATGTCGTTCACGACCACCTTCGCCCCGCGCTTGGCGAGCAATAGCGCGTAAACGCGCCCGAGCCCCCGGCCTGCGCCGGTAATGACGGCGACGCGACCGTCGAATCTCAATTCGGCCATGCGATGTTTCCTCCTAAACCGTGGGGTAGGGTATCTGCGCTCAGGCGCCGAGGATACTCGAGAGCGACGCCCATCGCACCGGCGAGCTCGAGAGAGAGCCCGCTCGGTGGTTCGCAGCTCTCGCGCTACCATAGGGGTGAGAATTGCGTGTGGAGAACGAGCAGTGTCCGATAGCACCCAGGGGGCGAGATTGCCGACTCGATCCGCGAGCCTTTCATCCGCGGACCCGGGCGCGGCACGTACCTTTCCCCAGCTGATCCGTGCGGCGGCGGCCGCTTTTGGCGACGAAGTTGCTATCGTGCTGCGACAGGACGCGGCCCCCGATGAAGCGCTCTCGTTCGCGGAGCTCGACCGCAAATCGGCCGTGCTCGCCAGGGGCCTGATCGCTCGAGGAGTGGGCAAGGGAACGCGCATCGGTTTCATCCACGGGAATGGGCCGTCCTTCGCCCTGGCGCTCGCCGCGATCTCCAGGATCGGCGCCATCGCGATTCCGATGAGCACGTTGATCAAGTCCAATGAGCTCGTGCGTGTCTTGCGGCAATCCGATGTCTCGGGCTTGCTGG
Organism: Pseudomonadota bacterium; assembly: GCA_021807675.1. GTDB lineage: Bacteria > Pseudomonadota > Gammaproteobacteria > Steroidobacterales > Steroidobacteraceae > 13-2-20CM-66-19. Next base: position 1,595 of record JAKBCR010000283.1, read on the forward strand.
TGCAACGCCAGTTCCGCGGGCAGGACTACGTCGCTCGCCTCTGTGAGGCCCTGCCCGAGCTGGGCCGGGACACCCGATCGGATATCAGGATCGCCGCGGCCCCGTATCTGCGGTGGATCGTCTCGAGCGGCGAATCGCTGCCGTCGACCTTCCGTGACGAAGCCTTCCTCACCGAGGCGGCGGACTCGGTGAGCGAGGACCTGTTGCTCGAGGTGGAAGCCGAGGTTCACCCGTCGGACCAGATGATCGAGATCTACACCTCCGGATCGATGGCGCTGCCCAAGGGCGTAAAGCACGATCACGGACCCGTGCTGGCGCGCTCCCACTACATCAGGTCGATGTTGAGTCCGGCGCGTCGAACGGAAATCACGGCGGCTCTGCCGATGTTCTGGGTTGGCGGCCTCATGCTGTATCTCCTGCCCGATTGGGAGGCGGGAGCGGTGACGGTGTGCACCGAGCAAACGCTGAGCAACAGCCGCGTAGCCATGGGCAGTGTGCTCGCGGAGGACGACATCAAGCTGTTGGCGAGCGCCAACCCGTACTGGGGCCTGGGAATGACCGAGACTCTCGGTCCGTATTCATATGGCGATGTGCTGCGCGCTCCCGGATTTCCGCTGTGCGCGCCCCTCGATCATATCGCCGACGGCTTCGAGGTACGCGTCTGGGACGGGGAGAAGGAGGCTTCCGTCGGAGAGACCGGCGAAATCCAGGTCCGAGGCTATGCCGTCACTGCCGGGCTGCACAAGGTGGAGAGGGCGGAGTTCTTCGAGCCCGACGGCTTCTATCGTACGGGCGACGTGGGTCTCGTGGAGGCGCGGCGCATCCATTTCGTCGGCCGCAACGGTGATGTGATCAAGACGGCGAGCGCCAACGTGTCTCCGGCAGAAGTCGAGATGGAGATGCAGCAGCTCGAGGGGGTCCATTCGGCTTACGTGGTGGGAGTGCCCGATAAGGAAAGGGGGCAATTGCTGGTGGCCGCCGTCGTGCCGCGAGAGGGCACCGAGCCAGACTTTGCGCAGATCGAGGCGAAGCTCAGACAGAGACTGTCGAGCTACAAGGTACCGCGTGCGTATGTCGCGATCGCACGGGAGGAAGTGCCGTTGCTCCATAGCAATAAGGTTGCGCGGCGCCAGCTCGAGGCATTGGTGGCAACGCGGCTCGGATCTCGCCGCTAGTATTAAGCGCTGGATCCGGCCATTGCGCTGCGCGGTCCCTGCTCCGCGCAAGCCCGGGGTGTCCCTCCATGGCCACCCGTGCGACGCATGCGTCGCACCCTGGCCGGCCCAGCGCGCCTCGAGCAAAAAGCGCGGTTTTTTGCTCGAGGCTCCGCCACCTGCGGCGGCGGGGCACGTCCGTGTGCCTGGCACCGGGTTCGTGCCGCTTCATCGTTTCGGGGTCCACCTGGTCGATGGGGAACTGGCTCGGCCTGCGCTTCTCTGCTTTGATCTCACCTGCCGAAGGCGTCGACTATCCGAGCCTGTAAAAGCGGCGCGCGGTGCCGCTGAGCAACGCGTCCTTCTCGCTCTTCGATGCGCCGCTCACGATTCTCTTGAATGCATTCCACAGCACGGGGTAGGCGGCGGTAGCGGCGTCGACCGGATAATTGCTTTCGAACATGCAGCGGTCGGCGCCAAACGCCTCGATACAGGTCTCGATATAGGGACGCCATCGCTTCGCGAGCTCCTCGGAGCCGGGACTCGTCCCCTCCAATCCCGAGGACAGCCCGCAAGTCGGCATTCCGAGCCCGCCGAGTTTCATGGTGACGTTCGGGCAGCGGGCCAACGCGAGCACGTTTGCCCGCCAATTCGAATATCGCTCCTCGGTGCGGCCGCTGTAGGGCCCGATCCCGAAGAGGCCGCCCGCATGGTTCACGACCATCTGAGTGCCGGGGAACGCCCGAGCCAGGTCGAGTAGCTCCGGTAACTGATACTCGAGCTGCCAGGCCTCGTACGAAAGGCCGAGAGGCTCGAGGTGCCTGAACCCCGCGCGAAAGCCGCGGTCGAGAAGAACATGAGCCGCGCCCCCATAGGCGCCGAGAACCTCGGGATTGGGGTCATGAACGACGCCCAGCGCGCGGATCCCGCGATATCGCTCGCCACCGGCACGGATGTGGGCTTCGAGTACCTCCCGGACGGCATCGCCGGCGCGAAGATCCACGCCGCCGACGATCGCGGCGCACACGGCCGTGGGCCCGTACAGGCCGCTCGCCGCCATGGCCGCGATGCCGTTGACGAACTCGACTTCCCCGACCGATCGGAGCGCCTCCGGACCGCTCGCTCGATACATCGTATGAGCCTGAATGAATACCGTCGCCTGAATGTTGTGGCCGGTGCTCACGTCCTGCAGGAATTCATCGAGAAGGTATCGTGCACGGCGGCGAAATGTGGACGCGAGCGTCCGCGCCATCAGGTTGTCCGTAACCTCCGCCGCGGCCAGTTCCGCCTCGGTGTGCACCCAGAGGTGATGATGAGGGTCCACGATCGGCAGATCGGGATCGATGATGGGCTCGGGTGCTGTCGTGCGGTCGATGATGTTCGCTCTCGAGGATTATGGATGTGACATGAGCTGAGCGACGATGCCGCTGAAATGTATGCGCGTGCGGGAAAAGCGTCAACCGCGACTCGCGCCGGCCAGGCATCGCGCCGCGATGGCGCTCGTACGCAACGCGCTGCACGCGCGCGGCGAGGGGCATCGGCGCTCGCAGATCGGCCGTTGCGCAAGCGACCCGCGGATCGGGGAGCGCCGGGGCAGCTTCGGGATCACCCGCTTGAACGAGGGGCCCTCGATCCTGTATACGAAGTTTGGAAAGTAGGGCCGGGGAAAACCTGAGGTGAGCGGTCGCGCCCGGCCAGCGTGCGGCCTGGTACAACGTCGGGAGCATAACGGATGAGTGATCCACATTCGCGGACCGCCGCCGGCGCCAAGCCGCGGCACGTCGGCAAGATCGGCATATGGTCCCTGGAGCTGAGGTTCGGCGAGCCGGCCGCGACCATCGCGGCTGTCTCTGAGCTCGAGGAGCTCGGGTTCGCCGCCGTATGGATTCCGGGCGGGGTGGGGGGGGATGTCATGGGCGATGTCGCGCGCTTGCTGGATGCGACCCAGGCCCTGACGATCGGCACCGGTATTCTCAACATCTACAAGCACGAGCCCGCAGAGGTCGGAGCGTGGTGGCATCGCCGCTCGCAAGCGGATCGGCAGCGACTGATGCTCGGTCTGGGGGTGAGTCACGGCCCCCTGATCGGCGAGCAATATCGCAGGCCGATGGGCGCGATGGAAAGCTATCTCGACGGTCTGGATGCGGCCGCCGTTCCGCGCGAAAGCCGCTGCCTCGCCGCGCTCGGTCCGCGCATGCTCGAATTGGCGCGGCGGCGCACTGCCGGGGCGCACCCTTACCTGGTCACGCCCGAGCACACCGCCAAGGCGCGGGAGATACTCGGACCCGGGGCCCTGCTGGCGCCGGAGCAGGGCGTGATTCTGGAAACCGACCCGAGCACGGCGCGCCAGATGGCGCGCGGGGCCCTCGGCCACTATCTGCAT
>JAKBCR010000284.1 GCA_021807675.1 Pseudomonadota bacterium
GAAGGCGAATAGCCTTTCCTGCTGAGGATGATGCCGCGGCCCTTGCAGACGGCCTCCAGATCAGTCACGAGTTGCGGCTGGCCCTGATTTGCTCCGAAGTTGAAGAGGTTCACGCGCGTGATGAAGCCCTTTTCCCCGCGCGGGCTGTTGCGCAGCACGTCGGCCGCGTGGCGGCCGGCGCGCCGGAAGTCCGGCGTCACCACCTGGATCGTCTCCACACAGGAGAGTTCTTTCATCATGCGGTCGGTGTCGTTGTGCTCGATCGTGCGCGTCAGCCGGTCGAGCCCCTCGGGCGTCGCCTTGATGAACAATTCGCCGAGGCCGCCGCCGCCCACGATCGGGCAGGACTGCGCCGAGAAGAGATTTTCCGGCCGGTGGCTTTTCGCGGCCGCCTTCGGAACCAGCTTCACGCGCACGGGCGCGGCGCCGGCCGTCTCGATCTGCAGCTCGATCGCCGTGCGGATCGCCGATACCTGGCTCGACAGCGAGGCGCGGTATTTCTTGTCTACCGGTCGGAACGGCTTCGGCGGCGAGCCGCCGCCCGGAACTTTCCGCTCCATGCCCTGCTTGGGCATGATGACCTTGATGAGCAGGCGTTCCTGCCGAGGCGGTCGCGTATTCCCGGCCATTAGCTCTTCCCTTCCTTGGCGCGACGGTGCGCCGTCGCCTTCGATACGCCGAATAAATGGGCGATGGCGGCGTGGCTGTAGAGCTTCTTGTTCCGCTCGCGCAGCACCGTCGAAATCTCGTGCTCGTCTTTGCCTTTGAGGGCCGACAGGAAACGCCTGCTCTCCCCCTCGCCAATGCTCATGTTGCGTAAGACCTCCCAGGCGTCCTTCAACAGCGGGAATTGCTGCTTCGTGAGCCGCCGCCGCTGCAGCCGGACGCAAACTTCATTGATGTCGGAGCCGGAAAAGCCCTCCGACAGATCGACCAGCAGCTCGGTATCGCGCAGCGAGAAATGCAGCTCCTTCGCGAAGTTCTCCCACATCGTGCGGCGCAAGTCCGCGCCCGGAAAATCAAGTGCGAGCCGGTAGCCGAAGCGCCGCCAGATCGCGGAGTCGAGCAATTCCTGATGGTTGGTCGCCGCGAGCACGATCGACTGACTGCCCAGCGTGTCGAGGTTCTGAATAAAACTGTTGACGACGCGCTTGAGCTCGCCGAGCTCCTGGCTGTCGCCGCGCAGCTTGGCGATCGCGTCGAATTCATCGAGGAACAAGACGCACGGCGTACCGGCCGCGAAATCAAACAGCGCGCGGATGTTCTTCGATGTGCTGCCGAGGAACGACGAGATCAGGCCGTCGAGACGCGCGACATAAAGCTCGAGGCCCAGCTCTTTCGCGATGTAGCGCGCAAGCCGGCTCTTGCCCGTACCGGGTGGGCCGTACATCAACAGGCTCAGTGACGACGCGCCCTGCACGTCTGCTTGCGCGTAGCTTTTCGCGATACTCAGGAACTCGTTGACCGTGTCCCATTGCTCTTGTGCGAGGACCACAGGCGGCTCGGACAGCGTCTTCAGGTTGACACGCTCGATGAGAGGGAAGCGACTGTCCGCATCCACGGGCAGCGCTTTAGCGAAGGCGGCGCCGGCAGGCCGAAGCTGGTGATCGCTCTCTTCGAGCATCTTGCGCAGCCGCTCGGCCGAGGATGTGTCGCCGTCCTTTTCGAGCTTCTCCGCGAGGAAAGCCGTATAGTTACGGACCTTGTCTATGTCGAGACGAAGCGCGCCGTTTACGATACGAAAGAGTTCACTCATGAAACGAGTATCTGAGTTCATGAGACGATAATGGCAAAATGCGAGACGACTGTCAATCGGCCAACCGGCTCGTTCGTGCCAGGCCTACCAAGGTGGGATTCCTGCTTGTGACCGGCGGCTCTCGCCTTTTGCGGGGTGGGTGGGGTCGTTTACTGGAAGTGGTCCTCCGTCAGCGTAATAGGCCTGTCGTTGCTCGGTGCGAGTGACAGTGCTAGGCGGCAGGCGGCTTCGATCTTCGCCCTGTTCCGTTCGCAGAACTCGATGGCGGTCGCCGCCGTGAATTTGCCGACACGGTCTTGCAGCACTTTTCGCGGTATGTCGAAACGCAACTTGTCGTCGCCCTTTGTTGCGAAGATCAAGTATTCGCTGCCAGTTCGGCCGTCGCCTTTGTGAAATTTCTCGTCAAAGACAAGCGTTGGAACAATTCTGGTGGCCAGCATGACACGCGTGCCTAGCTGGTGCGGTGCCACAGCATCGCACGCAGCTTCTATGAAATTCGCGACACTCCGCCTATCCGCCTTGGCGGCTGCTGCGACCCGCTCATAGAGGTGATCGTCAAAGTAAACCGTTACTGCCTTCTTGTTCGTGGGCACTGCTGTTGCTCGTTTCTATTGAAGTACATCAGAGGTACCATAAAAGTACTGTACCCACAAACGACAAGTAATACAATGCAGTACAGCTAAGGTTGCCACTCCACCCTTCTGACGCTTCCTTTCCCACGTGATCATCGTCTCTTAAAGGGTAAGTTCTGAAACGTCGCCCTGCCCCACCACAATCAAGGGCTTGCGGGTTTCATAAGTCGGTTTCATAATTAGCGCCGGTTGTGCCCCTCGGACGAGCACCCCCCATGAGCAACGTGACCCGCCTGCCCCCTTCCGGGAAGAAGGTCCATGTCGAGGCCGACATCCCGGCAAGCCAGCTCGATGAATTCGAGCGCACCATCGCGGCGCTCGCCGCCGGCGAGCGGCCGCGGATGGACGTCCTGGCGCGGGATGAGGGCGAGATCGTCCGCCGCGCCATGGCCGCGCTCGAGCGGATCGAGGCGGCGATCGAAGCGCATCCCGGCACCGGGCAGGCGCGCCGCCTGGTGAAGTTCCTGGCGGGGGTCTACAACGGCGAGGATTATCCCTTCGACCTCGGGGAACTGCGGGCGCTCGACACCGAGCTCGCGAATGCCTGTCTCGATTACCTGAACTACGACCGGCTGGGCAAACGAGAAGTCCACGAGCACTTGAAGAACGGCGATCGCGATCTGCATCGCTGGCTTGAGCGCTATGACCTCCTGCCGCGCGAGTCATGAGCGGCACCGTGACTTCATCGCTCTCCGAGGCCGAGATCGAGCGTCTGGCGGCGCTCCTCGCCGCGAACCGCAATCCTGGGGCGCTTTCGCTCGAGGCGGTCGATGGCCTCTTCTGCGCCCTCATTGCGAGCCCCGCCCTCGTCATGCCGCACGAGTACCTCCCGGTGATCCTGGGCGGAACGTTCGGCGAGGGCGAGCTGCTCGGCGACCTCGCGGGGGTGCAGGAGATGATGGGGCTCTTGATGCGCCTTTGGAATGCCATCGCGCATGACTTCGAGCACGAGGGCGCGCACCTCGCCTACATCGAAGAGCCGGGGGTCGATGGCATCACGGGACGAGCCTGGGCGCGCGGCTATATGCGCGGCACGCGCCTCGCCCCCGAGGGGTGGAGCCGGATTTTTCACGATGACCATGAGGCTTTCACCCTCAGCATTCCGATCGCAGCGGGCGAGATCGACCCGGAGTGGCCGAAGGAGCCGCTGACTGCGGAGAAATCCGACGAGCTGCTGCGGAACATGCTCGCCGGTGCGGTGCGCGCGCACCGGTACTTCAAGGAGGATCGGCTCGCGTATGCGCAGGCGGCCGCCCGGCGCGCGCCGCCCGAGCCCTACGAGCGCGCCGGTCCCAAGGTCGGGCGCAATGATCCGTGTCCCTGCGGCAGCGGCAAGAAGTACAAGCGCTGCTGCGGGGCCCCGAAGTCCGGCGACCCGGTCGTGCACTGAGAGCGCGCATGATCAAGTCCTGGGTCATCGATCTGCATCATTTCCTATTGCCGGCATGACGCCAGGAAAGTGGCCCCGCATGAGTGAGGGTGTTTCGCTTTATCCGATACCCGAAAAGCGATCGGCAAATGTTGCGAGCCGGCTTTCGATGCCCGCGAGCCGCTCAAATTCTAGGATAAATCTGACGGTCGACCGAACGGCCCAGGCCGCGCAATTGTGCGACACCCAGCCCAGTGGAAACAGTGGTTCAGTCTGCGGAAGAAAGGGACTGCGCTCAATCTTCCCTCGAAGTAATTCCTCAACCTTCACGTGAGTTACACGTTCCGTCTCCCACTCAGGCTTGAAATGCGTAAGGCCGTTGCGCAACTCGACCAACGCCTTAATCTGCTGACAGTGAGGCGATCCGAGTGCGGGAAATTCAAACTCTAGAAGCTCGCTTGCGTACTTGTACCGCTCGAGTGGAGACAGCCGTCGGTACTTGTTACGAGCGTCATCCGCGCTGGTTCCCACACCGGAGAATAACTGCGTGCGGTCCTTGAAAAACTCATTGGCATACGCTTCAAGCGCCGCGACCGCCAGCATGACCGTCGCGGACGCACAGGAAATTATTTCCTCACAGAACGGCCCCCAGGTTTCACCCGTGTGGATCTGCTCCAGTTCTCGCAATTGCTGCGAGAACTTTGCCGCGGAAAGCAGATGGAGAATGGAAAAGTTGTGTCGAACCGACGCAGAACACTCCACCGTTGCATTCCCAGACTCCAGGATCTGTGCTGCGCCGTGCGCTGAGCTTGTGAGTACGTCGCTGGCGTTGGCATTCTCCTCGGTTCCGGCGCCAATAATGCGCGCTGTCGACCCGCAGGTCGGGCAGCCCGTGCGCGGATTTTCGTCTGCGAGTCCGTCGGCCCCGCATTGAGCACAGGTTGCCATTGCCATTCAGATGTTCGCTCGATCAACCATCCAGAAGCGCAATCTTAGGCCTGCTCGGGCTGTCGACGCGAGAGAGCGGGGTGCCCGACAGCGCGAGTGGCGCGAGGATTGCCTGTGTGCTGCTCGGTCGGTGTGCTTACCGCACCCCCCGAAAGCGCCGGCCCCAGTGCCCGCGGCACCGCGAATATTGCCGGACGGCAAGGTGGCGCCCTTGCCGCCGCGGGCGCAGCGGCTCTTCGCCTACTGGACGCAGTACGACGATCCGACGACGCTGCGCTGCCGGCGCCGGCCGGGCCATAAGCTCTGCGGCTCGCTGCTAACCCTCTTCTTCGACACGGTAACAGCGATGTGCTCTGGTTCTGTCCCCGCTGCCATGACGAGGGACGCATCGCCGGGTGGGAAGGCACGT
>JAKBCR010000059.1 GCA_021807675.1 Pseudomonadota bacterium
GAGCGACCGGAAGGCGGAAATTGCAGAAAAGCGGATCCGGATCTCGTTCGCACGGGGGGATCGGGACTCCGAAGCGATATCGGGGTTCGACCGGATCCCGATGCCGGGAGGCGTGCCGAATAGCGAATGAAACTATATAATATGAATTATGAGAGTTATGTCATAACTGAATGAAATGTAAAAATATATATTGGCGCATATCGACGCGGTATCCGAAGCGTTTGCCGTGGCGCGCGTTCAGCCTTACTACATCCGCGGACATATCAGGCCGGCGCTGCGGCGGCGACACTCCAGCACATGACGGAGGCGATTGGGGTCGCGGGGAAAAGAGGGCATCCGGGAGATGCATACGCACACTCGATCGTCACACTGTCGCAATCCAAGAGGCGCCGGCTCGGCACGGCTGTGGAATCCCGGCACGGCTCTGGATGAAGTGGTATGCGATCGGAACTCAATGCGCGGAAGGTGACCTGAGCCGCGCGGCGTAGGCGGGGAAAACGGCACGACGCTTGCTACCCATCGTGACAAATCCGTCGCGATGATCCTTCAAGGTAGTTGCCCTCTTCGAGGCCTGCTAATTTCCGGGCGGAGATTCAAGAAATGATCAGCAAGACATTCGATCCTTCCCGCAGGCGCCTCTTTCGCCAGGGCGCCGTGATCGCGAGTGGAGCCGCTCTCGGTGGACTGATGTTGAAAGTCGAGGCTCCGGCGCAGGCCGGCACGGTGGCCAAGGCAACGGCGAAGTACCAGGACACGCCCCATGGCACGCAGCAGTGCGATGGCTGCATGCAGTTCATTCCGGGGAAAACCGCCTCGGCCGACGGCACGTGCAAGATCGTGGCGGGAAGCATCAGTCCCAAGGGCTGGTGCATGTTCTTCAGTCCGAAAGGCTGAGAGGGCGTAGCTCTCTTGATCCTCGCATAGCTGCGTCCGGCGGGCCGGGGACGGTGGAGCGATAGGGAGGAGCGCCTATCGGCTGGTTCGAGGACGAAGCAGGAATGGCGCATAGCGAATGGCGAAGAGCCCGAATGCAGCAACCCAGAGCGCCGCTGAGCCGAGCAGCAGATCACGCGCATCGCTGGCCGTCGCCGCGGCGATTCGTACCGCTGCGGCACCCGTCACCAACGCGTAGATCAGGGTGGTCGTGCCATCGGCTGATAGCTCGCGGCCGGTATGGCCGCGGCTCACCCGTGTCATGACCGCCAGTATCATGGTGCCGATCGCTCCGACCGTGAGCGCATGGATCGCGGCGCTCAGGGGGAATGCGACATCGAGGTTCGCGAATCCGAGCGCGGCGACTCCCAGCACGAGCCAACCGTAGCCGACGTGCAGAATGGCTAGCAGCGTCTGGGAGCCGGTTGCAACGCCACGCCACCTGAGCAGCCGCCAGAGATTGAGCACCGCCCCTGCGAGCAGAGCGATCCCGACCGGGTGAGCGGCCGGAAGGAAAACCCATGCCATGAGCGCCGCGTGCAGCACGCCGAGCGAAGCCCGATCGATGAGGCCTGCGGCGCGAGGCAACCGGATCTCCCCCCGAGCGGCCAACCAGTTGCGTGTGAAGCTCGGGATGATGCGTCCACCAATGACGGATATCAGGATCAGGACTGCGGCGAGTGCCAGTCGCCAGCCGTAGCCGCTCAGCGTTCGCAAGCCGTACAAGCCGAGGTCCATGAGCAGGTCGGCCGCGGTGAGGACGAGTAGGGGTGCGAGGATCGGCAAATTGCTCCGGTTGTTTGCCGCAATGATCTCCCGCGCGACGATGGCAGTGACCGCGAGTGGAAAGGCGACATCCGCGCTGATGGCCAGCCATATCGGGAGCCATTGGGAGATCATTGAGTCGATCCTGCCGAGGAGCCAAAGGGCCGTCAGCATTCCGAGCAGGCCACCGCTCACGGGCTGGCGTCCCGTCCAGGTGGCAGTGGCGGTGAGCAGGAATCCCGCTATCGCCGCCAGAACGAACCCGAAGAGCATCTCGTGGATGTGCCAGCTGAGGGGATCAAAGCGGGTGGGAATCGAAACGCCAGCCGTCAGTACCGCGATCCAGACGCCGATCGCAGTCGCGGCCCAAAGCGCCGAAGCGAGGAAGAAGGGCCTAAAGCCGTATGAGAGCACCGTCCAGGGGCGGTCAGTCCGGTCTTCGGTGACGATATTTCCCACAAGCCTACTCCTTGCCGCCTGCAGAGGCGGTCGCTATGTACGCTACGCTACCTGCCGAGCCTCAGGGATGCCTTGATTTCCATCAAGCGTGCGGGTCACGGGCGCCGCCCGCTCAAGCCCGTTCCGTTTGCAGCGGTATCCGGCATGCAGTCAGACAGCGCGCTGGCGCAAATCAAAGAGAAAGCCCGGGGAGCGTCTGGTCGCCGCGGAATCGGCGTGATACGTCGTTTCGCGTATATCGGCCCCGACCTGTTCCTTCTAAGGTGCGCAAGCGCGAGGAGGTGCCATGGCCCAGAAGCTCGAGTTTCGCGTGAACGGCCGGACCGTGAGGATCGAGCTCGACCCGCAGCGAGCGCTGCTCGGGGTGCTGCGGGGCCCGCTTGCGCTGACGGGTACGAAGTACGGGTGCGGAGAGGGACTCTGTGGTGCGTGTACCGTACTTCTCGACGGTCAAGCCGTCCGCTCCTGTATGACGCCTCTCGCAGCGGTCGACGGCAAGGATGTCTTGACCATCGAAGGACTCTCCCGCGATGGCAAGTTGGATGCCCTGCAAGAGGCGTTCGTCGAGCATGGCGGACTTCAATGCGGCTACTGCACCTCGGGGATGATCCTCACCGCCACGGCGCTTTTGCGCGCCACGCCGCATCCCTCGCGCGATGCGATACGGCAGGCTCTCGAGCGCAATCTGTGCCGCTGCGCGGCGCATCAGCGCATCCTCGATGCGGTCTTGGGCGCATCGGGTGCCGGAGTGCGGCCGTGAGCACGCCCACACAGGTGAGCCGCCGAGAATTCATCGGAATGGCGGGCGGAGGTATCGTGGTCCTCGTCGGCTTCAGTGCGCTCGATGGCATCGCGCAGGAGCGGCGCTTCTCCTACCCCACGGATCCCAATGCGTACCTCGTGATCGGGGACGACGGTCGGATCACCGTTCTGACGGGCAAGATCGAAATGGGGCAGGGGGTGGTGACCTCGCTCGCGCAGATGGCCGCGGAGGAGCTCGGTGTCGATCTTGCGACGATCGACATGGTGATGGGGGATACGGACCGCTGTCCCTGGGACATGGGCACGTTCGGGTCCCTCACCACGCGTATGTTCGGGCCGGCGCTGCGCGCGGCGGCGGCCGAAGCGCGCGCGATACTGGTGAGTCTGGCTGCCGTGCGCTTGGGAGTGGCGAAGAGACGCCTCACTGTCCGTTCCGGAAGCGTCTCGGTGATCGGCGAGCCGGTGCGCAGCGTCACTTATGCACAGCTTGCGCGCGGCAAAGGCCTGAGGAAGGTCGTCGATGCGCGCGCGGTACTGCGTAACGCCGCGCAGTTTCGGATCATGAGTCATTCGGCTCAGCGACTCGACGGACGCGAGAAGGTCACCGGTGAGGCGCGCTATGCCGCGGATATCCGCCTTCCCGGGATGTTGTATGCGCGCATCCTGCGTCCGCCCGCGCACGGCGCAAAGCTCGTGCATCTCGATACCTTCGCCGCGGAGGCGATGAAGGGTGTCATCGTCATCCACAAGGAGGATCTGGTGGCTGTGCTGCACGAGGATGAGCTCGCCGCGGACCAGGCGCGCGCAAAGCTGAGCGCCCAATGGTCGAGCGTGCCCCCTCAGCCCGACACCGAGAGCATCTTCGAGCATCTGGTGAGCGCGACGCAGGCGCTCCACGAGGTGGCGGCGCAAGGCGATCTATCTTCGGGGCGGCGCCAGGCCGAGCGAATCTTTCAGATGGAGTACCGCAAGGGTTACGTGGCTCATGCACCGCTCGAGCCACATGCGGCGCTCGCGCAAGTCAGCGCCACGGGAGCCACGGTATGGGCATCCACGCAGACGCCATTCCCGACGCGCGATCGCATCGCAAAGGTTTTGGGCTTCGAGCCGAAGCACGTACGCGTCATCACTCCATTCTTGGGTGGAGGGTTCGGTGGCAAGAGCGCCGACCGGCAGGCGCTCGAGGCGGCCCGCCTCGCCGCGACCTGTGGCCGCCCGGTGCAGGTCGCGTGGGATCGAAGAGAGGAATTCTTCTACGATAGGTTCGATCCGGCCGCCGTGGTGAAGCTCGTCTCGGGGCTCGATCGCGAGGGTCATATCGTACTGTGGGATTATTCGGTGTACGGCACTGGAGAGCGCGGCGCGATTCATCTGTACCAGGTGCCGAATCTCGCGATCAGGACTGGCGTGGCGCCTGTTTACGGCGACGCCGCGCAGTCACCGGGCCTGCACCCGTTCGAAGTGGGACCGTGGCGGGCGCCCGGTGCCAACATGAATGTATTTGCCATAGAGTCGCAGATGGATCTCATGGCGGCAGCCGCCGGAGTGGATCCCGTGACCTTCCGCTTGCGTCATCTCAAAGATCGGAGAATGCGCAAAGTGCTGCAGACGGCCGTCGCAAGCTTCCGCTGGCGTCCGGCCGTCGGTCCGAGCGGGCGAGGAATCGGACTCGCCTGCAGCACCGATGCGGGCAGCTATGTGGCGAGCGTGGGCGAGATCTCGGTCGAGCGCTCGAGTGGCCGGGTGAGCGTCTCGCGAGTCGTATGCGCAGAGGATCTCGGTCTCGTGGTGAATCCCGAAGGGGCGCGCATGCAGATCGAGGGCGCGACCACCATGGGCATCGGCTATACTCTAACCGAGGAGGTGAGGTTCCGCGGCGGTGAGATTCTGGATCACAGCTTCGCGAGCTATCAGATCCCGACTTTCTCCGCCGCCCCCCGCGTGGAGGCGGTTCTCGTGCCGCACCAGGACCTTCCGGCCCAGGGAGGCGGGGAGCCGCCCATCACTACCGTAGGCGCCATGGTGGCCAATGCCATCTTCGATTCGACCGGCGCTCGATTGTCACGGTTACCGATGACACCCGAGCGCATCGTTGCGGCGCTCGCAAAGTCGGCGGCGCCCGCGCGCGGCGCAGGCTAGAGCGCGCTCATCACGCGCGTCCCGACGAGCGGCGCGCAGGATCCTGAAGCTGTCGCACGACCGACCCGCACGCAGGGCGCCTCGTGCGCGGCGCTCGATCATTAATTGACTGCAAAGGGGAACTACCCATGGGCACTGAAACCGAGCAGCAACCCGCGCGCGCCGTGCAAAAACTCGCCACGGCCTACTGGGCCTCACGCTGCCTGCACATCGTCGCCGAGCTCGGCATTGCTGACCGGCTCGACGACGAGCCGCAAACGGCTGAAATGCTCGCGCGCGCCGTCGACGTCAAGCCATCGCCGCTGCACCGCATCCTGCGCGCGCTCGCCGGTCACGGCATCTTCGTGCACGATGGTGAGCGATTTGCACACAACGCAGCCTCACGAATGCTGCGCAGCGATGCCCCGGGCTCGATGCGCTCGTTCGCCCGAATGATGGGATTGAAAGTGCATTGGGACGCCTATCGCGAGCTCGGGACGGCGGTGAGCACCGGGGAGCCCGCGGTCGCCAAGGTCACCGCCGGCGGGCTCTTCCGATACCTGCAGGCCCACCCGGATGAGGCGCAGGTGTTCGATGAGGCGATGGCGGGCAAGTCGGCGCTGACGCTCGGGCTCGTCGTCGAGAATTACGATTTCCGCGGGTTCAAGACCATCGGTGATATCGGGCGCGGGCAGGGGCACCTCCTCTACGCCGTACTGGAGCAGGCCGCGAATGCCCGCGGTGTCCTTTTCGACCTTCCCGAGGTCGTTGCGCGTGCCCGCGGACGCTCTCACCCGCGCGTGGACTATGTCGGCGGCGATTTCTTTCAGGATCCGATCCCGGCTTGCGACTGCTACATGATGATGACCGTACTGCATGATTGGTCGGACGCCGAGTCGACCGCGATTCTCGAAAACGTGAAGGCGCGGGCACCTCGCGGCGCGAAGCTGCTGCTGCTCGAGGGGATTCTGGATCCCATGGCGCGCGATGACTTCAAGCTCGACCTGGATGTGGAGATGCTCGTGATGACCACGGGACATGAGCGCACCGAAGCGCAGTGGCGCGCAGTACTGGCAGGCGCCGGATTTCGGCTGTCGCGAGTCATCGGCGCAGGTCCTATGGGCTCGATCCTCGAGGCCGAGCTCGGCTGACGTGCGGCTCCGTGAGCGAAGGAATGGAGCCTGGCGCGTTACGAGAAGTGTGACGGCGTGAATTCCAGATGCAGCGCGCTGATCGCGCGCAGCACATAGGTGGGATCATAATGAAAGGCCCGCGCGCCCGCGGGGCCGTGATGCTCTTCCGACAGTCTGATCTCGCCCAACCGCTCGAGCAGGCGCTCGATGCTGATCCGCGTCTCCAGCCGAGCGAGCGGCGCTCCGATGCAGGTGTGCGCGCCACGGCCGAAGGCCATATGCTCGGCGGCGCGCGGACGGTCCATCTTGAATGTCGCCGGATCGGGAAAGCGGCGTGGATCGCGGTTCGCAGCCAAGTGGACGAGCATCACCTTGTCACCGGCCTTGATGTCGACGCCGCCGACGGTGGTCGAGCGGATACAGAGCCGCCCTCCGGACTTGACCGAGCCCTCATAGCGAAGCTGCTCCTCGATGAAGGCCGGAATCTTGTCGGGCTGCGCGCGCAGCAAATCCTGCAGGTCCTTGCGCTGGGCGATCACGCGGAAGGTGTTGCCCAGCAGGCGGGCCGTGGTGTCCTGTCCAGCGCCAAAGAGAAAGGAGGCGAGGCCTGTCAGCTGCTCGATCGGGGGTACCTGACCGTCCCGGAAGCGGCTGGTTGCGAGTTCGGACAAGACGTCGCTGCGCGGATTCTGGCGGCGGTCAAGGAGGTATTCGCCGATTTTGCCCGCCATCAGGAGGAGCGGATTGATCGCATTCTGCTCCGGCGTCGCGTTCACGTCACCGACGGTCGCGCCCTTGAGATACTCGCGAAAGAGCGGCCGATCCTCCTCGGGAATGCCAAGGAGCTCGGTGATGATCAGCGTCGCAAAGGGACCGCCATAGCCCTTGACCAGCTCTATCTTTCCCGTGTCGACGAACTCGTCGATCAGCTGGTCGGATACTGCGCGGAAACCAGCCGCTTTCGCTTTCAGTCTGGCCGGCGTGAAGAGCGGCGTCAGCAGCGCGCGCAGCCGCGCATGCTCGGCGCCGTCCAACGTGACGACCTGGGTCGCGAAGGGGATGTGCTCCCGATGGCGCTCGATTTTGTCGGCGATGTCGTCCCCTTCCACCTCGAAGGGAAGCTCGAAATTCGAGCCGATCACCGCATTGACCGCCGAGAAATGCTCCGTGTCGAGTGAGACCTTGACCGCTTCCTCATAGCCCGTCACGGCCACGACATTGCGGGCCTTCAGTCGCTGAACCGGCCCGGTCGCACGCAGGTAATCGAAGTAAGGATACGGGTCGTCGATGATCGCCGCATCGGTGTAGTAATCAACCTCATCGAAGCTATTCATCGCCTCTCCCGCAGCGGAGGTCACGTGTCGACTTATGATACACGATATATCACATCGCTCGAAGCCGTCGGCGGCCGCGCTCCGGCGATCAGGATGTCCACCAGTCTTCGGGCATTTTGCCGCCAGTCGGGGCTGGTCGAGACATTGGCGACTCCGGCGAGCGCTCGGAGAAGGTCCACCGGGTCGAGGCCCTTGCGGTCCCTTCCAGCCGGGGGCGAGGTGCAAGGCCGCATCGCGTGCGTCCCAGGTAGCCTCACCCAGACGACATCCGTAGCAATCCGGGCGGAGGTTCAGCCCGGAGCTCGGGCCTGTTTCATAGGGTGCCGCTTGGTGAATCAGGGTCGATATCAATCGATGGGCAGCTACTGACACGTCCCGGCGGTCACGGGACACGGCGGATACGTGGGCTGTTTCGGGAACGCCGGCATCCACGCGGGGGCCGGCGGCACGGCCACGGGATGGCTCGCGATCTCCTTCAGCAGCACGTGGACCGCGGTCTCGATCTGGGTGTCCCTATGCTCTCGAGCCAGCAGTCCGGGGTTGACGTGGACCGGAATCGAGGGCACCACGCCAATGTTTTCCACGACCCAACGCGAGTCCGTACCGTACATCGCGACCTCGGAGACGATCTGCTGCCCCCCGTCCAAAAGCGTGAAGGGCGCATAAAGGCCGCGCACGCCCCCCCAGGTGCGTGAGCCGATAGTGGGGCCGAGATGGTACTTCTGGAAGCGGTACGCGAAGATATCGCCGTCGGAGGCCGAGCCATGGTTGATCAGCGCCGCCAAGTGGCCGATGTACGCATCGCTCGGGCTCTGCTGAGTCACCCCGTCACGCCTCACCCAGGCGGCCACCATCTTCTTGGTGAGCTGGTCAAACAGGATCGTGTCGATGAATCCGCCGAGATTCCAACGATCGTCGATGATCAGGCCGGGCTTGGTGATCTGGCCGTAGAACTGCCGCACGAATTCGTGCAGACCCGTCGCTTCCATGTCATCGAGATACACGTAGCCGATCTTGCCGTCGGACAGCTTCTCGACCTCGCGCCGATTGTCATTGATCCAGTGCAGCAGGTGGAGCTTCCCGGTGTTGACCACAGGCTTGACCAATAGGGTCCACGACTTGCCGGTCGGCGTCGCCGCAATTCTCAACGTTATCGTCTGACCGAGCGCGCCTTGCAGGAGTGAGTAGGGGTTCGTCGGAGCCTTGAGCGGCCTGTCGTCGATCGCCAGGACGTAGTCGCCTTGCTTTACCTTGAGCCCTGGTTGTGCGAGCGGGGCGTAGTAGCCGGGCACGGTGTTGTCGCCGTGGAAGATACGCTTGAGGTAGTAGCGCTTCGAGTCGGCGTTCAGCGCGAACTCGACGCCGAGACCGGCGGTCGGCTGCGGCGGGCTCTTCCAGCCCATTTGGCCGCCGAAGACATACATGTGGCTCTCGCTCAGCGAGCCCATCATGTTGCCGATGACGTAGTTCAGGTCCTCCCGGTCCCGCACGAGCGGCAGCAGCGCCTGGTAGCGCTGCCCGAGCGCCACCCATTTCCGCTGAATCAGCTCCGGATTGACGAAATAGTCGCGTACATTGCGCCAGGCCTCGTTGAAGATCTCGGTCCATTCCTTGCGCGGATCCACCTGCATCTGCATGTGCGAGGTGTCCAGTGCCTGAGCTTTCGCCTGCTTGGCGAACACCGCTGGACGAAGCATCCACTTGTCTTGCTGCTCGTAGAGGAGGGTCGAGCCGTCGGCGGAAAGTGCGAAAGGCGATGTCACGCCTTGCGCCAATGTCAGGCCTTTGCGCTTCTTCAGGTCGTAGGCGCTTATCTGCGGCACTTCTCCCGGGACGCCCCCGCCCAGCACCGGGATCGGCACGGTGGAGTAATACACGACGTGCTTGAATTCCGCGATGCCCGTGATGTTCGCGGCTGGAACCGGAACCTGAACCGCACGGTCGATGAGGCCGGCAAAATCGATCTTGATGCGCGGCGCCTCTTTGCCCTTGCGCTTCGCTTTGTCCTTGGGTTTCGCCTTGTGCCTGCCCTTTTTTTGCTTCGACTTGTGCGGCGAGGCCGGCTGCTGCGTACGAGGCGCAAACGGGGAGGGCGTGACCGACTGCAGCGTGGCGACGTACAGGCCATCGGGCACAACGCCGGAAGCCGCGAAACCGTATGCCGAGAGGGCAGGGTTCACCAGACGTGCCGAGGCGAAATAGAGATACTTGCCGTCGTGAGAGAAGACCGGATCGCGATCGTCGAAGTCGCCGTGGCTGACCTGATGCAGGTCGCCATCATGGATGCCGTAGATGAACAGTGAATGCAGACTGTTCGCCAAGCCCTTGGAGAAAGCCAGCCACCGGCTGTCCGGCGAGAAAGCCACGTCCTGGAATATACTGGTCGGGGCCGTGGCCGGGGAGGTGATCTGGGTCACGAGTCTGTGGGTAGCCGACTTCACGTTCACCAGCCACAACTGCTGTCGCGAATTGGTGTAGGTCAGCCAGTGGCCATTGGGGCTCCAGACCAGCGGTCCCGTGTAAGTCTCATCGCCTTCGCCCGTCAGCGCCCGCGGCGTGCCGCCACCACCGGCCGCGCGCACCATCACCTGGCTGTCGCGCCCGTCATCTCGGATATAGGCGATCCATTTGCCATTCGGCGACCAGGCCGGGTCCTTGTCGTTGCTCGCGGCCCTGGTGCTGAGATCGGTCGTATGGCCGTACTTGACCGGTACGGTGAACAGCGAGCCGCGCGCGCTGAAAACCGCAAGCTTGCCGTCCGGAGCGATATCCGCCCCGCGTATCATCTTTGCCGCCGAGTACTCGTACGGCAGCGTGCGCGTTCCGGTGAGTGGTACCGTGACCGGCACCTTCGTCACCTCGTGGGTTGCGAACGAATAGACGTAGAGCCCGCCGCCATCGGAGATGGCGATTCCGGTGTTGCCGGCGCTCGGCCAGTCGACATCGTAGGTCGGGAAATGCGTCACCTGATCGAGAGCGCCTGTCTTGAGGTTCTTTGCCCAGAGGTTGAGAACGCCGTTGGCGCCCCGGTCCGAAGCGAAGTACACGGTATCGCCGACCCACATCGGGAAGGTGTCCTCCCCCTTCCAGTGGGTCAGTTGCGCACTGGCGCCGGTGGCCAGATCGTAGGTATAGATATTGGCGGCCTGACCGCCGTAATAGTCCTTGCGGTGGAATACACGCAGTATCCGTGACAGTTTGTCATAGGCGACGACCGTGCCGCTGCCGTTGAGGGCCAGCGGACCGGTCCACGGCATCGGCAGCGGGGAAGGCAGGCCTCCCGTGATGGGGACTTCGAACGCGCGCTCGATCTGGGGATTGAAGCTCGCGCGCCTGGAGAGAAAGATCACCTCGCGGCTGTCGGGCGTCCAGCCAACGACGATGTTGTCCGGTGCCGTGACGATCGTTCCCTTGAGGGGTTGATTCATCGAGCGCCAGGTCAGCTGCGTGACCGGTCCACCGTCGATCGACACCACGTAGACGTCGGTATTGCCGCGATACCAGCCAGTAAAGGCGACCCACCGGCCGTCGGGCGATACCAGGGGGTGTGAATCGTATCCGGAGTCGGCGGTGAGGCGAACGGCTTCGCCGCCGTGCGTGGAATCTTTCCAGACCACGCCGCCGGCTTCGAACACCACGGTATCCCCGTGAATGCTCGGATAGCGGATCAGCGCCTGGAGCGGTCCGGAGACGGGCTGCGCAAAGGCGTCATGCGGCAGCAAAAGAAATAGCAGCGCGGCGCCGAGCGCGCCGGCAAGAGCTTTGAGCGTCATCTGGCCATCCTCGGCGGCAGACCCAATGGGCGAGCAGTCGGCCCCAGCACCAGGTCGCGCTGATTGCGGTTCAATCGAAACGATTAGTCTGGCATGTACGCGCGTGCGGCCGCAAGGCTGATGCACACGCCTCGTTGTGGCGGAGGATCGAAGCGCGCAATGTCATGTCAGGATACACACCGCCCGGTGAGCGGAGAACCGCCGCAGGTCACGGTTGCAGTCATTGCGCAGTATTACGCTTCCACGTGAGTGCAAGCTGGGGCTTTCCTAACGAGCCTGTGTTCGAATGGTGGCTGATCTTCCGCCCACAGGGTGCACGCGTAGCCGAACATCAACTCGACCTCGAAAGGCGGCTCCAGATTTCATAGACCGTACGGTCGTTCTTCCGTTCTCTTCGCGATCCGAAGGCGCTGGATACGCATGGCCCTATGGGCTAAGCCTGGATCCGCGGAGTGGAGCCCCGGAGGAACCAAGGGCTGCATGAAGCTAATGTGAAATATAACATTATATCAATATCTTATTGATTATAAATGATAAGATACAGTCACGGTGATCGGGACATGCTGATCGACCCAAGCCAATGATGATCAGGGGCAGTGCGGGTCAGCCAAGCAAGCCTGCCGCATCACGCCCCGGCACTCTTTTCGGCCGAGTATCCACCGATAGGTATTTTCACGTACAAGCGGGCCAGGCGCTGCCCGTGCGAAGCTATCTCGCGATGCACACCACGCACTTCTCACTGCGCCTCTTGGGCGGCTTCGAGGTCCTGCGGGACGGACAGCGGCTCGCGGACTGTTGCCACGGCAAGATGCGCGCGCTGCTCGCCTACCTGGCGGCGGAATCCTCGAGGACGCATACGCGCCAGGCCCTGGGTGCATTGCTCTGGCCGGAGCAGGACGAGGCCCGTGCGCGCCAGAGCGTGCGCCAGGCGTTGACCAGCCTGCGCAATGCCCTCGGCGACCGTGACGGACCGGCCTCCCTGTTTCGGGTCGATCGGGAGAGCGTCGGTCTCAACCCGGATGGTCCCCATGACATCGACGTGGCGGCATTGGATCCGGCCACGCCGACCCGGTGCACACCTGGCGTCCTCCGCTCGCGAGCGGCGTGTCGCCGATGTCATCAGATAGCGGCGGCACACTATCGGGGCCCGTTTCTCGCGGGGCTGTCGCTGCCCGACGCGCCGGATTTCGAGAGCTGGCTGGAGTGCAAGCGGCAGTGGTTCGGCGCCCGTGCGGAGGAGGCTTTCACGCATCTGGCGGCCTGTTACGAGCAGAGCGGAGATTCCAGGCGGGCGCTGCAGTATGCCCGTGCGCAGCTGCGGGTCGATCCCTGGAACGAGGAGGCGCATCGCCAGGTGATCCGCCTGCTGACGATGGGAGGCCGGCGCAATGCCGCGATCGCACATTACCGGCATGTCTGCAGGCTCCTGGCCGATGAGCTGGGCGTCGAGCCTGAGGCGCAAACCCGCGCTCTGTACGAGAGTGCGCGCGCGGGACTCATCGAGCCAGGACCCGTCCTGTCGGTCGAGCAACTGCTGCGGGTCGAATTGTCGATGCCTCGAGTCTGCCCTTCGGCTCCTCTCGGCGATTCCGGCGAGCGGCGGCTGCTGACTGTGCTCTCCTGCGAGGTGCGATGTGCGCCGGAGGAAGATGCGGAAGACTTGCATGTGCGCTCGAGCGGGTGCCTCGCGGTCGCTGCGCGCCTCGTGCGGCGGCACGGTGGGGTCGTAGTGGAGAGCGACGGTGTCGGTCTGATGGCGTACTTCGGCTACCCCGAACCTTGCGACGAGCCTTCCTTGCAGGCAGTGCGAGTGGCGATGGCAATCCGTGACAGCGTTGCTGGCGAGCAGCGACTGCGCATCCGAGTGCATACCGACGCCGTATTCGTACCGCCCCGTCTACGGGGTTCGTGCGATACCGATGCGTCCCTGGTCGGCGTGGCTCCTCGATTTGCCCGTGCCCTTCACGGCGTGGCGCCAGAGGTCGATGTGGCGGTCAGCGCGAACACTTATGCGCTGGTGCGTGATGCGGTCGAGTGTTGCGCGCTACCGCCTCGAGTCCTCGGCGGCACCGGCCGGCCGATCGAGCTCCACGAGGTGGTCCGCGCTCTCGAGGAGGCGCCGCGGGCTGGGTTGGCGGTATTGGATCCGCCGAGCGCCATGCCGGAGGCCAACGCGGAGGGGACCCTGGCCGCGGCATGCGAGCCGGACGGTCGGCTGCCGCTGAAGATCAGCGAGC
Source organism: Pseudomonadota bacterium (assembly GCA_021807675.1). GTDB lineage: Bacteria > Pseudomonadota > Gammaproteobacteria > Steroidobacterales > Steroidobacteraceae > 13-2-20CM-66-19. The sequence goes on from JAKBCR010000059.1 coordinate 13,515, forward strand.
GAGTCGGAGCGATGCTCGACCGGCTGGGCCGCTCGAAGGCGCTGGTGCTGCTCGCCTCCAACCTCGGCCAGGAATTCAGCGAGAAGAAGCTCGGGCGGCTGCTGAGCCGGGTCCGAAACCTGCATCTCGACCCCGTAACGCTGGCCGACGAGCTCGAGCGGCTGGTAGACATCGGGATATTCGACTCGCGGACTGAGGCGTCCGCTACCCGCTATCGCTTCCGCCAAGCGGTGGTGCGAGAGGTCGCCTATCGCTCCCAGTCGAGGGCCCAGCAGCGCCTCTACGAGGCGCTGCTCGCCGCAATCGAGACAGACGCGGAGGCTCGTGCGTCAGCCCGGTAGGAGGGGACCCCGGCAGATTCGTCCGCGAGCCAGCGGGAGGCGACGACGGCAAGCCCCACCGCGCTCATCATCCCCGGCGGGATCCAGGTGTTGAGTCCGGCGAGCTGCTGGTCGACCAGCGGGGAGATGGAACCGGCGCGTCCGCAAACGCTGAAGGACGGATAGAGCACGCTGGCGTGGAAAGTCAGGTATGCGCCGAGCAGGGACTGCGGAATCGTGATCGCCACCAGCACCGCCATGCGCGCGCCGTAGGAGACTCTGACCAGGCGCCTGGGGTCTTCCGGGCCCACCATGAGCCACCAGAAGAGAATCCCGTCAATGAGCATGGAGGCGTTCATGACGTCGTAGACGGCACGGCTCAGCGCGCTGTCGAACTCTATCGCCGGCACGAGCCAGAAGAAAATGAGCCCGACGAACAGAATGCTCGCCACGACCGGCTGCTGCAGGAACTGGTAGACGAAGCGGCACGCTGGGTTGGCCACGAGCGGCCGCCACAATCTCACCTTGATCCACTCCGGCGTCCCCTGCTCGAGGATCGGTCCCGGCGCCGAGAGCGCGAGCAGGAAGGGGGCGAGATGATGCAGGACCAGGTGATGGATCCGCTGCAGCCAGAACAAGTGCAGCGAAAGGTACTCGAGATGAGTCTCGAGGAAGGCGTAGGGGAGGACCACTCCGACGATGAACGCCGCGGGTCTGACGAGGCCTGCCGCCCTTCCGACTCTGCGCCAGCCCCGAACGTAGGCGGTCAGGACTGCGAAGGCCACCACCAGCACCGTGGGCGAGAACTCCCAGGGGAGCAGCGCCTCGAGCGTCACCGACAGGCTCTTACAACCAGTAGACGAACACGAACAGCAGCAGCCAGACCACGTCGACGAAGTGCCAGTACCAGCTCACGGCCTCGAAGCCGAAGTGATCCTGCGGGGTGAAGTCGCCCTTGAAGGCGCGTACCAGGATGGCCGACAACATGATCGTGCCGACCGTCACGTGAAGGCCGTGGAAGCCCGTGAGGATGAAGAAGGTCGCGCCATACACGCCGGAGTGCAGCGTCAGGCCGAGCTCATCGTATGCGTGCGCGAACTCGCGAGCCTGGAAGGCGAGAAAGGTGACGCCGAGGAGAATCGTGAGCGCGAGGCCCAACTTCAGCCGCGTGCGATTTCCCGCGCGCAGCCCGGCGTGAGCCCAGGTGACCGTGGCGCCGGAAGAGAGCAGGATGAGCGTGTTGAGCGCCGGGATGCCCCAGGGACTGACGATCCCGAACGGCTTTCCGGCCGGACCGCTGCTCGGCCAGGCCACATGAAACGCGGGCCACGGCGCGTAGGCGCTGAGCGGCGAGTGCGGGCCGCTGAAGGAGGCGAGCCAGGGGATGGCGATGTTGCGCTCGTAGAAGAGCACGCCGAAGAGGCTCGCGAAGAACACCACCTCGGAGGTGATGAACCACATCATCCCCCAGCGGAACGCGCGGTCCTCCTTGAGGCCGTAGACGCCGGCGCGGGTCTCGCCGACGACCCGGCCGAACCAGCCGAAGAGCACGTAGACCGTCAGGCCACCGCCCGCCGCGAGCGGCGCCCAGCCGAGCGCGAACGAGTTGACCAGGAGGGCGGCCCCGAGCCCGACGAGGAAGAGCGCCCCCGCCAGGAGGACTGGATAGGGGCTCGGCTCCGGGACGAAGTAGTGGCCGTGCTCGTCCGTTACAGCGCTCATGTCACATCACCTCGAGAGCTCATTCGATCACCGGCGGAGTCGTGAACGTATGGAACGGCGGCGGCGAGGGCAGGGTGAACTCGAGCCCGCGCGCGCCCTCCCATACCCGGCCGCTCGCCTGCTCTCCGTCGCCGCGCATCGCCCTGACGATGTTGTAGACGAGCAGCAGCTGGGATGCGCCGAGTACGAATGCGCCGACGCTCGAGACCAGGTTGAAATGCCAGAACTGCAGCGCGTAGTCCGGAATGCGCCGCGGCATGCCTGCTATCCCGGCCAGGAACTGCGGTATGAAGGTCACGTTGAAGGCGATGAGCGTCAGCCAGAAATGCCAGCGGCCGAGCGTTTCGGAGTACATCCGCCCGGTCACCTTCGGCAGGTAGTAGTAGATGCCGGCGATCACGCCCATGACCGGGCCGCCGAACAGGGCATAGTGGAAGTGAGCCACCAGGAAGTAGGTGTTGTGGTACTGCTGATCGGCCGCGGCATCGGACAACACGAGACCGGTGAGCCCCCCGATGCCGAAGAGCACGATGTATCCCAGCGCGAACAGCATCGGAGTCTCGAAGGTCATCGCGCCGCGCCACACCGTCCCGAACCAGCAGAAGAAGAGGACCGCAACCGGCACCGAGATGGCCATGGTCGAGAGCATGAAGTAGATGTTGGCGGCGGGGGGCATGCCCGAGGTGAACATGTGATGCGCCCACACGACGATCGAGAGCACCCCAATGACGCAGAACGAGTACACCTGCGCCTTGTAGCCGTAGATGGGCTTGCGCGCGAATGTAGCCAGGATGTGCGGCAGAATGCCCGCCGATGGCAGCAGCAGGACATAGACCTCCGGGTGGCCGAAGAACCAGAAGATGTGCTCCCAGAGAACCGGGTCGCCTCCCCCGGCGGCGCTGAAGAAGTGGGTGCCGAAGTGCCGGTCGCCGATCAGCATGATGACGCCGGCCATGAGTGCCGGAAACACGGCGACCAGCAGCAGCGCGGTGATCAGCCAGCTCCAGACGAAGACCGGCACCTTCAGCATGGTCATGCCCGGAGCGCGCTGATTGAGAATCGTGACGATGATGTTGATCGAGGCCATGGTCGAGGACAGGCCGAGCAGCAGGACGGCGATGAAGGCGAAATCGGCCCCCGGCCCGCTCTGGATCGACAGTGGTGCGTACATGGTCCAGCCGGTATCGAGCGTGCCGTTGCCGATGCCGATCAGCTTCAGCCCCCAGGGCATCACCAGCAGCAGCGCCGCCGGTGGCAGCAGCCAGAAACCCCAGTTGTTGAGGCGAGGCAGCGCCATGTCGGGCGCGCCGATCATCATGGGAATGAGATAGTTGGCGAGCCCCGCCGTGATCGGCATCAGCGCCCCGAAGACCATCACCAGGCCGTGCACGGTGATCACCTGGTTGTAGGCCTCTGGGCTGAGCACACGCATGGTGGGGGTGAGCAGCTCGGCTCGGATCAGCTCCGCGAGCAGTCCACCCACCAGGAACATGGCGATGCCGAACACCAGGTACATCTTGCCGATGTCCTTGTGGTTGGTGGCATAGAGCCAACGGGTGATGCCGCTGGGCGGGGCGTCGGCAGGGTGCTCGATGGCGCTCATGGGGCTGGCTCTCAATGACCCGTCTTGATGGCGAGGACCTGCGACGGCTCCACCGTTTCTCCGGTATGGTTGCCGAAGTCGTTGCGCTCGTAGGTGATCACCGCAGCGATGTCTGCCGCGGAAAGCTGGGAGGCGAAGGAGGGCATGGGGGTCCCTGGAATGCCGTGCAGGACGATCCGGATATGGTTGGCGATGGGGCCAACGACGATGTCCCCGGCCCTGTAGAAGCCGCGTGCCCGAAGCGCTGCGATCATCGGGGCGGCCGCCGCGAAGGGATGCCCGCCGGCAATCGGCGGGAAAGCGCCCGCAAGCCCCAGGCCGTTCGGCTGGTGGCACGCGGCACAATAGGCGTCGAAGACTTTCCTGCCGGCGGTGACGAGCTGGCCGCGAGTGTAGGCAATGCCGGAGGCGGCCCGCTGCGCAGCCGCGACGGCCTGTTCCCGACTCAGCCACTGGTTGAAGGCGACCTGATCCACCGCTCTCACCACGATCGGCATGAACGCATGACCGACGCCGCAGAGCTCGGCGCACTGTCCCCTGTAGGTGCCCGGCTTATCGATCTCGACCCAGGTCTGGCGCAGGTATCCGGGAACGGCGTCCTGCTTGATCCCGAACGCGGGAACCCAGAAGGCATGAATCACATCGGCCGAGGCCAGGATGATGCGAATCTTCTCGTGCGTGGGCAGAACCAGCGGGTGATCGACTTCCAGCAGGAAGTGCTTGTCCTTGGGCGCCTCATCGGCGATCTGATCCTGCGGCGTGGAGAGTGTGCTCGTGAAGCCGATGCCGTAGGCGGGGTACTCGTACTGCCAGTTCCACTGATGGCCGGTCACCTTGACCGTCATCGCGGAGCCGCTGGTGTTTGCCAGGGCGAGGATCGAATGCAGTGCCGGAATGCCGAGGACGCCGTAATCGAGTACGAGCAGTACCGCAAATGGAAAACTCGCCCAGAACCACTGCTTGCGCCCGACGGGACCGGTGAAAGTCGCGGGGATCCCGTTGCGCCGGTAGCGGTGCGCGTAGACCGAATAGAGCAGCGTGCCGGTCCCGATCAGGAACAGCGCCGTGATGATGACGAGAAACAGATCGTGGATGAACAGTATATCCCGCGCGATCGGCGTGACCGGCGCCTGGAAATCATAAAACGCTCGTGCGTGCGCCCACGCCGGCCCGAGAAGCACCGGTATGGCCCCACCCGCTGACAGGACTCTTGCCTTCGACATGAGAGCCGTCCACCCCAAAAACACGCCCCGAAGGCGACCCCGAGACGACACTAGTCGAGCAGAGGACCGTCAAAGAAGCGTCAATCGGGACTTATCGCGAGCCGGCGCCACGTGAGGACGATCGTGGTCTGCCGCAAAGTGCCAGCTCGGGCAGGCTGGCGCCGCTATGCAGAATATATATTGCGTGCCTGCACTCATTGCATTTGATTTTTATCGGACAGACGATCCATCATCTCTTCAGGCGCTCCAAAGTTGAATCTGCTTGGAACCAGGCCGATATCAGAACGTCCGCCACCCATTCAGCCGTAGCACAACACCGGTCGACGCGCAGTTTTGGCGATCACGGCGCCGATCGGCCTACTCAGCATTCTTTTCATCGTCACGAAAATATCTTCCCGCGGCCGCACCGAGAATTCCCCCGGAGCCCGAACGTGGAAAGTCGAGGAGAACACCGTATGACGCTGCACAAGCCGATGAGCCGTCGAGACGCAATGAGGATGACCGTTACCGGAGTGGGGATGGCGGGAGCCGCCCTCGCAAGCGTGGATTCCGCGTTGGCCGCCGGCGCCCCCAAGGCCAACCTGGTTGCTGGCGGAGCGGCGTCGCTGCGGGAGCTCACCGCCTCCTTGGCGAGGACGCCGCGGCGCAGGGACTTCAAGTCGGTGCCCATGATCCTCACCAGCCCCGATCAGTGGGACGCCAAGGCCCTGGATCTGGTGCTGCGCTACCGGGGAGGGCCCAGGCAGGTGTGGGATAACACGGCGCTCGAGAGCCCCTGGCTCAATCTCATGCGTAACGCGATGAACGCGCAGATCTGGTCGTTCAAGCATCCGGACTTTCTCGCGGTCTCCGCCACCCACGGCACCGCTCACCTGGCGCTGTACGACGATTTCATCTGGAGCAAATACCTCGGGAAGCTCACCAAGGGTAAATGGACTGGCAATGTCTGGCTGAAGGAGCCGCCGGACTCGAAGGCCAGCCCGGCCAATTTCGACGACCCGGAAGGCGTGTTCTCCCCGCACGACAACAGCATCACCGTTCTGCAGCGGCGCGGCGTGGTCTTCCTGGCCTGCCACAACGAGGTCTGGGAGGTCACCATGGCGGTGCGCGAGAAGGGCATCAATCCGGACGGCCTCAGCCACGAGAAGATGGCGGCCGAATTCACCAACCACCTCATTCCGGGGGCGGTATTGACACCGGGGGTCGTGGGCACGTTGCCGGAGCTCGAAATAGCCGGCTTCGGGTACGCCAAGTGACCTTGCCGAGGGAGGCGACGATGCGACGGAAAAATCTTGTGCGGCTGCATTACGCCGCGCTCGCGCTCCTAGGGCTCGCGCTCATCGCATCGAGAACCACCCAGGCGGCGGATGCAGGGTGGGGGAGCAAGCCCCAGGGTCCCAGGTACCGGGAGCAGATGTTTCCGCCGTGGAGCCATGAGCGGAACAATCCGGCGATCGACAAGGGGCTCATTTTCACCGTGCCGGAAGTGGATGATCTGCCGGACTTCCACGGCAGCATCGACAACCCCAAGCTGGTGATCTTCGTCGGGGGCAATTACTACTTCGCGATGGCACCGCTCGTAGCGGCGTTCGAGAAGGAGCATCCCAGGATGAGGGGCAAGATTTATTACGAAACCTTGCCGCCGGGCATCCTCGTCAAGCAGATGGAGCATGGCGGGACCATCACCATCGGAAACATGACCTGGACGGTCAAGCCCGACGTCTACGCCGCCGGGCTCAAAAAGGTGGACGATTACATCCAGCATGGGAAACTGCAGGGGCCGGCGGTGCCCTATGTCACCAATGACCTGACCATCATGATCCCCAAGGGGAATCCGGCTCATATCACCGGCCTCAAGGACCTGGGGAGGCCCGGGGTGCGCCTGTGCATGCCAAACCCGGCCTGGGAAGGGGTGGCGCGCCAGATCGAGATGGCCCTGCGAAAGGCCGGCGGCGCGGCGCTGGAGCACACGGTGTACGTGAGCAAGGTCGCCGATGGACAGACCCTTCTCACCCACATCCACCATCGCCAGACACCGCTGTTTCTGATGCAGGGATTGGCCGATGCCGGCGTCACATGGAAATCCGAGGCGATCTTTCAGGAGCAGGCCGGTCATCCCATCAGCCATGTCGACATTCCCCCGGCCGAGAACGTCACGGCGGTGTACGCGGCGGCAGTGGTCCGTGATGCTGCCCACCCGCGGGCCGCGCGCGCATGGATCGAGTTCCTGCGCACTGCGACGGCGCTGCACATTTTCGAGCGCTATGGCTTCAAACCGGTCCCGGGGCGGCCAGAAGCGCACTGACCCGCGTTCTAACGCACTTCAGAGATGACCATGACGACCTCCACCGATTATCCGGAGCGCTCAGCGGACACGGCCAACGCCTGGCGCCAGCTCGGCCTGGCCACGCTGGCAGTGCGATTCGTGCAGGGCTGGATCTACTGGGGCGGAGGCAGCCGCCGGTTCATCTACGCGCCCGCCAAGCTCGATCCGCACGCACCGAGCTGGATGGCCAATAAATTCCAGTCCGCCATGCCCGGGGCGATCCTGGGGACGGACCACCTCGTGAGCTACCTGCTGCACCACTTCTCGCTCCTATATGCGGGGGTGATCGTGTTCAGCGCAGCGGAGCTGATATTCGGTCTCACCCTGCTGTTCGGGTTCATGACGCGCCTGTCGGCCCTGGTGACGATCGGCCTGAGCTTCGTGCTGATGTTGCTGTTCGGCTGGCAAGGCGCCACCTGCATCGACGAGTGGACCATGGCCTCGGCCAATTTCGCCATGGGTGTTGCGCTGTTCCTGGCGGGCGCGGGCGCCTATTCGATCGATGCCTGGCTTCAGAGACGGCACCCGAAACTCCCGCAGTCGGCGTGGTTCCAGTGGCTGGGCAGCGGACCGTGGTCTGCCCCGCGCCTGAAGCGATGGAGTCTGCTTGGCATCGCCGCAACGGTGCTGTTCGTCGTATTGACTTACAACTACTATCGGGGATCGGTGCTGACGCCGTTTCACGGTGGGCCGGTCAGCCCGGCTGTGCATCACATCAGTCTCTCCT
>JAKBCR010000285.1 GCA_021807675.1 Pseudomonadota bacterium
GTATTGCGCGGTACCGGGAAGCGCCTGCTCGTCGCTACCGCGAAGGACGGTGGTCCTTTAGCGCTCTATTGGATGCTGCCGCAAGTGCGGCAGGTTGTATTGAAAGTGGTAGCGGGGGCAGGATTTGGTATGTCCCCGGTGTCCCGCAAAGCCTACGCGTGAAGCAGCGGTCCAGGCGGTCAGGCTGCGTCGTGGATGGCCGGCTTGCGCGGCTCGCGGGTCACGGGCTTCCGAGCGGACGTTGCCTCCTTCTTGCGGATGTCCTCGCAAAGTGCGTGCAGGTCATATCCGAATTTCTTCGCTTGCTCGTCCCGCACTCTGTGTACCTCTTCGACGATTGGATCACGCCACATATTCTTACTCCTCCACCAACTCAGGCGGTGTACAAATCACGGGCGGCTCGTATCCCGCCGCTCGGCAAATCGATTCGATCTTTGGCCGCATGATCGCATTGGCGATATGCGTGCAGTTCCACGTCAGCAGATAATCCATACCGTGAACGGTCGCAATCGCTATGTGCAACGCATCCGCCTTCGCCTTTTGCGGCAGGGCGGCCCCGAGCAGCAATTTGGCGGCCAGCGCCTCGGCCTTGTCCGTCAAGGCGAGCTCAGGCAGGTCTTCCACTACCGCGATCCGCCGCTTCACGGCTTCGGGGTCACCGTTGCTAATCTCGCCGATTACAAGTTGCGATATGAACAGCTCGAATTTAGCACGCGACTCGTCCCACCACTTTCTGGTTGCTTCCTGGTTCGCCGCCATAACCAGTTCCGGGCTTCGCCAAGCCGTAAGATAGCTTGGAATCGTCGTCTCAATGTAAACCGATGATTTCATCCAGGATAGCCCGTTTCAATTCGTCGGCCATGGTAAATCGTTGTGCAGGAGATAAGTTCATCCGCCGCCGACAAGAGGTAGCTGACGCTCGGGAACGGTGTCGGCAGCAAAATGCAAAGCCTCATCAATGTCCCCGGCTTCCAAGTCCGGAAATGCGCCGAGAATCTCCTTCGGCGTCATACCGTCTGCCATCATCTCGATGACGGTCGCCACTGGAATGCGGAGTCCACGTATGCAGGGGACACCCCCCATCTGCATCGGGTTCACTGTGATTAGCGTGAAATCCACAGGATCAGTCTCCAGAACGGGCCGGCTGCGATGACGGGTGGTGCCGGTCGCGGTCATTGTACCCGTAGGGATTCTGGGTTTTGAACATGGGATTTGAGCCTTGATAGCCGCATTTCTCGCAAAAACCTCGCATTCGCCAGCCCGATAACGGGCTCCAGGACCACGGGAGTGTGTGCGACCGCAAGGTCAAAAGTGTAAAATGCGAGCCAAGACGCGACGGCTGGATTTGAACCAGCGTCCTCCCTGTCGGCACCCCCGGCCTGAACACCTTGGGAACCTAGCGACACAGGGCGCTCTATCCAGGCTGAGCTACGTCGCGTCTTGCCTTTCTAGTTCGCCCTGTAGGGCGAATTCTTCGAGCCTCTCGCGGAGAGGCCGCAGATCAAACCTTCTGATCTTTGGGCCGTCGCCTCGCGGCTCCCACGGCAACCACTCCATCAGCCCGAGATCGCACATCCGCTGAATGTGCCTCTCGACAGTGCGGGCGGTGGTTCCCATCCGCTTGGCAATTAGGGTAGGCCGCGGATGTGGCCAGTTCTCCGGCTCCCACCAATGCATAAGGATGTTGATCAGGACCACCACGTCAGTGGCGTCTAACTGGAGGCGCTGCTGGTTCCTCAGCAGCACGTCAGGCAGCACCTGAAACCCATTCCGCCCAGACGAGACCGCGTCTCCCCACTTGGCGCTCCCCGGCTGAGTCAGTGGAAGCGATTGCTGTTGACGTACCGCATTCATAGCCGCAAATTTAGCATAGCTGTATTCATTATTCATGATTCACTCTTCCGCTTTCGACATCAGCGTCGCAAAACCTGGTACTGTGCGTCGTGCCGTGCCGGGGAGGTGACGTGCTCGGCTGGGCGCGGCTCGCGTCGCCCGAGGGGGGACGAATTCGACAATTTCAGATATCCCCGTGTCTGGCGCCGGAAAATCCAGTCAGATCAATTACTTAGTAGATCGACTTCTGAGCGCCGTCGCCAACCATTACCCTGATACAGTGGGCCGGAATGAAACGGTACCGTCGGAGTAGCGCGCGTCGCCGCGGGTGGGTAATGCTCAGACGAACCGTAGGAATGCCCTGCGCCTTTGCGGGTCGCGAATGAACAACGGCGGGATCGAATATGACGCGCGTTCCACAAAACGAGTCACTGGTTCCCCGGGAATACGTGGAGAAACTCCTGAGAGCATCGGCGCCCGAGCGTACGGAGGACCTAAAGATCCTTTGGGACAGGTACCAGCCCGAGTTCTATGTGGCCGACGACGGCGCCGGCGTCATGCTGTCCGCCAGCAAGAAGCGCGTGGTGTTCGACCAGAAAACTATGTCGGTCTATTGGCTGTTGTCGTACGCGGCATGGAGAGTTCTCGACTGCTACAGCCCAGCGATTCTTTGCGCTCTGCCTCCAGACGGATTGGCTGAGCGCCTGGGCCTCGATCCGCGACAATTGCCGCTGACAAATCCGGCCGGGACAACAATCGAGGCGGTCATTCGGGATGACAATGGTCTCGCGGCTTCGGAGCCTCAATTTGAGGAGCTTATCTACTCCGCGCGGACAATTCTCAATGCCAAGGAGTTTCTGCACGACACGTGGCCCAGCGGTATTCCCTTCCCTGGGGCAGAGCGCGAGTCGCTTCCGGCGCAGGATCGGGCGACCTTCGATCTGGCGTGCATGTCAACAGCCTTTGCCTTCTGCCATGAAATCCGGCATGTCATGTACGCCAAGGATAAAAACGCTCCGTCGTCAAGACCCGACGAAGAACTGGCATGCGATTGCTGGGCGCGCGAGTTTCTGACGGCAAAGCTCGGCGTGTATGCGCGAGAACAGGAGTGGAATTACGAAGATATCCTTGGCAAGAGATCGATGGCAGCGGCGGTCGGGATCTTTGTCCTGTATGAAAGCAGCGAGCGGCATGGTGACGCCGGTAGCGAAGACTATCCGCCGCTCGCGGATCGGATGGATGCGACGATGCGCAATACACCGCTCGAGCCCAATCACAACTTTTGGGTCTTCTACGCCTGCGTCCTTCTCGGCATCCTACGCCGGCGCCGCGTAACCCCGAACCTCACAGCACAAAGTGCCGAGGAACTGTGCGCGCTGCTCGTGGACAAGATCCGCGAAACGTCATAGACCGGCGTTCTGGCGGCTAGGGGTGTCTACCTGCGGGAGCGATGGACGGAGGTCGTACCGGTCGTAAGGCCTTCGTTTGGCTGCGTCATTATTGTTGGCCAGTCCCAGCGAGGAGAGTTTCGGCTTCCTCACGCCCGAGTCCCCGGAGTTTCCATCCTTCGCTATCCTCGTCAACGACGTCTTTGAGGCGGTGTACAGCGGTGGCGGCCGCTGCTTTCTTGGCGCCGCTCTCTACTCCCGCTTCAGCACCGATCGACAGAATGAGTCGTCCATCGCTGACCAGGTGCGTGTCTGTGGCGAATATGCCGATCGCCAGGGGTGGCAAGTTGTCGAGCGCTTCGAAGACCAAGGCATCAGCGGCGCCGCGCTCGGGAACCGGCCGGGCGTCCTCAAGCTTCAGCAGGCCGCGTTCGCGGGCCGGGTCGATGCCGTGCTGGTCACCGATCTATCGCGGCTCTCGCGTTCGCAAGGCGACTTGTCGAAGATGATCGATCGCTTCGTGGCCAAAGGAATCCGCGTCATTGGAGTGCAGGACGGCTACGACAGCGCACGTCGCGGGCACAAGTTGCAGGCTGGCCTGTCGGGAATCATCGGCGAGGCCTTTCGCGAGATGGTCAAGGACCGCACGTACGCCGCGCTCGAATCGCGGGTCAAGGAGAAGAGGGCGACGGGAGGCCGTGCCTACGGGTACCGGGACGTGAAGGTGGACAAGGGCGAGGCGTACATGGTGCGGGAGATTTTTTTTTGGGCGGTTTGCCGATGGGGCAAGCTGCCGCACGATCGCCGCGGACCTCAACGCCCGGCGCATTCCCTCGCCAGGCTCGTCGTGGAACCGGATCGAGCGCCGGGCGGCTGGCTGGATGGGCTCAGGGATTCGCGGGATGCTGCGCAATGAGCGCTACCGCGGCGTCGTGCACTGGAACACCTCCGAGTGGCGGAAGGACCCCGACACCGACAAACGCAAGCGCGTCGCGCGTCCGCGCTCGGAATGGATCAGCTACGTTGACGAATCCCTCAGAATCGTTTCAGACGATCTATGGGAGAAGGCGCAGCGGCGCATGTGCCCGGCCAAGGACGACGTGCGCCTGAAGGCGGGCGGCAAGCCGAAGTACCTGCTTTCGGGTCTGCTCCGGTGTGACGTGTGCGACGCGCACTACACGATCACGGACGCCGTGAGCTACGGCTGTTCGAGCTATCACGACGGGCACGCCTGCTCGAACTCGATTCGCGTGAGACGGGATCGTGTGGAGTCGATCCTGCTCGGCCCCATTCGCGACGATCTGCTTTCCCCGGAGCGTGTCGCACGGATGGAGGCGGAAATGCAGGAGTTTTACCGTGAGCGAGTGCGGCTCATACAGACGCAAGCGGCTGAGGCTCCCCGCGAGCTGCGAGAACTCGCGTCCCCTATCGAAAGGCTGCGCGAGCGTGTGAAGCGGGGCGACCCGGACATGACGACAGACGAACTCCAGGCCGCCATCGAAAAGGCGGAGGAGAAGCGCCGTGAGCTTCAAGAGCAGGAGGCCGGCGCTGCCCTCTCAGGTAGGGCGCCCTCTATCTTGCCTCGCGCAGCGGAACTCTACCGTCGGCAGGTGGCGCTCGGGCTGGAAGGCGATCCGCAAGCGACGCTGAAGGCGCGTGTATTCCTACGCGAATGGTTCGGCGGGAAAATCCGCCTCGAGCCGCTGCCTGACGGCGGGCTCATGGCCCATTGGAATCAGAACGTTGGCGCGCTCTGCAAGGGCCTAGGGTCATGTGGTAGCGGGGGCAGGATTTGAACCTGCGACCTTCGGGTTATGAGCCCGACGAGCTGCCAGACTGCTCCACCCCGCACCAGGAAGGGGGCGGATTGTACGGG
>JAKBCR010000286.1 GCA_021807675.1 Pseudomonadota bacterium
GCGGTCCACAGCTGGATGATCGTGGACAGCCAATACCTGCGCAAGTACATGTTGGCCGATACCATGCCGGGAAGGCCCAAGCCTCGGGTCTGGCTCGACCAGGGATACATGCGCAAGGGGGAGACGATCGAGGCTCTGGCCCGTGCGTGCGGTCTCGACCCGACGAAGTTGCGGGCTACCACGGAACGCTTCAACGCCTTCGCACGCAACGGGCGCGATGAGGACTTCCATCGTGGCGACCGGGAATATGACTGCTTCCTCGGGGATCACACGCACTCTCCTTCGGCGAGCCTGGGACCGGTTGAAGAAGCGCCGTTCTTCGCCGTTACTGTGGTGCCGGGCGATGTCGGCACGTTCGGCGGAGCGGTGACGGACATTCATGCCCGTGTGCTGCGCGAGGATGGCTCGGTGATACCCGGGCTGTATGCCACGGGCACGACCACGGCGGCGGTCATGGGCCGAACCTATCCCGGTGCGGGTTGCAGCATCGGGCCCGCGTTTACGTGGGGTTATCTCGCCGCCAAGCACGCCCTCGATCGAGGGAGGCCGCCCTCCTGAGGTCCTTTCGATGATCGGTGGCGTATCGGGGCCGGTATAGGCCGGGTGCCGGGCGGAGCACCAGGTTCTGTCCAGTGTGCGGGCTCGCAGCAAGCGTCGCGCGCAGTGCAGAGAGTCATCAGGCGCAGCATAGAGGTCATCTGTATGAGCGACACCGAATTCTTCAAAATCTACGGCCCTTGGGCGATCATTGCCGGCGGCTCGGAAGGGGTTGGATCTGCTTTCGCCGATCGCCTGGCGAAGCAGGGCTTCAAGCTCCTGCTCATTGCGCGCAAGCCGGGTCCCCTGGAGGAAACTGCGGTCGAGATTCGCAGGAAGTATGCTACCGAGGTACGCACCCTCGCCCTGGACCTTACCGCACCCGATGCCGCTGTGAGGATCCTGGCCGCCGTCGCGGGGTGCGAAACGGGTCTGCTCATCTACAACGCGGGCGCTGACAGCAGCTTCAAGTACTTCCTCGATCGTCCGCTCGATGAATCCGAGCGTATGGTCATGCTGAACGTGATGACTCCGATGAGACTCGTGCGGCACCTGGCGGTCGCGATGGGAGAGCGGCGAAGAGGAGGCTTCATCCTCTGCAGCTCGCTCGCGGGACTCGCCGGCACGCCGGGCAATGGCATCTATTCCGCCGCCAAAGCCTTCATCGATACGTTTGCAGAGATGGCCTGGTTCGAGCTTGGCCAGCGAGGAATCGATGTCCTCTGTGCCCTGTTTCCTCTCGTGCGTACTCCGGCGATGGAGCGGTTGGGGCTGAAGTTCGACGGCGAGATCAAGGGAGCAGACCCGGGGGACATCGCGGACGAAGTACTGGCCAGCATCAAGAAGGGCCCGGTCCTGCACGCGGGTGGCTCCACGGAGCGGGGAATGCGCCTTCGCGGCATGCCCCGCGACAAGGCCGTCCGCACCATGGTCGGTGTCACAGACTCGGTCCAGGAGTAATCCCTTGCACGCGGACCGTGCACCGTGAGCCCTCGTGCGGTCGACCTGTCCAACTGCGGGCGCGGACCGGCGTAGCGGCCGTCGCCCATCGGTGAACAACATGCGAACTCTGGTGATTGGTGCCACCGGCCATGCGGGATTCGCGGTGGCGAAACGCTTGCTGAAGGGAGGACATGAGGTCACGGGACTCGCGCGCAGCGAGACGGGAGAAAAGAAGCTCTCCGAGGCCGGGATTCGAGCCGTCTCGGGTGATGCGCTGAATCCTGGGACCATTGAGCCATTGCTCCCGCGCTTCGATTCCTTTGTCTTCGCTCCGCGGATCGATCTGCAGATCGAGTCGAGCGTGATCAAATCGCTGCTCGAGGCAATGGAGGGAACGGGGAAGCGCTTCATTTTCACGAGCGGCACTGGCGTGCTTGCCGTCAGAACCGATGGGGACTGGGATGAGAGGAGCTACGCGGAGGACGATCCATTCACTCGCGCTCCCCACGCAGGCATGCGAGTGGACACGGAAGACCTCGTGCGTGCCGCGCCCAAGCGCGGGGTTCACGGGATGGTGATCCGGCCACCGCTGATCTGGGGTCCCGGCGGTATCGCGAGGTCCCTGATGAGCCTGCATGCTTCGGCCCGGTGCGGTGCGATCGGCTACCTGGGCCGTGGCCTGAACATGACCAGTAACATCCATGTGGACGACCTGGCGGAGATCTTCGCCTTGGCGCTCGAAAGAGGGGCGCCAGGAGCCCTCTATCATGCGGTCTCGGGGGAGCAGAGCTGGCGCGTCCTGGCTGCGGAGATTGGAAGGTTGAGAGGACTTCCCACGAAGTCCCTCGGCATGGCCGAGGCGGAAGAGCTCTTTGGCAAGACCTATGCTCAGGTCGTCTTCAGAAGCTGCAACCGGACTCGCTGCCCGCGCACCCGCGATGAGCTCGGGTGGCGTCCGCATCCCGATCGCCTGGATATCTTCGCCGAGTGTGCGCGGGTGCAATACCTGAGCAATACCGGAGAGCCGAACAGGGATTTCGAGGGATACTTCCCATCCGCCCAGGGGATTCGGACGAGCAAGGCCTGACACGATGAAGACCTTGATCCTCGGCGCCACGGGCTTTGCCGGGCGCTCACTGGTGCGGCGGTTGCGGGACTCGGGCCACGCCATTGCCGGCGTCGCACGCAGTCCCTCGGCCGAGAGGCGGCTGGTGGAGCTCGGAGTCGAGGTCGTCAGAGGAGACATTGCGGACCCGAAATCGCTCGTGCCATTCCTGGCGGGGTTCGAGGCCGTCGTCTTCATGGTGCGAACCGGTCTTTCTCAGGAATTCCAGTCGGTGCACGCCCTGCTCGATGCGCTGGAGGGTACCGGTAAGCGCTTCATTTTCACGAGCGGCAGCGCCGTGCTCAACCACAGAACCGACGGGGATTGGCACGAGGCGAGCTACGCAGAGGATGATGACTTCAGTCCGTTTCCCCTGGTCGAAGCTCGATACGAGACCGAGAAGTTGGTAAGGAGGGCTGCCGACCGAGGCATTCACACGATGATCGTCCGGCCGCCGATGATCTGGGGCCATGGGTTCCAGCGGATGCTGACGGCTTTGCACGCGACGGCGCGGAGCGGGGCCATATGTTACCTGGGGCGTGGGCTGAACGTGATGAGCAGCATCCATGTGGATGATCTTGCGGAGATCTACGCGCTGGCATTGGAGAAGGGGAGGGCAGGGGCTCTCTACAACGCCGTTTCGGGCGAGCAGAGTTGGCGAGCGATGGCCGCGGAGGTCGCCAGGTTGCGGGGGCTGCCGCTGCGCTCCGTTACGTTCGTCGAGGCGCGTGCACTATTGGGAGACGTCGCTACACAGGTGGTCTTTTCGGTATCCAGCCGGATTCGATGCCCGCGGACCCGAGAGGAGCTTGGCTGGGCTCCGCATCCAAAGCGACTGGACATATTTGCGGACCTGTCGCATCCAGCATTCATGGCAAATACCGGGGCGCTGAACGATGACCTGGAGGCGCAATTCAGAGCCCAGCAGAGCGAGGTCGGGCATCACGGTGGATGACATGCCACCGGGACTGCGATCGTGAATCCTGACGCCGGCTTGCCCCGAGCCCGGTTCAGCTCATTGAGCTTCATGCTCGACCGCTGAAAAGGGCCTTCGCGGCACTCAGGTGGCCAGATAACCACCGTCGACGGACAGATGCGCGCCGGTGATGAAGCTGGCCTCGTCACTCGCGAGGAACACGACAGCCGCCGCCAGCTCGGCCGGGGTGCCCATCCGGCTGAGAGGGCTGGCATCCCATATCTTCCGCTTCAGCTCCGGGTTGTCCCGGAGGGCATGGGCAAACATCGGTGTCTCGACCATGCCGGGGCGGATCGAGTTGATCCTTATACCTTGGGCCCCGTACTCGCATGCCGCGGTGCGCGTCAGGGAATCCAAAGCGGCCTTGCTCGCATTGTAGGCGCAGACTCCCAACGTGGTTTTGACGGCCGCAGCTGCTGAGATATTGACGATCGCGCCGCCTCCGGATCGGAGCATGTGAGGGATGCCGAATCGATGGCCGAGAAACGACCCGATCGTGTTGACCCGAAGCACGCGGGCAAAGTCATCCGGTGGATATGAACCGACCGGAGTTTCGAGCGGACCGGTGATGGCCGCGTTATTGACGAGTACGTGAAGGCCGCCGAAACGGTCGACGACCTCCTGAAGTGCTCGTTGCCAGGCCGCGGCATCGCCGATGTCGATCTCGAATGCGGCAGCCGCTTTGAGCTCCGCAGCCGCCTCCGTGGCATTGGCGAGGTCGAAGATGGCGACCGTCGCTCCCTCCTCCACGAAGCGCTTGACGATGCCATGTCCGATTCCCGATGCACCGCCTGTGACGACCGCGATTTTGCCTGCCAGTTTCTTGACCATGAAATTCACCGATTTGTCCGGACTATACTGCGAGCGAGGTGCGACAACGATGCATCGACGGGCGATCCTTGAACTCGGAATATTATCAAATGATAATACAATCCCTAACCGAGAAGCATCCTTGGAGGCGCCGCCCGAGGAGTATCGCGAGCGATCGCGCTCTGGTTTGAATTTCTACGCCTGGATGTCGAAATTCGATTTCAGAAGGATGTTGGGGCTCATGTCAGACGATGCGCCTTGGTCCGCGGCTGACCGGCCGGAGACGTTCCGGGCGGCGGGTGTCCAATCGAAGTCCGGTCGCGCCAGGTGTTTGAATAGTTGGTGCGCGTGTTCGCGGTTTTTCCGGTCGACGGCGTCAGTAGCTGCCCATCGACCGATGTCGACCCCGACATCATGAAGCCGCGCGAGCCCCACCCCAGGCACAGGAGGTGCCCCGCCGCCGCAGGGCGAGGCGGTGTCTCGAGCGAAGCGCTGCTTCGCTCCGCCGAGCGAGCTTTGGGCAAAAACCACGCTTTTTGCCCAAAGCAGCGCTTCGTTCGCGCAGGAGCCCGGATCCAGCGCTTCTGAGACGAGGGGGGAGACCGTTCCGGGAATGAGGTATGAGGACGCATCGCGAGTGCCGCTCCGATGTGAGAACAGCAAAACGGCCAGCATTCGTGAGGATTGCGAGCCGCAAGAGATGTTTGCGCTG
>JAKBCR010000287.1 GCA_021807675.1 Pseudomonadota bacterium
TGGAGACGCGGGTGGTCGACGAGTCGATGCGCGATGCAGCGGTCGGTGAGGTCGGCGAGATCGTGCATCGCTCCCCGCATCTGATGCAGGGTTATTACCAGGACGAGGAGCGCACGGCCGCGGCCTTCGCCGGCGGCTGGTTCCACAGCGGTGATCTGGCGACGGTTGATGCCGAGGGCTACATCAGCGTCGTCGACCGCAAGAAGGACATGATCAAGACGGGCGGTGAGAATGTCGCCAGCAGGGAGGTGGAGGAGATGATCTACCGCCTGCGCGCGGTGCGCGAGGTCGCCGTGATCGGCCTGCCCGACCCCAAATGGGTAGAGGCCGTCACTGCCGTGATCGTCCTGCGGGACGAGCACCCGCTCAACGCCGAGCAGGTGCTGACCCACTGCCGAGACTACTTGGCGGGCTTCAAGTGCCCGAAGCGGGTGATCTTTACCGAAGCTTTGCCGAAGTCCCCGAGCGGGAAGATTCTCAAGCGGGAACTGCGGTCGCGCTACGGCAGCTGAGTCTCGCGGCTCTTCACGCGGCGAGCATCCATACTCCGAAGTCCGCGGTGCCGAGGAGGGTACGGAAGCCCTCCGGCATCCCCTCGTGGAGCATGGACGTGAGCAGCCCGTGAACGCCGAGCGATCCGAGCTCGCGCCACATCACCTCCGGGAGCGCAGTGGCGGCCGACTGCATGGTGAGTGCGAGCAGATAGAGCACGATCAGATGGTTGTGCGCCGTCGTCAGATCGAAAGGGTAGGAGTACACCTTGCAGAAGAGCGTGTTGCGCAGAATCTGACCCAGGACCGCCGGCTCGGCCACTTCGAGGCTGCAGAGGTCCGATGGGATCTCCCGCGGCAACCGCCGCAGCGCCGAGCGCTCCCACCCCACGATCCTGGCGAGCATGCCGCGAATGGCTTCGCGGAGCTCGGTGCCGATCGTGGCCGGGCACTCCGCGAGCCAGGCATTGACCTCGACCGGCTGGTTGTCCTTCAGGGCCCCGAGCAGCCGTGCCCCGACGTAGAGTCGGCGCCGCATTGGAATTTCGCCGGCTGCGAGGCAGTCGCACAACGCCTTCTCGATGTCGCGGAAGCGCTCCCACGGGATCTGGACTCCGGGCGCGAGGCGATACGCGTCGGTGGACCTCGGCTCGGCGTGGACCAACCGCTCGCGCAAATCCTCTTCGCGCTCCTCAGGGCGGATTCCCAAGCCCAGCCGCACGCTGCCGCAGATGGGACTCAGGCCGACCGCGATCCCTTCCGGGGTGCGGGCGAACGAGAAGGGGAACACGCAGCATGCGGCGAAGGGCTGGCGGCCGAGCGTCCGGTGAATGAGGCAAAGATTGTGGGCGCCGAGGAACCGGCAGGTCTCATTCACGCTCTTGAGCTGGAGTTTACCGTCCGCACGCTGTGGCAACCTCGTGCCGATCAATGCGGGGCTGATCTCATGCCACGGGGTGGCGTCGATCAACAGCTGCGCTTCCGGCGGCAGGGTGATCTCATAGTCGTGCCTGCAGCATGCCGTGCTCATCTGGCAGCTGAAGCGTGCCTCCGGCAGGGAGAGGAGCCGGATCGGGGGACGCCAATACAGCCGGAAAAAGCCGGCGTCCACCAACGCGCGCGCAACCGCGGGCTCGGCGCTTCTCATCCAAGGATAGTCCGCCAGCGCGTGCAGCAGGCCGTCGCGAAAGGACCAATCCTCCACCACTCGATCGGTCAGCGTGCACCAGACGATCCGCAATGCTCCCTCGGTCGCTCGCGCACCCAAGGCGACTGCGAGGCGGCGTCGCTCCCGAGTCTCGCAGACCTCGAACCAAGCGACGGACTGTGGAGCATCCGTGCTCGCCGTCACCCGCAGGAGTACGGGATCCGAGAAGTCGGGGAGCCGATCGCTGCCCCGCAGACTGATCTCCCGATGGGCACGGGCGAACTCGCCACAGTCCACTGCGCCAGCCGGTCCCACGCCCTGGCCATTGCGCACGGGCGCGTCCGCCGTATGCATTCGATACAGCGCGGTTCCGCCATCGGCGTCACTCAACGCCAGCAGGAACTGACGGAGGAGCCCCGTCAGTCCCCGTGCGGCATCGTCCGGCGGTGAGATCAACCCGTGGATTGCAGCTTGTCCGCCGTGCGCGTCTCGAAATCCGTGGCGTCGTGTCGCTCGTGCAATTGGCTGGAAAGCTCGCCCGTCGTGCGGTTGACCATGCGGCCACGCTGCAGCGCCGGCCGCTCAAGGAGCATGTCCACCCACCGCTGAAGATGCTTGTAGTCCTGCAGGCCGAGAAATTCGGCTGCCGTTCCGTAGAACCAGCCCTTGGCCAGCCCGCCATACCAGGGAAAGATGGCCATGTCGGCGATCGTGTAGGTATCTCCGGCGATGTAGCGGTTTGCGGCGAGGCGCCGATCGAGCACATCCAGCTGACGCTTCACCTCCATGGTGAATCGGTCGATCGCGTATTCGATCTTGCTGGGCGCATAGGCGTAAAAGTGGCCGAATCCACCCCCAACGAACGGGGCGCTGGCCATCTGCCAGAAGAGCCACGAGAGGCACTCGGCGCGCGCGGCCTGCTCCTTGGGAAGGAAAGCGCCAAACTTCTCGGCAAGATAGACCAGGATCGAGCCCGACTCGAACACCCGGATCGGCTTGGGGCCGCTGCGATCGACGAGCGCCGGGATCTTGGAGTTGGGGTTGACCGCCACGAAGCCGCTGCCGAACTGGTCCCCCTCGGTGATCCGGATCAGCCATGCATCGTACTCGGCGCCGCGATGGCCGAGAGCGAGCAGCTCCTCCAGCATCACGGTGACTTTCACGCCGTTCGGGGTGGCCAGCGAGTAAAGCTGCAGCGGGTGACGCCCGACGGGCAACTCCTTCTCGTGCGTGGCGCCCGAGATCGGACGATTGATGTTCGCGAAAGTGCCGCCACTCGGCTTGCTCCAGGTCCAGACCTTCGGCGGAACGTATTCGGACGAGTCGGCCATTTCAGTACCCCTATCACACCGCGAGAAGAAATCGGTCGCTCAAATTAAACAGGTCAAACGGCGCATGCAATGCCCCTGAAGGGGAGCTGGCCGGCCGGCGTCTGCGCGTACCAGTGTGCATAACTCTCGGGCCGCTGAAGGGAATAGAACGACCCGTTGATCTCGATGATGGCGAAGCGGCGCGATGCGTACTCGAGCTCGGCCCGCTGCGGAAGGTCCCGGGGATCGTAAAGGGCCGCGCCAGGGCGCATAGCGCCAGCCGCAGATGCCTAGGCGGATCGTAGCCACGAGCGGCTGGGAGCACGGACTGCGCCTGGCCGCAGCCCAGACGCCCGGCCCGCCGAAGCGGTAGGCCGGGCCCGCGGGCGAGCGGCTGCGCCGTCCGGTGAGCTCTCAGTGGATGAAGCCCTTCAACACGTTGCGCAGCTTGTTCTCGATCTGCCCTTTGTGCTTCTCGAGCTGTTGCCGCGCCACCGATTTCACGAGCGCCTGCGTATCGGGACGCACCGTCGGACTCGTCATGGTTCCGCTGATCAGCAACGGGACGCTGGCGAGGGCTGCACCGGCCGTGGCTCCCTTCAGGATCGTCGCATTAACGCGGTAATTGACCGCCCCCGTGACGAGATTCGTGGTGCCCTGTCCCGTCACGTGCAGGTCGCCGGAGGCGATGTCCAGGTCCTTCGTCGATGCCACGCCGTTGGTCAGGTCCGCTGAGGCCTTGAAGGCATCGAAGCGAGTGCTATTGCCCATCCCGCCTGTCGGGAGTGAGTGCTTCTGCACGAGTGCGACAGCGCTGTTGACGGCGGACCAGAGGTCCAGGCCCGCGATGGCGCCGTTCGTCAGATTCACTGCGGCGTGGCCGTTCAGGGAGCGCAGGAGCGCAGTGGTCGTCTTTCCCGTGGCCGTTACGTTCAATGTGACGTTACCTCGGCCGGAGACTCGATTGAGCTTGGCGAAGTCTTCCAGCAAGGGCTGCACGTTGACGCCCGCCAGGCTTTCGTCGAGCTGCAATACCGGCACGGCGCCATGCGCGTCCAGGGTCACACTCCCCGTCGAGGAGCCGCCATAGAGCTCTGCCGTCGCGGGACTGATGTGTAACACCCCGCCGTCGGCTGCCAGGCCGACGTCGACCTGCGACAGCTTCATGCCGTAGACCTTGGCGCTGCCGATCGCGAGCTTGCCGTTCATCTGCAGTGTCTTCAGCCCACTCGTGGGCAGCTCCGTCGGTTGCTGGCTCTGCGCCGTGCCGGCCGGCGGCGCAGACCGGGCCGCCGCGCTCGAGGACTTGGATGCGGCGAGGTAGCGATCGAGGTCGATGTGATTGATCGACAGATCGAAGCTCATAGCCCCTGTCGTCAGGTTGGTCACCGCCGCAGTGCCGCGCAGCGTCGAGTCGTCGATCCGCGCATCGAGCCCTGAGAGGTGCGCGGCGTTCGCGCTGTATTCCAGCGTGGCATTCCCCGACAAGGGGATGGGCCGCGCTCCGGGCCCGGTGGTGAGATCGAGGCTCCACTTCACGGGTACCGGGACTCCCGTCGCCACGTGCCCGATATTCACATCGACGTGATCGGCCACCATGTCCTGGTAGCTGACACGGCTCTTCTTGACCAGCACGCCGGCTACGCCGCCGAGCGTCATCGGACTGCCGGAAGCTTGCGCAGCGGGCGTTGGGGTCTTCCCGGCCGGCATCGACCAGTTACCCTGTCCCTGCGCGTTCTTGAGCAGGCGCAAGTCAAGACCGTCGATCTCCACGCGACCGACGACGAGCTGCCGGTGCAGCAAGGGCAGCAGGTGAACGCGCAGCGATGCGCGCTGGATCGAGGCAAACGGTTGCGCCGCGGGAAATCCCGGCGGATTTCCCAGGGTCGCCGGACCGAATTCCACCGCGAGCGCCGGGAAGATCGCCAGATGGATATTGCCCGGCAGCGAGAGATCCCGGCCCGTCGAGCTCTTGACGGCCGCCTCGATGCGCCCTTTGTAATCGTTGGGATGGACCAGGAGCTGGAGCGCAACCACCGCGGCGATGAGTACCACGATGATACAGCCGACCACGATGCCGAAGATTCGCAACGCTCGCATGGCCCGCACCTCGCTCGGATGGG
>JAKBCR010000288.1 GCA_021807675.1 Pseudomonadota bacterium
GTATATGCCAGAATCGGTAACTGGATGAAGAGAGGGCATGCCGACGGAGAGGGAACTGCGGTAGGCGGCGACCTTCCGTCGCTCTCGAGAGCAATGCCGATTCCGCTCGCGCGCGCTCATCGCGAAGCATGCGCAGGCCTGTCAACCGCGGATCGAGCGCGGCACGGCGGGAAGCATTCGTCGACCAGGGCCGAAGGTGATTGTTCTCCTCCGCCGGCACGGGATGAAGCGGTACCCATTGCGGCAAAAACGGCTGCTGCCACGTGAAATCGACTGTCACCGGGATGCGAAATGCTGAGGAGCGTCGATGGGAAGTGAGAAGGTGCAGTCGGGGCCGCTCGAGTTTGATATCCCCGCGCGTGAAGCGCAGGTGGTTGGCGAGCGCCAGCGCATCATGCCGTTGGATCAGGGGGCGCTGACGGAGGAAACCAGGAAGCTGAGCGCGGCGATCCGCGGCACCTTCGGCATTGCGGAGAATGGGCCGATGGTTCCCGAGACGTTCGCCACCATGGCCAAACATCCGGGCGCCTTCCGCTGCCAGCTTGAAATGGGAATGGAATTGATCGGGCGCGGCGTGCTCCCGCCCCGCGAGCGCGAGCTCGCCATCCTGCGCGTGGGCTGGTTGTGCCGGGCGCCATTCGAGTGGGGCGAGCACGTCAACTTCGCCAGGCGCTGCGGTGTGTCGGCGGAGGAAATCGAGCGGGTGACGCACGGCTCGTCGGCGCAAGGGTGGAACGCTCACGAGCGAGC
Organism: Pseudomonadota bacterium; assembly: GCA_021807675.1. Classification (GTDB taxonomy): domain Bacteria; phylum Pseudomonadota; class Gammaproteobacteria; order Steroidobacterales; family Steroidobacteraceae; genus 13-2-20CM-66-19. The sequence goes on from JAKBCR010000288.1 coordinate 751, forward strand.
GGTCCTGCGCGCAGTCGAGGAGCTGCTCGGGGACCAGTCGATCTCGGACGAAACGTGGGCTGTTCTGGCAAAGAGCTGGACCGAGCGGCAGTTGATGGAACTGCCGGTGCTGGTCGGGCACTATTTCGCGACCGCCTTGCTGCACCATTCGCTGCGGATCTCGCTGCTCGACAGCAATCCGGGGCTCAGGCACCGTTGATGTCGCGCAGGTGGATTTCATGCAGGGGCGGGAGATTGCCTCGGTCGGGCGGATACAGGCGGTACGCGTGCGAGGCGCCCGGGCGTACAGGCGGGTAGCCTCAATTGGGTAAAGAGCAGAAGCGCTCATCGCCTCCCTCGAGCCATGATGTTGCGGCACTCGCCGGCGTCTCGCAGGCTGCGGTCTCGTGCGCGTTCACTCCCGGGGCCAACATCGCGGATGCCACGCGGGCCCGCGTCCTCTTGGCTGCGCGGAAGCTCGACTATCGGCCCAATCTGCTGGCGCGCTCGCTGATCAGTGGCCGGTCCGGAATCGTCGGCGTGGTGATGGGTAACCCGAAGAATCCATTCTTCGTCACGGCATTGGAGGCTTTATCGGCGCGTTTGTCGAAGCTCGGCAAGCAGATCGTGATCTTCACGGTGGAGGACCAGGCATGTGTGGCCGACGGGCACGTCGAGGATCTGCTGAAATTCCGGGTCGATGTCTTGCTGTTGAGGTCGGCCAATCTTTCCCCGAGGCTCACGGAGCGATGCAAGGGCCGCCCGGATACCCGTCATCTTCTTCAACCGCATGGGCCGCAAGCCCAATGGGATGTGGAGCGTGACGGGCGACAATCGCCACGGGGCTCGCAAGATCGCAGAGCACCTGTTGCAGCAGGGTTATCGGCGGCTCGCGTATATGGCGGGCTTCCGCAACCCCACTACGAACCAAGACCGGCAGTCGGCCTTCGTCGACTACGTGGGCGGAAGGGGCTTGCCCAAGCCGCAATGCGTCGAGGGACATTTTCAGCGTGACGGGACGATCGCCGCCGCGAGATCTTTGCGCTCGGAACGGATCGTCTTGAAGGGCGTGCTGAGATGTCGCGGCAGCACTCGCCGCGGCAAATGAGGTGATCGTGATGCCGTCGCCTCCACTTCCCGCGACACCCGGCAAGCGGCGTCAATGTACGCCAATTGCCTTTGAATGTATGGCTACGCGGACTGCAATCCACTTGGAGGCATGGAACGGGCCTTGAAAAATCCGGAGCGAGGAGAATCTACGACATGCCTGCTTTTATGCTCGTCGTCGGCAGCAACGCCGTCCCAGGTCAAGAGAAGGCCCGTGCCGGATCGTACTCGGCAGATCGCTTCAATGGCCCGCATGGTCTCGTGCCGGATCCAATCCGGGATCGACGTGAATTTTCGGGCTGATTTCTCCCGCTCGCATACGTTCCAGCGTGGCATGCAGATCCTCGAGCGGGATGATACGGCCCACCAACGCATCCGGGACGCGCTCATCGAAGCCGAGAAGGGCATCGGCGCCCATCGGGAGCAGCACATCACGGCGATGCACGGAACGCGAGACCACGACAATCCTTCCCGCGCCCAAGATCCGGGCCCAACAGACGACTGCAGTGGCGATCGGGCCTGCTCCAATGACTGGAACGCGATCTCCCGCGCGAAAAGAAGCGAGTCGAAGCGCGTGCAGTCCGCAGGCGATCGGCTCGACGAGCGCGCCATCCGACAGGCTCAAGGTGCGGGGGAGCAGCACCGCGTTGCGGCGCGGCACGGCGACGTAGTCGCCAAATCCGCCGAATACCGCTCGGCCCGAGGAGCACGAGAAGAAACGGCCTTCGTCGCATGCCTGGCACCGGCCGCAGCCGGCGCAGGGCACGCACGCCACGACATTGCCGGTCTTGATGTCGGCGACACCATTGCCGACCACGACATCCTCGGGCCAGACTGAGCGGTAGGAAGCGGGAATTTCAGAGGGCGGAACGCCTTGTCTGTCTGAGGGCTGGAACCGCCCCGCCGTGGCCCGCGAACCTGGGCGGCCGCACGGAGCGGAATTGCCTCCAACCCGAGGCGCTCACCCGCCGATACCGACGCCTTCGTAGCTCTTGAGCATGCCGGCTTCGGGCATCGGCATCTGCAAATAGATGTCGATGTGCCGGATCTTGCCGGCGTGGTTGAATTCGTACACCGACAGGGAGTTGACCACGCTCGAGTACCCTCCGGTCTTGCTTCGCTCCTCGAGCTCGAGGAAGACCACGTCCGGCCGCTCGGTGATGCGCTTGAACGAGCACTCCCACTCGGATGATGTCGCCCAGCGCGTGAGGAAGGTCACGTATTCGCGCCAGCTCATGACCTCCTTGAAGTTGCCTACGCGCTCGAACTCATCGACCGCCACCAGCTCGGCCAAAGGGGCCCAGCTCTGCTCCGAGAACCCCGTCTGCTTGGCGCGATCGACCATACTCTTCATGATCAGGCTGTATTCCAGAACCTTGCGCGAGAGGCCGGTGTAGTCGTTCACGACCTCGCTCACCTGTCTCAGAGCCATGAGTTCATCCTCCAGCTAGAGTTGATTTCCAAGTCCAGCGGTCGCCGTGGCAGGACTCGCGTGGGCGGGGCGCCGGGCTGCCGCGGCGGCGCCACCTCGCAGTTGAGCAGCTTTGCAGTGCGCGTGGGGTGCGAAAGCGTCCTCACGCGGCTTTGCCGCCGAGGTACCGGTCCACCACCGAGTGGAAGCGGGCGATGCACACTTCTTCTCTCGCCAGAGACATGTGCTCGAGCGCGCGATTGCGAAGGCCCCGCTGCTGGCGAGGCATCTGCTCGTAGTCCTGTTGGAGAGCCAGGAAGTATTTGTAGTCCTTCGGCTCCTCGATCAGCTCGGCGCGATACTGCGCGCGCAGGTCCGGGGGAAGCCACATGTAGCTGGTCACGTGCCAGATGCACCTGTTAGGGTCTGCGTCGGGGTGAGGCACGGACATGATCACCGTGGCCTCGCCGGCGCGGATCGTCATGAAGAAGTTCGGGAACAGCACCCAGCCCTGGTTGTCGCTCATTTGGTCGTCGGTCAGGCCGCTCACGTCCAGTCCCTTGCGGCTCAGGGTGTCGCGCGTGGCTTGCTGCAGCAGGATGCGGGCGGTAACGCGCTCGGGGAGCTGCAATGTCCCGTCCGCCCCGCGGTGGGCCTGAACGAGCGCCTCGAAGCGTGGCAATACCTCCGCCACAGTGGGAAAGGTCTCCGGCAGGTCTCTGATGCCCTCGATCTGCTTCTCGGGACCAAACCCCTCCACGTTGGCGACCTCGAACGGCGCGACGGCGACGCTGTGATCGCCGAAGAAACCGAAGCGGTTCTTGTTCGAGTCGATGACGATCACCCGCAGCAGCTGCGGATGTATGCCGAGGATGTGGTATCCCTCCGAGAACGCGTCCATGACTACCTTCCAGTTGCAGTCCAGGCTCTGGCGGACGTTGAGACCGACCGGGGTCATCTCCTCGAGACGGTAGGGCGCGAGGCCCTCGATCACGTCGTTTCCCAGAAAGTCGGCGAGCGGTGCGGCCTTGGGATCCGGGTTCAAGAAGATGAAGCCCGCGAAGCACTCGACCGGCACCTGCAGCAGACCGTGTTGGGACTTGTCGATCGGGCCGACGAGGTCCGGTCTGGCGACGGCGAGCAGCCGTCCATCGAGACCATATGACCAGAGGTGGTATGGACACGTGAATCGGGCGGTGTGGCCCTTGCCTTGACACAAGGCATTGCCGCGATGCCTGCAGGCATTGACGAACCCGCGGACCTTGCCGTCGCTGCCCCGCACGAGCAGGTACGACTGATCGAAAATGCGGTATTCCTTCCAGTCGCCGGCGTTCGGCAGCTCGTCTGCGCGGCCGGCGACCTGCCAGACGCGCATCCAGATGAGCTCGCGCTCGCGCTCCTGGATCTCGCGGGAGGTGTAGCGGTCGGTGCTGATGCGCATCGGCAAGCGCTCGAAGTCGAGCTCCGAGAACCACTTCATCGAGTTGGCGGACTTCACGGACCGATTCCTCCTCGCTCGTCCCATGCTCGCGCGCCGCGGCCGGGGCACTCGTCCGGCGCGAGCCTGATCAAGGCGGGCTTGCTGATGAGGGCGCGAACGGGCCCCACTACCCCCGATACCGGCTGCGCGGCCGCGCCAGCCGTGTGTTGCGGCAGAGCGGCAGCGCGCACGCCGGGCGGAAGGTCACCCGTGTACAGCGGAAAATATAATACCGTTGTGACCTATTAAAGGTCAAGCTCGCGAGCGGTTGGATTCCCGTCCGAGTTGCCCTGCCGCCGCGCC
>JAKBCR010000060.1 GCA_021807675.1 Pseudomonadota bacterium
GGAGCAGCTGTTTCGCGGGAGCAGAGGTGTCGCTGGCCGAGCCCACCCGATGAGCAGGTGAAGGTGCCCGTCCGGGTCGCAGATCAGCTCATCCCGATCCGCCGCCCAGACAATTCGCGTCGCTGCTACATCGTTCGCCTCCAACCGACGGGTTGCGCTGCCTGCGGGATGGTGATATCCGAGCAACTCGAGATGCGGTGTATCCCGGCTCGGTAGCATTGGGACGACTTGGACTTCGACGTCCGGCAGGCCGTCCAACGCGACTTGCGCGGGGCCCTGATTGAGCGTCGGCCCACGCACTGACAGACCGAGCGCCTCATAGAATGCGCGGCTGGCGCCGATGTCGGAAACACTGATGGCCGAATGGTCGATGCCGAGCAGACCCGTGCCGGTCCAGCGACCCGCCTTCGCTCGGGGAAATTGCAACAGCTCCAGTGGGTGTCCCTCCGGGTCACGGAATTTGACGGCAGCGGCGACTCCGGTCGAGGGCGGGAGCCTCACCGGTCCGCCGGTAGAGATGGGTACGGCACCCAGCGAGGCCGCTTGCGCCCAAGCGGCCTCGGCATCATCCGTCACGATCGCGAAATGCTGGAATGAGAGGTCGGACGCCGTCGCGCCGGCCGGATACGGCCGACCCGGTACATCGAAGGAGTCGAGATCGACCCGCTGCTCGCCGAGGCGAAGCGTCACCCGCGTACCGCCGCCCTCGAGGCCCAGCAGGGCGATCTCCTCGTCCCCGATCGGCTCACGACCCGCCACGATGAAGCCAAGTTTCCGGTAGAAGCGGGCAAGTCGTGCGGCATCGGCTGTGGTGAGCCGGAAAGCGGTGATCGCCGACACCCGGACCGTCACGGCCTTACACAGCCGCGCACGTTGGTGTAGATCGCCATCAGCCGGTGCGAGGCGCAGAGGAACAGGCGCGAGCGATTGCGGCCTCCGAAGGCGAGATTTGAAACCAGGCTCGGTGTCAGGATCCTTCCCAGCAGGTCGCCTTCCGGGCTGATGCAGTGGACACCGTCGGCGGCGCTCGACCAGACGTTCCCTTGCTCATCGACGCGCAAGCCGTCGGCAAAGCCGGGCGAGACCTTGTGGAAGCACTCACCGCCCGAGAGGCGCCCGCCCTCGTGCACTTCGAAGCGGCGGATGTACTGGCGCGGCTCGAAATCGAACTGGCCGCCACTCTCGGCGACATAGAGGAAGCGCTCATCGGGCGAGAAGGCGAGCCCGTTGGGTCCTTCGAAGTCATCCGCGGCAACGGTAAGCCCGCCCGTGGCCGGATCAAGCCGATAGAGAGCCGGTGGCAGCTGCGAGGCTTGCTTCCCGCCCTCGTAATCGGTGCTGATGCCGTACAGCGGATCGCTGAACCAGATCGTCCCGTCGGACTTGCACACGATGTCGTTGGGTGAGTTCAGGCGCTTGCCGCGATGTCGCGTGGCAAGCATCGTGACCGAGCCGTCGAGCTCCGTGCGCGTGATGCATCGATCGTGGTGCGAGCATCCGATCAGCCGGCCCTGCCGGTCGCGCGCGTGACCATTGGGGAAACCCGCCGGCCGGCGAAACACGTCGATGCCGCCGTGCTCACTCCAGCGCAGGATGCGGTCGTCGGGGATGTCGCTGACGTAGAGACAATCGTGGTCGGCGAACCATACCGGCCCCTCGAGCCACCGATAACCTTCTCCCAAAGTCTCGAGCTGCGCATTGGGCAGCACCATCGCCCGGAATCGGTTGTCGTGGATCTCGAAGTCGGGCATCGATCTATCGGGCGTGACAGGGCTCGCGGGACGGCCCACTGTGCAATTGCACGGTCATGAGCACCGCGGGCTCACTGCCTATCGTCCCGGAGCGGTGGCCCTTCCTGCCATTGCGCTCCGTGCAGCCCTGATCCTCGCCGAAGGAGAATTCTCCGGGCCCCTGCTCGATGCGAGTACCATCCATGCTCTCGATCCACCAGCGACCGCAGAGCACCACGATCCACTGCGGTGCCGGATTCTCGTGCCATTCGCCGACCCAGCCGACCGGCTGGACGGTGAAGACGACCGTGGATGGCTGCGTGCCCTGTCTGTCATTCCACTGCGGGTCGGCCGGACCTATCCCCTGCAGCTGATAATTCGTCAGGTGACAGCGCCGCTGGCGGCTGATGCCTTCCCCGTCCACCCAAAGATGCCAGTAAGGTATGGAAGGCTTCGGTCCCGGGTCTCTCATGGAGACTCCGGTGAGTGGTCACGGGTCGATGCGTAAGGGTGGCTCGAAGCCAGCGGATGCGCGAGGAACGGCCGCAGGCCGGAGCCGTTGGCGCCGACCACGATCAGGAGGAATCCCGCACCGAGTGAGAGGTTTTTGAGGAAGTCCCAGAAAAGACCGCGTCCCTTGCTGTCATCCGGTGCCCAGAAATCACCTGCTCGCCAGAACCGCTTGTAGAGAGCGGCGGTCGCCGCGCAGTAGGCCGCCAGCACCAGCGCGGCCATCCGATCGGCGACACCGGTCACTACCCCGAGAGACATGATCACCTCGATGGCGAGCCCACACATGAGGATGAGGACCGCCAGGCGGCGCGGCCTGAAAACCTCCTGCGCCTGCTTCACGGCGCCTCGGAATCCGACGACCTTGTCGAGCGCGCTGAAGGGCAGGAAGAGCATTACCAGTCCGTAGCGCACGAAGAGAGCCACGATCGCGGCCGTGCTCATTTCAGGCGCTCCGCGATCCTATCGGCGACGCGCAGTGCGTTGGCGATGATGGTCAGGGTCGGGTTGACGGCGCTGATCGAGGGGAAGAAGCTCGCATCCGCGAGGTACAGATTGTCCACCTCGTGCGCCTTGCAATCGAGATCGAGCACGGAGGTTGCCGGGTCGGTGCCGAAGCGCGCAGTCCCCGCCTGGTGTGCGGTGCCGCCGATCGGGATGTTCTTGCCCAGATAGAGCGAGCGATGGAGAAAAACCGCGCTGTGGCCGGCGCGGCTCAGGTCATCCTTGAGCTTGCGCTCGAGTCGCGGCAGCGCCTCGGAGTTGGTGGCCTTTAGATCCAGATGGACCTTGCCGTCCTTGTAGTAGATCCGGTTCTGCGGATGCGGCAGATCCTCCGCTTGCAGCCAGAAATCCATGGAATGGCGCGCCACCTCCTCGAAAGGCATCTCCGGCAGCCATTCGAGCCATTGTGGCAATGCTTCCCCGCGAATCTGGTCGGCATGACTGGTGGCGCACATTTGCACGAGACCCAGCGGAAAGTCCCAGTCATCCGAACGGAAGTAGTAGTCGCTGAAAGCGAGCGTCTTCTGAAAAACGGTGTCGTTGACCTGCGGCATGACGGCCATGAGGATGCTCATGTTGTGCCGCATGTAGTTTCGCCCGAGTTGACCCGACCCATTGGCGAGTCCGCTGGGATGAGCATCGTTGGCCGAGCGCAGCAGCAGCAGGGCGGAGGACAGCGCGCCGCAGGCGACCACGATGATGTTCGCGGAATAGATCTCCTCGCGGCCCTCTCGCATGACATGGACGGCATCGACGGTGCGGCCGGCAGCGTCAGTGCCCAGCTTCGACACATAGGCGTTGGTCAGCAACGTGACATTCGGATAGCGCGCCAGCATGGGGTCGATACAGACGACCTGGGCGTCGGCCTTGCCATTGAGCGGGCAGGGGAAGCCGTCGAAAAAACTGCACCGCATACAGATGCTGGTCGGTGTCGGTTTGCCGTCCTTCTCGTCCAGCAGGATGCCGAGTGGCAAATGGTAGGGATGCAGGCCGATGCCGCGCAGGTGCTCCGCCAGCTCCGCGATCTTCGGCTCATGGCTCACGGGGGGATGCGGGTACGGAGCGCTCGCCCATGGCTCCAGCGGGTCTTCGCCCCGCTGACCGTGAACGTGAAACAGCCGCTCCGCCTGCGTGTAGTAGGGCTCGAACAGCTCGTAACCCAATGGCCAAGCCGGTGAGATGCCGCCGGCATGCACCACCTCGCCGAAGTCGCGCTCGCGCAGCCGAAGGAGTGCAGCGCCGTACACTTTGGAGTTGCCACCAACGCAGTAGTGGAGCGCGGGACTGAACGTGTCGCCCGCGCAGTTCGTCCAGGTCTCACGCGCCTGGTACGCGGCGTCGACGAAAACCGCCTGGGAGTCCCAGTTCTTCTCGCTGCGCCGGAGGTAATCGCCGCGCTCGAGGATAAGGATGCGCTTGCCCAAAGGCGCGAGGCGGTGGGCGAGCGATGCGCCTCCCGGCCCGGTGCCGATCACGATGAGATCGTAGCGATCCGAGCTGCTCAAAGCCTTACCCTCCGCCTGCATTCAGGAAAGATGCCCCGATGCGGCAAGCACCGTGCCGGGATGTGGCTCAGTGGAGCGCAGGGCAAAAGAGCGCGAGCCGTGCGCTCACCCGATGAGGCGGCAGGTCATCGCACCACAGGTCTGAGTCCCAAGCTCGACGGTCCCCGGTCAAGTGGACCGGGTGATCCGAGCACCAGACTCGACCGCTACTCTGAGGCCCGCAGCATCAATCTTGCAAGCTTCGAGCTTCCAAAGATCGAAGCACATGCGGTGTACCACGAAACGAAGGGCTGTGACACCTGTTGGAGAAAGGTATTCGGCTTCGTACTCGATTTCGTGCCGCTCGATCCGGCAGCCGCAGCAATCGCAGAGTACGCCCTCCCCGGGTCCGCCGAAGACCCTCTTCGGCACTCCGAGGGGCAGCATGCCGGAGAGAAGCCGGGATCGGATCGTCGCTCTCAGTGCATCCGTGTTCATAGTACCCCGATGCCGTTGAGGGCATGCACTGCGGATATTCGCCAACTTACATAATGCGCTCGCAACGCGAGCGTGGCAATGCGGCGGCGCGCGGATCAGAGTTCCCACATGAGGAAAGCACGCTTAATCGTTGTCTTGCGGCATATTTCAGAAAGCGTCCACGTCGGCATCGCCCTCCGCCCCGAGCGAGTGCTCCGGGCGGCGTTTAGCTCAGATTCTCCTATTCCCACTCTATCGTCGCCGGCGGCTTGCCGGAGATGTCATAGACGACGCGGGAGATTCCGGCGACCTCGTTGACGATGCGACGGGAGACGTGGTCCAGGAATTCGTAGGGGAGGCGAGCCCAGTGTGCGGTCATGAAGTCCACGGTCTCGACCGCGCGCAAGGCGATCACGTAATCATAACGCCGGCCATCGCCCATAACGCCGACCGAGCGGACCGGCAGGAACACGGCGAACGCCTGGCTGGTGCGGTCATAGAGATCGTGCTTGCGCAACTCGTCGATGAAGATCTCGTCCGCGCGGCGCAGTAGATCGGCGTATTCCTTGCGGACTTCACCGAGTATCCGCACCCCGAGACCGGGACCCGGGAAGGGATGGCGGTAGACCATCTCCCGCGGCAGTCCCAGCTCGATGCCCAGCCGGCGGACTTCGTCCTTGAAGAGCTCGCGCAGGGGCTCGACCAGCGTCAGGTGCATTTTCTCCGGCAGGCCACCTACGTTGTGATGCGACTTGATGACGTGTGCCTTGCCGGTGCGTGCGCCGGCAGACTCGATGACGTCCGGATAGATCGTGCCCTGAGCCAGGAAGCCGACGCCGGAGAGCTTTCGAGCCTCCTCATCGAAGACTTCGACGAAGGTGCGCCCGATGATCTTGCGTTTCACCTCCGGGTCCTCGACTCCCGCGAGCCCCGCGAGGAAGCGGGGCTGCGCATCCACCCTGATGACGCGCACGCCGAGGTGCTCGGCGAACGTGGCCATGACTTGGTCGCCCTCGCCGAGGCGCAGCAGCCCGTGATCGACGAACACACAGACGAGCTGGTTGCCGATCGCGCGGTGCAGCAGGGCGGCGACCACGGAGGAATCGACACCGCCCGAAAGACCCAGCAGCACCTTGCCGCCGCCGACTTGAGCCTGGATCCGCTCGATCGCATCCTCGATGATGTTGCCGGTGCTCCAGAGCGCATCGCAGCCGCAGATCTCGCGCACGAAGCGCTCGAGGAGACGCGTGCCCTGGGTGGTATGGGTGACTTCGGGATGGAACTGCACGCCGTAGAAGCGCCGACGCTCATCGGCCATCGCGGCGAACGGAATCGAGGCCGTCGCGGCGGTGACGGCGAAGCCATCGGGCAAAATGCCTACCCGGTCGCCGTGGCTCATCCAGACATCGAGGGCCGGCCGCCCTTGGGCGTCGCGGCGGTCCTCCAGGTGATCGAGCAGACGGCTGGCGCCCGTCACCGTGACCTCGGCGTAGCCGAATTCCCGCTCCGCCGATGCGATGACGCGGCCTCCGAGCTGCTGCGCCATGGTCTGCATGCCATAGCAGATGCCGAGAACCGGGACGCCCAGGCTGAATACCGCCTCGGGCGCCTTCGGGGGGGTGGCGTCCGTGACCGACTCCGGGCCGCCGGAGAGGATGACACCGCGCGGTTGGAAAGATCGGACCTCGGTGTCGGTGATGTCCCAGGGATGGATCTCGCAGTACACGCCAAGCTCCCGCACGCGGCGCGCGATGAGCTGTGTGTACTGCGCTCCGAAGTCGAGAATCAGGACGCGGTGGGCGTGAATGTCCTCATGGGTCGCCGCGGAGGAACCCGTCGAGATCCGCTGTTGCAAGTGTGAGTGCTCCGGGAAGCCGGCAGATCGGGGAGCGCTGGCCATGCGCTCCTAGGACGCCCGGTAATTGGGCGCCTCTTTGGTGATCGAAACGTCGTGTACGTGGCTCTCCCGGACACCGGCGTTGGTGATGCGCACGAAGGTGGGACGCGTGCGCATGTCCGTGATGTTGCGGCTTCCTGTATATCCCATGGCGGCACGCAAGCCGCCGGCGAGCTGCTGCAGGATGGCGACCACGCTACCCTTGTAAGGCACGCGCCCCTCGACGCCCTCGGGCACGAGCTTCTCGAGCTCTGTCGAGGCATCCTGGAAGTAGCGGTCGGCGGAGCCGTGGCGCTCCGCCATGGCGCCGAGCGAGCCCATGCCGCGGTAGGATTTGTAAGAGGCGCCCTGGTAGAGCTCCACCTCGCCGGGGGATTCCTCGGTGCCGGCGAAGAGGCTTCCGATCATGACGGCATGCGCGCCGGCGACGATCGCCTTGGCAATGTCGCCGGAGAAGCGGATACCGCCATCGGAAATGACCGGCACGTCACTGTCGCGCAACGTTTCCGCCACGTTGGCCACGGCGGAGATCTGCGGCACTCCGACGCCGGCCACGATACGTGTCGTGCAGATCGAGCCGGGACCTATGCCGACCTTGACTCCGTCCGCGCCGGCGGCCACGAGGGCCAGCGCGGCTTCGCCGGTGGCGATGTTGCCCGCGATCACCTGTTGATCGCCCCATTGGGACTTGATGCGCTCGACCGTCGTGATGACGCCGCGAGAATGGCCGTGCGCCGTATCGACGACTATGAGGTCGACTCCCGCCTCGCGCAAGGCAGCGACACGGTCCATGGTGTCTGGTGTGGTCCCGACGGCGGCGCCCACGCGCAACCTGCCCGTGTCGTCCTTGCAGGCGCGCGGGAATTCCGTCGCCTTCTGGAAGTCCTTCACCGTAATCATGCCGGTGAGCTCGTGATCACCGTTGACGACCAGCACCTTCTCGATGCGATGCTTGTGCAGCAGCGCCAACACCTCTTCCTTCGGCGCGGTCTCGCGCACGGTGATCAGCCGGTCCTGCGGTGTCATGACCGAGGAGACGGGCGCATCGAGCTTCTGCTCGAAGCGCAGGTCACGGTGCGTGACGATGCCGACGGCCTTCTTCCCGACGACCACCGGTACGCCGGAGATGCCGCGCGAGCGCGTGAGGTCGAGCACCTCGCGGATGGTCGTATTGGGAGAGACGGTGATCGGGTCCTTGATGATGCCGCTCTCGAACTTCTTCACCCGGCCGACTTCGCGCGCCTGCGCTTCGATGGTCATGCTCTTGTGGACGATGCCGATGCCGCCTTCCTGTGCGATCGTGATGGCGAGCCGAGCCTCCGTGACCGTGTCCATGGCAGCAGAGAGCAGAGGAAGGTTGAGCCGAATGCGGCGGGTGACGCGCGTCCCGAGGTCCACCTCCCGGGGCAGGATTTCCGAGTAGGCCGGGACGAGGAGGACGTCGTCGAAGGTAAGGGCTTCTTCGAGGATTCGCATAGCTAATTCTACGCACGGGCGGCGCCGCGGTAAACCTCATGCTATGGTGGCCGGCCATGCCTGCCAGCCTCCTCCCGGGCGCCGAGCCGGATACTGCTGCCGGCCGTAGCGTCTACACGGTCTCGCGCCTCAATAAGGAGGTGAGGATCCTGCTCGAGCGAAGCCTGGGAGTGGTGTGGGTGGAAGGGGAGCTCTCTAATTTCTCCCAGCCGTCATCCGGGCACTGGTACTTCTCGCTGAAGGATCGCGAGAGCCAGGTGCGCTGTGCGATGTTCAGGCTGAAGAATGCCGCGCTGGGATTCACGCCGAAGGCCGGCCAGCACGTCATCGCGCGGGGGCGCGTGAGCCTTTACGAGCCTCGCGGCGACTACCAGCTCATCGTGGACCACCTCGAGGAGGCCGGCGTCGGCGCACTGCAGCGCGAGTTCGAGCGGCTGAAGGCAAAGCTTGCCGCCGAGGGCCTCTTTGCCAGCGAGCGCAAGCGGAGCCTCCCTCGGTTTCCTCGCCGAATCGCGGTCGTCACGTCACCGACCGGGGCAGCCGTCCGGGACGTCCTCAACATTCTGGCGCGCCGCTTTCCGCCCGCCGCGGTGCTGGTGTACCCGACGGCCGTACAGGGTGTGGCCGCGGTGCCGGCCATCGTCCAGGCGTTGCAGTTGGCCGCCACGCGGATGGAGTGCGACGTGCTGATACTGGCGCGGGGGGGGGGCTCTCTGGAGGATCTCTGGGCGTTCAATGACGAGCGGGTGGCGCGCGCCATTCTGGCGTGCACCATTCCAGTGGTCACTGGGATTGGTCACGAGATCGACTTCACCATTGCTGACTTCGTGGCCGATGCGCGTGCGCCGACACCATCCGGAGCCGCCGAGCTCGTCGTACCCGATAGAGTCGTGTGCCTGGAGGCCCTGTCCCGGATGCAGGCGCGTATCAACGCGTGCATGAGGCGCGAGCTGCGGGGAGTGTCGAGTCGGTTCGAAAACGTCAACCTGCGGCTGAAGCAGGCGCATCCAGGAATGCGGCTGGTCCATCAGGCGCAGCGGCTGGACGACCTGGAGCAGCGGCTGACAGGCGCGGCTCAGGCCGTGCTGCATACGCGCAGACACCGTCTGAGCGATGCGTACACGAGCCTCCTTCAGCACTCGCCCGAGCGTCTCGCCCGGGAGTACCGCCGCCGCTACGAAGGGCTGGATTCGCGGCTTCGCCGCGCCGTGAGCGAGTATGTATCGCGGCTACAGCACCGAGTCGACCTGGCGGACAGGACGCTCAAGGCGGCGAGCCCCGAGGCCACACTGGCGCGCGGCTTCGCGATCGTGACCCGAGCCGACGGCGGCACGCTCGTTAAGGATGCCCGCTCCGTGCCGCCCGGTGAGGAGATCGAGGCGCGTCTGGCCAGCGGCCGTCTGCGGGCTCGGGTGACCGGGTCACGGGACTCCTGACGGAGCAGGCCGTGCCCGGCGACATCGAGTTCATGCGCCTCGCGCTGGAGCAGGCCGAGAGGGCTCGCGCCGAGGAAGAGGTCCCGGTCGGTGCGGTGTTGGTCGACGGCGATCAGGTGATTGCGAGCGGCGCGAACCGCCCCATTGCCACGAGCGACCCCACTGCGCATGCGGAGATCGAGGCGCTGCGCGCCGCTGGAGCGGCGCTTGGCAGCTACAGGCTGACCGGCACGACGTTGTACGTCACTCTGGAACCGTGCGCGATGTGCGCCATGGCCATTGTCCATGCTCGCGTCCGCAGGCTGGTATTCGGCGCCTGGGATCCGCGCGCGGGGGCGGCGGGCAGTGTGACGGATATTTTCGCTCTTCCAGGCCTCAACCACCGCGTCGATGTGTTCGGCGGCGTGTTGATGGAGGAGTGCGGAAGTCTCCTCAGAGATTTCTTCCTCGAGCGTCGCGGCTGACGTCAGCCGCCGTTGTCGCTGCTGCTCGATGCGGGCTGGGCGTCCGCGATGGTCATGTGCGGCAGTCCAACCTCGGGCTGCCATTCGAGAAGCCGCATGAACTGGCGCACGCGCTCGACGTACGCGACCGGCTGCCATCCCTGCGCGTACCCGCACTTGGCCCGCATGAACCAGTACGGCTCGGCGAGCTTGGGCAGGTCCTTGCTGACATCCGCCCAGGAGTCCGGGTTCTTGCCGAGCTCCTGGGCGATGATGCGCGCATCTTCCACGTGGCCGAAGCCCACATTGTAGGAGGCCACGGTGAACCAGGTGCGGTCGGGCTCCGGGATGTGTGTCGGAACCATGTTGCGCACCTCGGCGAGGTAGCGTGCTCCCGCGAAGATGCTCTCCTTGGCGTTTTCCCGGTCCTTGATGCCCATCGCCTGCGCGGTCTCGGCAGTCAGCATCATGACGCCGGCCGCTCCATTCGGCGAGGTCGCCTGCGGGTTCCAGTGCGATTCCTGGAAGCCTATGGCGGCGAGCAGCCGCCAATCGAAGCCGTACTGGGCGGCAGCCGCCTGGAACCAGGCGCGGTAAAGCGGCAGGCGCTGCGTCAGGGAGACCTGAAAGAGGCGAAGCTGCGCGTAGTGGAACGAGGTGGCATTACCCGACTCCTTCTGCAGGAGGTGCGCGAGCTCGCCGGAAGACTCCATGGTGCTGAAGAATCGATTGACCGCCTGCACCAGATCAGCACCCCCCCGGCGCACGATCCACTGGACCGGACGCTTCTGCGGCAGGGTGAAGCCCACCTTGATATCCGGATAGAGATGATGGGCATAGGAATAGGTCCGCTCGTCGACGATCGCATAGCGCGCCTGGCCGGAGTCCACCGCCTCCAGAGGGTCCGCCGCGCTTGGCGCCGTCTCCATCCATTTGAGGTGCGGGGCCAGGATGGCCTTCATGCGCGCGAGCAGCTGCTCCTGAGGACTGTCGGCCCGCACGGCGAGCATCGCGTGCTCGAGCTGCAGTGTGTCGCGTGGCCGGGGCTCATCCTGCCGGTAGACCACGAGCTGCGGGATCTGCGCGTAGGGGACCGCGGCTTCTCCGACCTTCGACCAGGCTGGAGTGGCGGTGATCTGCGCGGCCGCAATGTCCGCACGGCCGGAGGCCAGCGCCGCCCGGATAGCGGCGTCGTTCGGTACGGAGTAGATGTCGAGGCGTACCCCCAGCTCCTTGGCGAACCGGCTGGCGAGATCGTACTCGAGGCCCTCGGGACCCTGGGCGCCCAGGTAGTAGCAGGTCGGGAGGTTCAGCGTCACGACCCGCAGCTCACCCCGCGCGTAGATCTGTTGCAGGGCGGAGGGGCGCTGCGAGCAGCTTGCCAGGACTGCGGCGGCCGCCAGTAACGCGACGGCCTTCCCTCTGGCAGGCCGGAGATAGCTGCGGGTGCCTCTCAGCGTCAATGCAAATCCCCACTGGCCTCAAATGCTTGGGCTAGAATACCAGTCCGCGGCCCCCGGGTCCCACCGCATCGCGCTCTGTCGCGTCAATTTACCATAATGCGGAGTTCTCAGGGATTTTGGGCAGGGACGGAGAGGTACCGAAGCGGTCATAACGGCGCCGACTCGAAATCGGATGGTCGGGTAAAACCGGCACGTGGGTTCGAATCCCACCCTCTCCGCCAACATCTTCCCCGACACGCGCCTGCCGCTTCGCTTCGCCGTGCGTCCACCGCCGTTCATCGAGCTCAATGACCAGACGCGCCTCCGGGCAAAGGAGGTCCACCTCGAGGGAGCCGGCCGGGTCAAACGCGATGGGTAGCTTCTCGTTCAGGCGAAAACGCCCCTTCGTGTCGGGCAGGGTCTCCAGGCGCCGGAAAAGGAACGCCTCCGTCGCGCTGCGCGCTCGGTCAGCGCCCTCGGCATCGCCGGAAATCGTTCGGGATGCGTGGACGAAGAGGCTCGCGAGGGGCGTATCGACCCCATCGCGGATGAGCCGCCGTACGCTGCCCGAATAGTCCCGCTTCCAGGCGGGGTCGGAGGGCAGGATGACATCGATGGGCCAGCCGGGAATGGCGCTGGCCGGCAGCAGTATCGTGTAGCCGAGCGCTTCGTACCCTCGACATCTTCGGTCGAACATCCTCGCCAGCATCGGAGCGTTGAGGTCGGCGTAGTCGTAGATCCGCACCTCGCGTTTGCCGTCGTAGAGGCGGTGGAGCCTTCCGGCGTATTGCGCGACCGTGCCGCGCCAGGACACCGGCAGCGTCAGGAATAGGGTGTCGAGCCGGGGGTCATCGAAGCCCTCCCCGACGTGTTTTCCGGTCGCGATCAGGACCCGCTCCTCTTCCGATGGAATTCCCGCCAGACGATCCCGCGTCGCCTCCCGCTGTTTCTTCCCCATACCGGCTCTCAGAACGACGACGTGGCGGATGTTTGGGGCCAGGGCCTGCGCAAGCCGATCGAGGTGCTCGTGACGCTCCGTCAAGACCAGCGGCGAGCGTCCGGCGCGTACGGATTCGATGATGTCATCGCAGATGCGGCGGGTGCGCGCCTCATCGTCGATCAACGCTTGGTAGAGCGCCTGGAACTCGATGCGCTTATCCGCGTCCGGCGTCCTGAGCGACTCGAACGCCGTGGTGGCGGCAAGGACCCCCGTCTCGTGCGCCAGCAGCGCATTCGCGGCGGCCACTTGCTCGGCCGCAGCTGTCCCTGAAACGTCAGCGCCAGCGGCTGGCCGCGACAGCGCTCGTCGCGAATGGTGGTCCCAATTCCCAGATCCCCCAGTAGGCGCTCAACGTCCTCGAGACAGCCTCGAGGCAGGCCGATGTGATGCGGATGATCCTCGGCGCAGGCGATGATGCGTGGTGTGCCGTAAGTCGACAGGCGCATCGCTTGCGCTTGGTAAAACTCGGGATTCTGGAATGCCGCGAGCCGCACCAGACGGTTTCGCAGGGCGGGATGCAAGCCTTCCTTGGCGATATAGAGTTCGTTTCCGAGCACCAACTCCAGAGTCTTGGGCAGCTCACCCGGAATCGGCGACTCTTTGCGCTGTCGCGACGGCGGAGCCGTCCAAGGCTCGGCGTCATCCTCCTCTTGTGGCGGCAGGCGTACGCCCAGAATTCGACCCCGCCGCTCGGCTTGCTCTACCGTTTTCTCGACCTGCTCGCGCGCGAGCTTGCGCACGGTCGCGAGATAGGACCACTGGTCCGGCCAGGGCGCGAGATCCTCGTTGAGGAAAATGCAGTTCGCATGGGCTCGCGCCCGCAAGCTACGTAAAGCAGCCAGCGCGGGGACGAGTCATGCAGAAATCAGTCGTTCAACGCTGGAGGGTGCCGCCCTCGCAGGAGCTCCTCGAAGGGTATCGCGCGAACAGCGGGGCGATTGAGCTGCAGTGCGGCAATCGTGCCCCTTCCGGTCGGCGTGTGTGCGATGACTTCAGTGCCGTTCCACGCAAAGTGCTGACTCCAAGTGTCGCGTCGCGGGTTGAATAACTCCACCTCGGAGCCGTCGCCGGGATCGGGTGTCCCCTGACGCGCGCCCTTGCGCAGCGAGCACGAGACGCAGGCAAGCGCCAGATTGTCGAGGGTCGTTCGCCGCCGGCGACCACGGGGATAACGTGGTCTATGTGGAAGGTGGCTTCCTGTCCGGCCTGGGTCAAACCGCAGTACTCGCATCTCTCGCGCGCACGTTGGACGACCTGGCGCCGCAGGTGCGGCGAGATCGGCACGGTCTATCCCGCGTGACCGCTCAGCCGCTCGGCGCGAAGTCGCAGAAGGGAGAGTAGGTCGGCGAGATTCACGAGCCCTTCGGCTTCGCGCCGCTCGGAATCCGTCAGAGGTTTTCCGCCGTCCTGTTTGTTGAGCAGGCAGTTCAGGCGCTCCTGTACTCCGTCTGGCAGCCGGAATCGCGCCAAATCGTCGGGCATCTCGATTTCGATCCGAACGGCAGAAGACATAAGCCAGGCCCTGTGGGTCCTGTGGATGCCATGACTCGCTCCGGTCCGAAGGTCACGTGCGCCAAGGCGGGCTGATGTGGGTCAACGCGCGAGCTGGGTCTGCTCGGCGAAGTGGCAGGCGAGCACGCTTGCACCGACCTGCCGCAGCGCCGGCCGCTCCTGCGCGCAACGGGGGGCCGCGAGCGGGCACCGGGTGCGGAAAACACACCCGGAGGGAGGCGTGAGGGGTGAGGGAATCTCGCCGCCGAGCGGGGATATTCGCCGCGCTTTCGCGCGCACGGGATCGGCGATCGGCACGGCCTGCAGCAGGGCGGCCGTATACGGGTGGCGCGGCTTGCCGAACAGCGCATCGCGAGGGGCGATCTCCATCACGCGACCGAGATAAAGCACCAGAACCCGATCGCACGAGAACCGCACCGATGCAAGATCGTGTGCGATGAACAGGATCGCGAGCTCGAGCTGACGCTGCAGATCCTTCAGCAGCATCGCGACCTGAGAGCGAATCGACACATCGAGCGCCGAGAGCGGCTCATCGCATACGAGCAACTGCGGTTCGAGCATCAGCGCTCGTGCGATCCCGATCCGCTGGGCCTGGCCGCCCGAGAACTCGTGTGGATAACGATTCAAATGCGCGCGCGCTAGCCCGACACGCTCCATCATCGAGACGATTCGCTCGAGGCGCTCAGCCCGGCCGAGGTCGGGCCGATGCTCCTTCAGAGGCTCGCCAATCAGCTCCCCGACGGTCATTCGCGGGTCGAGCGAGGCGAGCGGGTCCTGGAAAATGATCTGTATGTGCTTGCGGGACTTGCGCAACTCGTTGCGCCCCAGCTCGAGCCAGCGCGCGCCCCGGAAAACGACGCTGCCGCCACTTGCCGGCACGAGGTGCAGCAATGCCTGCGCGATGGTCGACTTGCCGCTTCCCGACTCGCCTACCATGCCGAGCGTCTCGCCGCGGTCGATCGAGAAGCTCACGGCGTCGACAGCCTGGAGCCACCGCGCACCGACCGGATAGCGCACCGATAGCTCGTTGACCTGCAGGATCGGGCCGCTCATGTCGCTCGAGCGAGAGGGCCTGGGTGAAAGCAGGCTCTCGAATGTCCGGGCGCGACTTCCTCGAGAGGCGGGCGGCGCGCGTGGCAGGAGGCGAACGCATGGGGGCAGCGCGGCGCGAATGCGCATCCGGGCCCCAGCGCCGCAGGGTCCGGAGGACTCCCCTTGAGCGTCGGCAGTGTCTCGGGCAGTGCGCCCTCGAGCTCGAGGATCGAGCTGCGCAGGACTTGTGTATAGGGATGGCAGGGCTCGGCAAAGAGTCTCTCGGCAGTCGCCTGCTCGACGATTCGGCCCGCATACATCACGGCTACACGGTCCGCAACCTCGGCGATGACTCCCAGATCGTGGGTGACGAGAATGAGCGCTGCGCGCGTGCGGGCGCGCAGGTCGCGCAGCAGCGCAAGGATCTGCGCCTGCACGGTCACATCGAGCGCGGTCGTCGGCTCGTCGGCGAGGACGATGTCGGGCTCGCAGACGAGCGCCATCGCGATGACGACGCGCTGACGCATGCCGCCCGAGAGCTCGTGAGGATACTGGCCGAAGCGGGTGCGCGGCTCGGGTACCTGCACGGACTCTAGCAGCTCGAGGGCGCGGTTTCTCGCGGCGCGCCGGCTGAGGCCTCGGTGGTGGCGGGCACCCTCGGTGAGCTGAGTGCCCACCGTGAGATACGGGTTGAGGGCGGTCATCGGGTCCTGGAAGATCATGCCGATTCGGGCGCCGCGCACCTGGGCGAGCGCGCGTTCTGATGCGCCGACGAGTTCCTTCCCTCGGAATCGGACGCTACCGCCTATCTTTGCTCGCGGCCCATTCAGACCGAGCAGGCTCATGAGCAGCTGCGTCTTTCCAGATCCCGACTCGCCGACGATGCCGAGGAACTCCCCCGAGGCAAGCCCGAAGCTCACCCCGTCGACGACGCGCACTGCGCTGGTCCTTGCAGGGTAGGTCACCGTCAGGTCTCGAACTTCGAGGAGCGGCACGTCGCTCACTCAGCGTTCCTCCCTGGGGTCGAGGGCATCGCGGAGCCCGTCGCCGAGATAGCTGAAGCAGCAAACGATGAGCGCGAGGAAGACAGCGGGACTCACGAGCAGATACGGATGCGACTGCATCTGATCGGCGCCGGCCGATACGAGTGTCCCGAGTGAGGCGAGCGGCGCGTGCACACCGAGACCGAGAAAGCTCAGAAAGGCCTCGAACAGGATCACGGCCGGAATGGTGAGTGTCGCATAGATGATGACGATGCCGATCAGATTCGGTACGAGGTGGCGCGCGATCATTGTCGGCGCCCGGACACCCAGCGCGCGCGCCGCTTGGATGAATTCGCGGCGTTTGAGCGACAGCGTCTGGCCGCGCACGATGCGGGCGATATCGAGCCACGAGACCGCCCCGATCGCGACGAACACGAGGACGAAGCTCCGACCAAACAGCACCGTGAGGACGATGACGAGCGGGATGAACGGTACGGTATAGAGGATGTCGACGGCACGCATCATCAGTGAGTCGGTGACGCCCCCGGCGTAACCCGCGGCCGCACCCCACAACACCCCGATCAGAACGCTCACGAAGCTGGCCGTGATGCCGATGAGGAGCGAGATGCGGCAGCCCCACATGACCCGCACGAGCTCGTCGCGGCCGAGGTCGTCCGTCCCTAACAGATGCGGCCACCCCGGAGGCTGGTAGATGGCGTTCCAGTCCGGTGTGGAATAGCTGAAGGGCGAGAGAAGGGGCACCAGAACGCACAGCAGAGCGACCGCGGCTAGCAGTCCGAGGGCTACGAGGGCCGCTGGCCTGTGGCGCAGCCGCTGCCACGCGCGCCGCCACGGGCCTGTGGCTCCGAGCTGCTCAGCGGGCGCTGTGGTTAAGAGCGCAGTCGGACTCGAGGATCCAGCCATGCGTAGCACAAGTCGGCGAGCAGGTTGCAGATGATGATCAGGGCACCGTAGAGCACGGTGATACCGACGACGAGGGTGTAATCTCGATCGATGGCGCCAGTGACGAAGTACCGGCCGATGCCGGGAAGGCCGAACACGTCCTCGATGATAATAGAGCCCGTGAGGACGCCCGCAAAAGCGGGGCCTATGAACGACACCACGGGTGTCAGGATGGGCTTGAGCGCGTGGCGCAGGATCACCGTACGGTCAGGCAGACCCTTGGCGCGCGCGGTGCGGATGTACGGACTCGAGAGCACCTCGAGAGCCGAACCGCGGACCATGCGCGCGACGTACGCTATATAGGGCAGGGCGAGGGCCGTCACCGGCAGGACAAGATAACGGACCGAATCCCCGCGCCAGTCTCCGCTCGGTAGCCAGTGAAGCTGCACCGCGAATATCAGGATGAGGAGGGGGCCGACGACGAAAGCGGGGAGCGCGATGCCGAGGGACGCGAGAAGCATCGGGACGAAATCCCACGCGGTGTCGCGCTTCAGGGCGGCGAGCAGCCCGAAGAGGCTCCCGATGGAGAGGGCCGCGAATAGAGCGCAGGTGCCAATCGTCGCATCGACCGGTAGTCCCGAGCGGATCAGCTGATTCACCGTCGTATCCCGATATGTGTAAGAGGGACCGAAATTGCCGTGCGCCAGCTGATCCATGTAGCGGAGGTACTGCCGCCACAGGGGCTCGTTGAGGTGGTACTGCGCCTCGATGCTGCGTTCGATGGCGGGCGGGAGTCGCTTTGCAGCATCGAACGGACCGCCCGGCGCGGCGTGCAAGAGGCCGAAGGCGAGCGTCGCGATGATGATGAGCGTCGGAACGGCCGTGAGCAGGCGTCCCGCGAGATAGCGCAGCATGGCCTCAGTCGCCCGTATGCCTCAGGATATACATGTACCTAGACAGATTGCGGCCCTCGATGTTCTGCTCGACACCCTTGAGGTAAGGCTTCACGAGATTCGTGGTCGAGTAGAAGGAGATCGCAATATAGGGCGCGTCGGCATTGAGGAGCGCCTCGGCTTTCTCAAAGTACCGGTAGCGCGCGGCCAAGTCCGTCTGCCTCGTCGCCCTCTCGATCAGCGCATCGAAGGCCGGATTCGAGTAGCCGCCGTTGTTCTGCTGGAAATTCGTTTCGAAGAGCTGCAGGAATGTGAACGGATCGGGAAAATCACCGATCCAGGCGTCCCAGAAGAACTTCGTCTTGTGCAGGGCCTCATCCTGCTGGAGCACGCGGAACTCCTCATTGTAAGGCTCCACGTCGGCGCCAAGATTGATGCGCCACATCGCCGCAAGCGCATCGAAGAAGTCTCTCTCGGAGGGTGAGGTCGGGTAGTCGAGCTCAATGTGCAGCGGATGAGCTGCAGAGTAGCCCGCGGCGGCGTACAGGCGGCGGGCCTCGGCATGGCGCTGCGCGGCGCTCCACCTGGCCCACGCGGGGACCGGCGGGTCGTATCCCGCGAGCGGTGGTATCAGCTGATAGGCCGGCCGTGGGAGCCCCTGTCCGAGCTTCTCGGCGAGTATCTTGCGGTCTATCGCCATCGAAAGAGCGAGCCTCAGGTCGCGATTGTGCGCAAAAGGGGGCTCGGTCACGTTGAATGCCAGCATCACGGTACCGAAGTAAGGCCCGGTCATCACCTGGCTGCCGAGGTGCCTTTTCAACCAGTGGTACTGCGAGGCAGGGAACCCGTCCGTGAATTGCAGATTGCCCGCGAGATAGCGATCGAGCTGTGCGGATTCGTTATTGAGCGGATAGTAGACGACACGGGAGAGGTGCACGTGCGCCGCATCCCAGTAGTACGGGTTCTTCACGAGCGTGATTCGATCCCCGATGACCATTCCCTCAAGCTCGAACGGCCCGTCGGATATCATGTGTCCGGGGCGAGTCCAGGACTCCCCGTAGCGCTCGATCGCGGCCGGATTTAGTGGTTGGAAGTAGTTGTCCGCGAGGACCGCGAGGAAGTAGGGGGTCGGTGCGTTGAGGTTCACTTGCAGCGTGAGGGGATCGATGGCGGTTGCGCCAAGGCTGGCCACCGGTGCCTTACCCGTTGCGATCGCGAGGGCATTGACGATTGGGCTCAGGGCCTCGGCATACTGTGCGGCCGTTTTTGGATCGACCTCGCGACGCCAAGCGTAGACGAAATCCTGCGCCGTTACCGGATCGCCATTCGACCACCGGGCATCGGGCCTCAGGTGGAAGACCCATGTCTTGCCATCGGGGCTTGTCTGCCAGGAGCGCGCGACTCCTGGAACGATCTTCCCCGCCGCATCAAGGGTTGTGAGACCCTCGAACAGATCGTCGATCACCTCCTGGCCCGGCACATCCGTCGACAAGGACGGGTCGAGCGTGCGGGGCATCGCGCCGAGGCCCCGGTTGACGACCTGCATCGCAGCGAGACGGGTGCCGACCGCGGCCGTCGGGATGGAGACCGAGGGTGTGCGGTTGCTGCAAGCGCAAAGCATAGCCGCCGTGAGGAGCGCAAGAGCACGCCAGAGCCAGGCCCGGATCGAAGGGGTCATCGCTGCCGGCAGGCTCGCGCATGCCACGAACGGCGACCGATCGCAACTCGCAACACTCCGATTGCCGCTTGGGATTGCAGCACTTCTCGCTGCGCTATCGTAATGAACAAGCGATAGATTTTCTGCCACCGCGCCCGCCACGGTTCCCCGACAGTAGATAATCGTCCAAGCATCGCCCGCGCATCGCCAGATGGTCGCGCGGCGTCTCAGGCGATCACCCTGCCGGAGGATACAGGCAACCTGCTGGCAGCAGAAGTTCGACGCCTCCCAGATGTCTATGCGCGGCCAGCCCGGCTGATAGCGCTTCTCGAGCGCCTGCAAGACGCAGGCGGTTAATGAAGCCGCTCCCGCAGGCGCTCGAGGAGCGTCCCCGAACGCATTCGTCGCAGCGTCGCCGCCCAACGGTCCTCCACACGCAGCTTCCTCTGCAGGTCCTTCTCTTCCTGCCGCATCAGCTCGAGCACCCTCGTGTCCTCGTCGTTCGCAAGCCAGTACCCGTGCTGATTCTCACAGAACTCCATCTCCAAATCGTAGAACCGATACTGGAATCGTCTCAGGGAAGCGGCGCACTCGGGGCACTTCAAAGTCGTGGGGCTCGAGCTCGGAATGAGCGTGCCCTTCGCATGCTCCCCGAAGTCGAAGGTCTCGTCCTCGAGCTCTTCGAGCTGCTGGCTCTCGAACCACATTCCCTTGCACGAAGGACAAGTCTGCACGGTGATTTTGTGCCGAGCCGCGGAAACGAGGTCCACCTTACAGTTGGGGCATTTCAAGCCGACCTCCGAGCGATACGTGCCACGTGACCCATACATGCTCGGCCCTGCACCCATTGAAGTCAAGGCACGCGATCCGTCCTGATCCAAGGGCCTGCTCAAGAATAATTCCGCACGGTGCGTAGCCGCTTTTAAGCATACGGCTTGATGGACAGTTTCACTCCGGCAGAGTTCTGTGCACGCGGATATCCAGCGACTGCATCTTCCCGCCGGTCACTTGCTGACCCTTCTCGTAGATTTTCGAGTTGAGCTTCGCGGATACCGTCAATCCTGTCCTGGCCGTCGTGGTCGAGATGTAGCTCGCACGGACAGGTCAGGTTCGATATGGGCCAGGCAGGAAGGGGCGAGGGGCGCGATAGCCTCGACCCGTGGCGCAAAGCTGAAGGCTGCCTCGGACCGCCTTGGTGCCGTCGAGGCTGCGATACTCGACATCACCGAGCAATCCGCGGTGTCTCGATTACTGCGCCTCAAGTTGCGCGCCGGCGTTCAGCGGATTTCTGCCCGACGCTGCGCAAGCTAGCCTGCTGGTCCGATCCGCGCTGCGAAGTCGATTTCAGCCTTTCGCGGGGGTGATCACCGTTCGCGGCGCAACCCCGGGGGCGAGGCGCTCGAGCATGCGATCAAGGCTCCTACCGAAATCGTGAGTTCGCCAAAGGTAAAAAAAGGCTGTAAAGATGCCCAGAAATCCTCGGGCGGTTTCGCTGTCGCGTATGAGCGGGTCGCGTGGACCGATGACTATGGCGGCGCTCGGCAGGCAGGACCGGATCCGTGCCGGCGATTCCATCAGCCAGGCCAAGCCCATGGTCGCAATATAAAGGTCCATATGGAGCCGCAGTTCGCCCGCCGGGACGTACGGCCTGCGCGCGCG
>JAKBCR010000289.1 GCA_021807675.1 Pseudomonadota bacterium
GGCCGGGGGAGGAAGGAAGGGTTTTTGGCCGCAAAACACGCAAAAGACGCAAATGGGATTAAGGGGGATGCCGGATGGGCCGCGGGGTTATCGGCGTTGCGGGGTGGCGTTGGTATTCCGGGTGTTGAGCGGTGGCATCTAGCGGGTTGGCCAGGGTGGCGGCCCCGGCTTGCGGGTGACCGGGCAGACGTGGATTGGCGCGGGGGCGGGGCGGACTATAGCGCTGTTCGCCGGACCGGTGGGCCCCGGGTGAAATAAACCTGTGCCCTTAGGCCCTTAGAGTCCGTCCGGGAGTTTCTTGAGTCGTTAGAGTGGGTTCGCGGAGGGGGCTTGAACGCGTTGAACCTTGTGTGATTCGCCGGGTGCCCACTGTGGACGGAAGAGAAACGGGCCGTGCTACAACCGGGATGAGCTGCGCTGCCCAATCGACCTGACGGACGACGGGTGGTCGGTGCTGGAACCGCTGATCCCGCCCGCCAAGCGTGGTGGCCGTAAGCGGACGGTGGCGATGCGCGAAGGGGTCGATTGATCGGGGGTCTAGTCTGACGTGGGGGTGGCTGAGGTAAGGGTTTTTCGTCGCGGATAAGCGCCGAAAAGGATACAAGGCGAAACAACCGCTTTGATTGACGCGCGGTTGGTTGAGATCGCCATGGCGGGGCCGCGGCCAACATGACGATGAGGGGCCGGTGATCGCCGTCTGGTGGCTCGTTTGTTGCGCGGCTTCCCCTTAGGTGAACGGAGGCTGCCGAGAGGGGATTGCGTCCCGGCGGGCGATGCCGGCGGCGGGTTGCCTGATGGCCGGATCGGCGGGCCCCGGGGCGTTGCCGGCTGCTGGATTGGGCCGCGGGTTTGCAGGACCTGTGGTATCGTGCGGGTGTAGAAAGAATGCCATGACGAGAGACTTTACGCCGCGCGTCGATATCCTGCCGTTGCCGCAACGCCGGTTATGGGACGAACCGGTCGCGGTGCCTGTGGCGTTTGTTCTGTGTGGCGACACGGCCTTGGCGCTTCACCTTGGGCACCGCGAATCGGTAGACTTTGATTTTTTTGGCGGCAAGCCGCTGGATCCGGCGCGGTTGGTTCCGGCGGTGCCGTTTGTGGTTGGGGCTGTGGTAACGCGGCGGGAGCCTGATAGGTTCGGCAGCATGGTTGACCGAGGCGGGGCGATCAGCCGGTCGTTTTTCTTGGTGCCGGGTCTTCGCCGTTTGTTGCCGCCGTTGGTCGCGCCGGGCGATGGCTTGAACGTCGCATCGCTGTTTGATTTGGCTTGGAACCAAGGCCAGTGTCGTGCGGGGGCGCGCCGAGGCGAAAGATTACATCGATATCGGTGCGTTGCTGACCGATGGAAGGATCGATTTGCCTTTGGCATTGGATGCGGGGCGGGCGATTTATGGGGAGCAGTTTGCTCCACAAAACACGTTGAAGGCGCTGTCTTACTTCGGCGACGGTAAACTTGGGCGCTTGACGCGGGCGGTTGGTCTTGACCGGTTGGTGTGGCGACGCTGATTAGGGAAATGTCCGGTGAAAAACATTCCGGTCACACCGGAGAGCGAGGCGCTGGCCCGACGGTTGGTGTGGTTTGAAACGCCGGGCGAAGCGTTGTCTGATCCAGTGCGGTGTGTTGCTTATGCGCTGGCGCCGGCGACGCATGAGGATATGACCGTTTTGCGCCGTTTCTTGACCGAGGACGATTTGCGGGAGGCGCTGGAAGGGGCGCCGCCGGGGATTATCGATGCAAGGTCTTGGGCGTATTGGAATTCGAAGTTTGGGCGGTATCCGGTGCCGCCGATGCCGGTGCGGCGGTTTGGGTGAGGCGGTGGGGGCGTTTTGATGATGAGAAGAATTCTGGCTTTTAGCGTGATGCGGTGAGTGATGAGGTCTGCTCGCCGTGGGGAGCGGCAGTATCATTTAGCGCGCTTGGGCTAATTTCGGATTGTCCGGTCCGGGTGGGTAGGGAAGCGGACAATCTGCTTAGGCACCGCGAGGGGCGGAACTGGACAGTCGTTAATGGCCGGATTGGGCCGATAGCAGAATGGCGGCTTCTGGGTGCCCCAGCGCGGGAGAGCGGACTCCTACCGCCGACCAGTGTTTGGACGGCTTCCGACCCAAAGCGGACATCGAAGGGAGAAGAACTGCATGACGAAAGCTGACCTGATGCCGGGCGCGCGATCTCTTAGCAGACGGAAGGAAGGTCCCTGCGGATGAGCATATGGCTTATGCAATTGGCTGCCATAGGACCGCACCCTTGATGGGAATGAATGTCTTATAGAAATCGGATACTGTTGCCGGTGAAGAGCGCCGACGCGAGCAGTAAAAAACCGACCACCTTTAGTCGTTCAGCTCGTGGCGGCGCGGGACCGGCGAGGCACTTTCCGCCACCCCCTCGCCACGCGTGGATCCGAATCATGCATGAGTTCAGAACCTAATCCGATGCGGCTTGCCGCCGGATTCGCAGCGACTTTTTGTCGAACATGTAATGCTCGCCGACAACAACCTCAGCAACCTCAAGATTGGGAGCGATCATCGAAGTCGTGAAAATGATCTGGTGTTCGACGCCCAGAGACTTGCTCATGTCTACGACGATGCTTTGGAAATTATGACTTCGCGCCTGGGTCATTCCCTTATCTTCGACATTGTCGAGGAGAATGAATCGAGGATATTTGAATTCAGCGTCTAAGACGGACGCCCACAACAGCGCGAGGTGAAAGGCGTTGCGGATGACCGTCAAGGAGCTCGCAGAAAATCCAGATTTGCCTGCGATCGAAATGCGATCCTCGGCGAAATTGAAATAGACCGGCGTATCCTTAGTGAACTCTGCTTCACTCTGTAAATCCTTGCCGAGAATTTCGGCCGTCTTGCGCTGAACCAGTCCGTAGGCGGTAGATTCACGTCGTTCTTTGCTTTCGGACCAGGCCTTGATCTTGCCGCGAAGATCAGAAATCCTTGTGTTCAAAGAGTTTTTTTCGGCGCTCAGCGTTTCGAGCTGCGCCGCCAGCCTACGCTGACGCTCCAAATCGACGAGCTCACGATCAATATAGCCTAGTCTGACCGTAAGACGGTCAATCTCCACGTCCGCATCGCTAACATAGTTGCGGACCAAAGGCAGGTATTCCGATGTCAGCTGATCGCGAACGGATGTCATTCCACGAAGCAAATTCCTCGATTTAGAAAGCTTCTCGCTTCGCACACGCTGTAGCCCTTCAGATTCCTTTAGTTGCAGATCAAGTTCATTTCGCATGCGGGCGAACCGCGCCTTATCGGCGGCTGGATCAATAAAGCTTTTGCACAGCGAACAAACATGCGCGTCCTTCGATGCCGAGATCGGTGAGTAGCAACTCGGGCAAAAGCTGAATGAAAGCGGACCGAGCACATCCGTGGCGGCTTGGCCACTGCGAAGTTGTGCCACGTTCCGTTTGATCTCCGCGATCAGCATCGCGGCGTCCTCAACAGCCAGCTCCGTTTGGCTGACATCCGTGCTTAGCGTGGCGATGTCACGATTGACCTTATCGATTCGCTCTTTGAGCTGGCTGATAAGCTCTTCTCCCTTGCGAGCACCCGCTGGAGCGTCAAACCGTCTTTGCCTCAGTTTTTCGATGTTGGCGAGGACTTCGTTCCGTTCTTTGCCGAGGTTCATCAGAGACGCGTCGATCAGGCCGACCGTCGGCGAGTTTTCAACGCTGTCCAGGACCCGATATAGACCTGAAAGCTGTCTTTCTGCGACCTCAAACTGCTTTTCCAGATCACGCAGTTCGAGTTGCGCCGGGTAAATCCGCACGTCAAGAACGCCGCACATGAGATCGCCCACTGCCTGGCGACGAATGGTCGAATCGTTTGTCTCGAAACGAAAAATGCGATCGACCGGCGTCATCTGGTCGATATACATCAGGCGCAAAAGCTGATGCATGGTTATGTTGGCACCGGCGTCGCCAGGAACCTCAGGCAAATCAAGCATCCGGAAGAGGACTTGGGTGAAGCTCTCCTTGTCGCCATATCTGCGATAGGGGTATTTCTGCCATCCCGTCGTCGTTGATGCGTTCGCGGCTGCGAAGTCGCCAATGAAAATCCACATTGGCTGCTGGCCTTCGGCCGTGATTTCTCGCCGTAGCGTTACGGGCAAACTGTCGAGGCTTACCTGGACGTAGACCTCGTCACATGAGCCGGCCTCGTCCTTCCACCTCGTCACGTCGCCGCCAAGACCGTAGAAAATTAGGTCTGCGAGGGTCGATTTGCCCGTGCTGTTCTCACCGCGAATGATGTTCACGCCGAGGTGGAACGCCTCATCGTAAACAGCGATGCCGCCTTTGATCACAACCATTCGCTGGACCCACAGGGTTGGCTTATGTCGGGTCATAGCGGTACTCCAAAAGCTCCGAACGGGCTTTCAGGCCATTGGGGCCGTTGAGCGGAATCGTTGCGACCTCGCCTGACAGAATGTTGACCAGGGCCTGTTCCTGCTCAGGTTGATCTGCGATGACCTTCTTTAGCTCCTCCGGTAGTGGAATGTCGGACCGTTTGACAATGGCCATGTTCTGAGCCAGCACGTCGACAAGATTGCTGGCCTGGAGCGCGCGCACGGCGGTCTCATGGATACCCTGCATTTGCCGTATCAGGACTTTCGGCGCGGGAACCCGATTGTATTTGTTTTTGCGACGCCCGAGCTCGCGCTTAATTCGAGTCATTCCCTGCTTCAGTTGCACGTCCGCCAAGAGATGCGGGAACAGGAAGTAGAAGTCGAGAATACGAAGTAGATCGAATGGCACCTCGCGATCATGCAAGCCTTCAAGGAGCTGAATGATCCGTAAGCGTGCGTGATTGATGTCAAAGGCGGGATGATAAATTAGCATATCAGTGCCATCTGATGTGGCAGTTGCCGGTCAGGAAATAGACCATTCCGCGAATAGTCTGAGGTGTAGAAGTCTCGATTTATTCTGACATTTGGGTTTCAATCGATGGGAACGGCCGGCTGGGGTGTGCTCGTGTAGGGAGGCGAAGCCGACCGAAGCGAG
>JAKBCR010000061.1 GCA_021807675.1 Pseudomonadota bacterium
GCACCCTGCCCGGCCCAGCGCCGTTGAGGCAAAAAGCGCGGTTTTTTGCCTCAACGTCCGCCACCTGCGGCGGCGGGGCACCTCCGTGTGCCGGGTCACCGGGTTCGTGCCGCTTCATGGTTTCGGGGTCGACTCGATCGATGGGCAACTAAGATGAAGCCTATCCAGCGATGAGCTCGGCAGAGTCCCGCTTGGGAGCCGCCGACGGCCACGGGCACGGCAGGCTGACGACCGCGCGCAGACCGGGGTCGTTGCTCTCCAGCGTGAGCCGCGCCCGATGCAGACGCGCGATCGCCGATACCAGGGAGAGCCCGAGTCCGCTGCCCTCGACACCCGATCGCTGCCCCAACCGCACGAACGGTTGTCCGGCTCGCTGACGCTCCTCGGCCGGCATGCCTGGACCATTGTCGCTGATGACAAGGCTCGCATGATCGCCGAGCCGCCTCACCGCCACATCGATCCGACCGCCCGACGGCACGTACTTGAGCGCGTTCTCGAGGAGATTGGTGATGAGCTGTGCGAGCAGCTGCCGGTTGCCTTCCACGATCACGCCGTGGTCCGCGCGACCCGTCAACGTCAGGCCTCTCTCGCGCGCCACCGGCTCGAAGAGCTCCACCAGCTCCTCGGCCAGATCACCGACATCCACCGGCGCCGGCGAGGCCAGTGGCGCCCCCGATTCGGCCAACGCGATTTGCAGCAGCGTGGCCAGCGTCCGTTGCAGCCGGTCGACTTCCCGTAGCGCCGACTCCACGGGCTCCCGAATTCCCGGCTCGAGAGCCGGCAGACGCAGCACGGCATCCATCCGTGTGCGCAGCCGGTGCAGGGGCGCCCGCAAATCGTGCGCAACGCTGTCGAAGGTTGCGCGCAGCGTGCGAGTCTGCTCTTCCAGACGATCCAGCACGCGATTCACCGAAGTCGCCAGCGCATCGAACTCATCGCTAGTACCGATCACCGGGAGCCGGTGCCCCTGCTCGCCCGACATGATCCGCACGCAGGTGTCGGTGACATCTCCGACACGGCGCGCGAGGCGGAAGCTGAATGAGAATCCCGCAATGCCCGCGGCCAGGATCGAGAGGCCGATGCCCCACAGGGTCGCGACCTGAAACGTACGCACATATCGCCGATCCTGCGACATGTCCGTTCCCACCATCAGCCAGTCCCCGTTCGGAAGCTTGCGCACGGCGGCGCGCACGGGGTGGACCGAGCGCTGTCCCGGCTCGATGGACTCGATGCGGAACTCCGGCCAGGGCTCGGTGGGCGCCCCGTCGAACGGCCAGTTGGTGACGTTGCCGGCGAGGCGGTCGAACTTCGGTCCCGCCAGCATGTAGACCGCGCCGATACGCCCCCAACTGTCGATGCGCAAGTTGATCTCGTCGGTGACACCGGGAATACCGCTGCGCACGTACTGGTTCTCGAGGCTCTTCAGCTCCGTGTCGATGATCAGATCGACGTCCCCCTGGACGATGCTTTGCGTCAGCAGGTAGGTGCTCCCGAGGGTGACGCCTACGGCGAGCGTGACGAGGAGCGTATAGCCCATCGACATGCGGAACGCCGAAGTCTTGAAGAGGCCCCAGCGGCGCGCTTCGCTCATTCTTCCTCCTCTCGAAGCACGTAGCCCGAGCCGCGCACGGTATGAATGAGGGGCCGCTCGGCGCCGCGATCGATCGCCTGGCGCAAGCGGCTGATGTGCACGTCGACGAGGTTGCTCTGCGGATCGAAGTGCAGGTCCCAAACGCCCTCGAGCAGCATCGTCCGGGTGACCACCTGCCCCTCGCGCCGCATCAGGAACTCGAGCAGCTTCTGCTCGCGGGCGGTGAGCTCGATCTCCCGGCCGCCGCGGGTGACCTTGCGTGCGATGAGGTCGAACTCGAGATCGGCCACCCTGAGCACGGCCGATTCCGCGGCGCCGGAGTGCCGGCGCAGCAGTGCCTCGATGCGCGCCAGGAGCTCCGCGAACGCGAAGGGCTTGGTGAGATAGTCGTCCCCGCCCGCTTTCAGGCCGCGAATGCGGTCGTCGACCGTGCCGAGGGCGCTCAGGACCAGGACCGGCGTGGGAAGCCGCGTACGCCGCAGCTGTTGGATGATGGCGAGCCCATCGATCTGCGGCAGCATCCGGTCGGTGACGATCAGGTCGAATTTGCCGGAGAGGGCACGGGAGAGTCCCTCACGGCCGTCGGCGGCGTGATCCACCATGTAGCCACTCTCGCGCAGTCCCTTGACGAGGACCCGCGCGGCCTCCGTATCGTCCTCGATGAGCAGGATGTGCACAGGGGGAATGTACCGCAGCCGAAGAACTGCCGCAGCCGAGCCGAATCCCAGGCACACGGGCGAGGCGGTGCCTTTTAGCGAAGCACCGCTTCGCGCCGCCGAGCGAGCCGGCGCACCCAAAAACCGCGCTTTTTGCTCGCGGTGCGCGTGGATCGCGCAGGGTGCGACGCATGCATCGCACAGGCGGCCAGGAACGGCCACCGCGGAGCTTTGCGCGCCGCAGGGACTGCGCAGCGCAAAGCCCGGATCCAGCGCTTCAACCAGCCGCCTGCTGCTCCACGCCCTGCAGCCGGCCGATCAGCGTGCGCAGGAACACCCGGTTGAACCTCAGCTGGCAGGAAGCGGAGACCTGCTCGAGGAGCGTGGAGCTCACCTTGAGAACCGTCACCGCGCTCGCGGCACGGATGGTGGCGGTCCGCTTGGCGCCGGGCACGTAACTCGCCTCGCCGAAGCAGTCGCCGGTATCGAGGGCGCCGATGCGCCGTCCGTGCCGCTCGACTGCACAGCCGCCGGACACGAGGATGTAGAAGCGATCATCCATCTCCCCTTCCTTCACGATCTCCTCGCCCTGCGAGTAGTCCTGCCAGTTGCTCGCACGCAGCACCTCCCAGATCTCGGCGTGAGAGAACTCATGGAAGAACTTCAGCCGCCGCAGCACGCCGAACTGCTCTTGCCGGTCGATGCGCGAGTTGGCTTCGCGCAGCCGCTGATGCACGCGGGTCAGCTCCGCGGCGAAGTCGAGCCCGCTCTTGCACCGCTTCGCGGGGTCCTTCTGCAGCGCGGTCGCCACGACATTCTCCAGCTCCTCGGGCACACCCTTGCGCAGGGTATGGATGGGCGGGGGCGTGGCGTACACGATCTGATGCAGGAGCTTCTGCAGGTTGCCGGCACGGAACGGGCGCGAGCCCGTCAGCAGCTCGTACATCACCGCGCCGAGCGAGTAGAGGTCGGAGCGGTTGGTGAGCTCCAGGCTCTGCACCTGCTCCGGCGACATGTACGAGGGGCTGCCGGCGATGCCCTCGATGCGGGAGATCTCCGAGTCCGACACCAGCGCGATGCCGAAGTCGATGATGCGCACGTCGCTGTCCTGCGTGAGCATGATGTTGGAAGGCTTGATGTCGCGGTGAATCACGCCCCGCGTATGCGCATAGTGCAGCGCCTTCGCGCACTTGAAGACGATCTCGACGGTGTCGTCGATCCTCAGCAGGTTATCGGGGCGGCAATATGCCGCCAGCGTCCGAGCCCCATGCACGTGCTCCGTGACGATGTAGCAGCGGCCGTTCTCTTCGCCCGCATCGTAGATCGGCAGAATGTGCGGGTGCTGCAGCATTCCGACGAGGTGCGCCTCGGAGAGGAACATCTTGCGTGCCACCCGTGCGCGCTCGACGTCGGCGCCCGGGTCCATGTTGTAGACCTTGATCGCGACATCGCGGCCGTAATAGGCATCGTGCGAAAGATACACCACGCCGGTGCTGCCGCGCCCAACCTCCTTGATGACCATGTACTTGCCGATCCGCTCGGGGATGCCGCGTGCGGCGGCCTTGGGCAAGACAGTGGGTCCTTTGACGGGTGCGGGCATGAGTCGCAACGGATCGTGGAACGCCCGAGAGGATACGGACTGCGGCTGCGCGCGACTGTGACCATTGGCTCAAAGTCGCCTGCGGCGCTCGGTTGATTGGCTCGAAGTCGCCTGCGGCGCTTCGAGCAGCCAGCCCATTGACGGCGTTCGATCCCGCGGCCCAGGGAACGGCCCTGGGCCGCTCAATAAGCTGCTCTCGAGCTCGTTATGTGAAGTCGCCTGTTATGTCAAGTCGAATCAGGCGTGGCTGAAGTGATCGTAGCCCGAGGACGAGACGCTCATCACGGCGCCGTCGCGCAGAACCTCGGCGCCGGGGACTTCCCGCAGAGTGCCGATGCGCGTGTAGCCCCAGCGCTGCGGTGGCAACTCCGCCAGAAGTCTTCCGACCTGCGCCGGCCTCACGGTGAAGCACAGCTCGTAATCATCGCCGCCGGTCAGGGCGAGCTCGCGCGCGCGCTGCGCCCCCACCACACGCTCGAGCGCCTCGGAGACCGGCACTTCCTCGTACCCGATCTCGACACCGCAGCCGCTGGCGCGCGCCAGCTTGCCCGCATCCGCCAGCAGGCCATCGGACACGTCTATGCAGGCGCTGGCATGGCGACGCAGACACTCGCCCAGGGCGACCCGCGGGGCGGGATAGAGAAAGCGCTCGCGCAAATACGCCGCATCCTCGCCGGCGGCAGGGAGTCTGCCCTGCTCTATCGCGAGGCCGGCGCCCGCATCGCCCGGGAATCCCGAGACGAAGACCGCATCACCGACTCTGCCTCCCGACCTGAGCAGCGCAGATGAGCGCGGCACGTGCCCCAGCACTTGCACGCTGACGCAGAGGGGTCCTGAGGTCGTGTCTCCGCCGACGAGCGCAACGTCATGAGCGCGCGCCAGCGCGGACATGCCTGCCGCGAATTCCGCCAGCCAGGACTCGTCCGCGCCCGGCAGAGTCAGCGCAAGGAGCGCCCACGCGGGACGGGCGCCCATCGCGGCCATATCGCTCAGATTGACGGCGAGCGCGCGGTGGCCGACCGAAGCAGCCGGCGACCCGTGCGGAAAATGTACGCCGTCCACGAGGCTGTCCACCGCGGCAGCCAGCTGCGTGCCCGCGGGACACTCGAGAATAGCCGCGTCGTCTCCCACGCCCACGCGGACGTCGGACCGCTTTGCGCCGCAGCTCCGGAAGTACCGGTCGATGAGGTCGAATTCCGACAGGGACACGCGCTTACCGCTCGTCCGGACGGATCGTGCGCGCCGCCCGATCCAATACCGCGTTGACGTACTTGTGGCCGTCCGTGGCGCCAAAGCGCTTGGCCAAACTCACGGCCTCGTTGATCGCGACTCGGTACGGCACATCCTGGCGATGGCGCAGCTCGTACACACCAATCAGCAGGATCGCATGCTCCACGGGATCGAGGAGCGAGGGGACCCGGTCGGTCCACGTCGACAGCTCCACATCCAGCGCCTCGCGCCCGCGCCAGATGCCCTCGACGAGCTCCCGGAAGTACTCGCGATCCGCGCGGCTCATATCCTCCGCCTCATCGAACTCCTGGATGAGGTCCTGCCAGGGACACTCGTTGAGCTGCCAGCGATACAAGGCCTGCAGCGCGAGCTTGCGCGCCGCGGAGCGCTGGCTGGAGAGCGTGCGTGGGGAGGGCTCGGTCCGCATCGGCGTTCGGTGCGTGGAGGATGTCAGGAGAGGCGCGCCATGAGACTCGCCATCTCCAGGGCCACGGCCATGGCTTCACCGCCCTTGTTGCCGGCGGTCGTGGCCGCGCGCTCGAGAGCCTGCTCCACCGTCTCGACGGTGAGGACTCCGAATATGACCGGAACGCCGGTCTCGAGGCTCGCCAGCTGCAGTCCGCGCGCGCATTCACCCGAGACGTACTCGAAATGTGGCGTATCCCCGCGAATGACACAGCCGAGCGCCACGACCGCATCGTAGCGGCACGAGAGCGCCAGCTTGCGCGCGGCGACGGGCAGCTCGAAAGCGCCCGGCACCCGCGCGATGAGCAGGTCCTCGGCGGGACCGCCACTCTCCAGCCAGGCCGCCGTCGCGCCCTTCAGGAGGCTCGCAACGATGAAATCGTTGAACCTCGCAGCGACGACGGCCACCTTGCGGCCGCGCGCGGCGATCTCACCCTCGAGAACGCGCGGGGCGCTCAACAGGCCTCTCCGACATAGCTGTCGATCTCCAGACCGAAGGCGGAGATGCCGTGTATTTGCTTTGGTGCCGACAATACGCGCATCCGACGCACGCCGAGGTCCTTGAGGATCTGCGCGCCGATACCAAAGGTCCGCAGCACCTCGCCGTCGCGACGCTGCCCCTGCGTGCCCGTCCCGGCGTCCGGATGAATATCTGCGCCGCCAGGTGTCGCCAACGATCGCACGGACTCCAGCAGGTCGCCCGGCGACTCTCTGTCGCGCAATATGACGATGGCTCCGCTGCCGGCGTGCGCGATCCGCGCCATCGCCGCTCGAAGAGTCCACGCCATCGGGTCCGCTCGGATGCCCAGGAGGTCCCGCAGCGGATCCACCACATGGACCCGCACGAGAGGAGGCTCCGCACCCCCCAGCTTGCCGCGGGTGAGCGCGAGGTGCATCTCCTGGCTGACGCGGTCCTCGTAGGCATAGAGCGTGAACTCGCCAAGCTCCGTCTGCACGGGCTGCTCCCTCACCCGCTCGACGGACCTCTCGTTACGCAGCCGGTAGCGGATGAGATCGGCGATGGTGCCGATCTTCAGACCATGCTGTCTGGCAAAGGCCTCGAGCTGCGGGCGCCGCGCCATGGTGCCGTCATCGTTCATTACTTCACAGATCACGCCAGCCGGCTGCAGCCCGGCCAGGCGGCAGAGGTCGACGGCGGCCTCGGTATGACCGGTCCGCACCAGCACTCCGCCCCGGCGGGAGCGTAGCGGGAAGATGTGGCCGGGACGCGCGAAATCACGCGGCTCCGAGCGGGCGTCCGCCAGGGCTCGGATGGTGGCCGCCCGGTCGCCCGAGGAGACGCCGGTCGTCGTCCCCGCAATCAGGTCCACGGAGACCGTGAAAGCCGTGCGGTGCGACTCGCTGTTGCTCGTGACCATCTGCGGCAGGTCGAGCCGCGCAAGGCGGTTCTCCTCCATGGGCACGCAGATGATGCCGCCCGCTTGCCGAATCATGAATGCGACGGCTTCGGGCGTGGCGAGCTCCGCCGCCATGATGAGATCACCCTCGTTCTCACGATCCTCGTCATCCATGATGATGACCAGGCGCCCCGCCTTGAAGTCGGCGACTATCTCCTCGACGGAATTCAGGCCCGCCGAGCCGGTCGGCGCGGTCGGCTTGCCGGAGAGGGGCAGGACTTTGGACATGGGGATGCCTCGAGCTGGAGTCCTCCAGTATACCTGCCCGTCTTGCGGCGATCCGTCGCCTGGAAAGCGGCCCGCTCACGTTGCCGCTTATCGTGCGCTCGCGTCAGGAGCGGCAATACCGCCTGATCGAGCGCCTGCCTGGAGACCCCGGAAGGGCCTTCCGCCTGCAATTGGCCGCGGATCACCCCCCTTCCATCGATCACGTAGGTGACCGGAACCGCAATCGGCTCCCCGAAGCCGTTCACCCGAGCTGCGCTCGCGAGCGCTCCGGGGTAGCTGAAGTGCCGCATCACCTGGCGGACGCGCGCGGCCGCCGGCGCCTCATCGATGCTGAGGCCGAGAAGGTCGAGCCCGCGCGAGTGATAGCGCCGGTAGAAGGCATCGAGCGTGGGCATCTCGCTGCGGCACGGGGAGCACCAGGTGGCCCAGAAGTTCACCAGCACCACCTTCCCGCGCAACTTGGCGAGGTCGAACTCGTGGCCGTCGAGCTCCGGGACGATGAGCTGCGGCGCGGGCTTGCCCACGGTAGGTACTGCCGCACACGCGACCGGCGGCACGCCCGCGAGCACGAGAGCGGCGAGCACGAGGCATGCGAAGTGAAGCGGCGCGGGCTTCCGCAATGGCAGGCTGAGCATGGCGAGCTCCAATGGAACCTCGACGCTATGTTGCCACAGGGCGATGGGGTCGCCGCCGCCGACGAGCAAGCCCCCGGGCTGCACGGAATCAGTGTTTAGGGACGGAGCTGCCGTGGGCCGGCTTTCGAGCGGGTGGCGGGGTGATGTGGTTCTTCGCCAGCAACTGCCTCTCCTGCGGCACGGTCAGCTCACGGACGGCCACGATCGGGATGCGGTGCGGCTGCCAATGCGGCACCACCAGATCATCCATCGAGCCGTTGCAGATCCTGCCCATGCCCTCGATATCGGCAAAACCCAGGCGCTCGTGAAGCCTCAGAGTCGGCACGGGCTCGAACAGCCTGATGAGGTAAGGGTGGTGGAACGGCGCCTCGATGATCAGCTCGCTGTCGTTGAGCACGGTCCACGAGCCCTCGAAGTCGCTCAACCAAAAGCACCCTGGCTGACCGGGCAGTGCCACGCTCTTTTGGCGCACTCCGGCACCGGCGGTGTAGCCCCCCGCGCGGCTGGGCGGGCCAGAGGCGCACGCGCTCAGAGCCGCGGCAAGCGCGGCAAGCAGGGCGATGGTGAAGCGGCGCAGGGGTCGAGCTTGCATGAGAGTCTCCGATCAGTCTCCTTCAACGCCCCGGTTGCCCGAAGGCTCCATCCTGCGGCGCAGCACCGCCGAGGTATTGCTCCTGAATGCCATGGCCGTTGCCCGCGCGTGCGCTATATCGCTCGGGTTGCAAGCGATGCGCGACAATAATCCCTCATGCCAGGGTGCGAACGCCAGCGTTGGCTGCCGACTGCGTGGCGCGCCCGCGCGGGGCTTGACGCGATTCAGTCTACGCTCTGAGCGACGAGGAGCCATACGGTGGAAGCGCTCGATCAGTTCTGCCCACATCCGACCGGTGACCCGTATTGGAATGAAAGCGCATGGTTCAACTTTTCCATCCCGCAGAAGCGGCTGATCGGGATGATCTATTATTTTTTCCGTCCCAACATGAGACTCTTGATGGGCGGCCCGGTGATTTGGGACGACAGTGGATCGTTACGGGGTAATTGCCTCTTCTACGACTGGCACCACATCCAGCCGATTCCCGAGGGCGCGGGGAAATTCGACTTTACCGCGCACAATTCGCTGCGAGTCAGCGTCGTGGAGCCGCGCAAGCGATACCGCCTGCGCTATGATGACTGCGGCGTCACCCTGGATCTCACGTGGTCGGCCATCGAGGAGCCGCATCACTTCCTCGGGATGGAAATCGAGGCGACCGGCATGTCGGCGGCCAACCGGATGCATTTCGAGCAGATGGGGCGGGTGACCGGCACGGTTGCTCTTCAGGGCGAAACGCTCGCGGTGGACTGTTTCTCGCTGCGGGATTCCTCATGGGGCGTACGGCAGATCGATGGCGTGAAGCGCGGCAGCTATTTCTGGGCGATTGCCGACGCCAATACGGCCTTCCACGCGCAAACCATGGGCGAGGGCGCGGACCAGACGGTGATCGGCGGTTTCCTCAAGCTCGACGGCAAGATGGGCACGCTCGTGGGCGGACGCCGGTTCAACACGCGCCTGAATGCGGTCACGGCCCGCAGCTTCGACCTGCTCCTGGAGGATGACAAGGGAAGGAGCGCAAAGCTATCGCTGCGCTCCTGCAGCGATCTGCTGGTCGATTTCTACCCGCGTTGCCAGGTGGTCTGGTCACTGCTCACCGCGAATTTCGAGAACGGTACGGCCGGATGGGGAGATCTGCAGGAATTCCAGCCACTGGAGCAGTTCCGACGCATGGCGCGCGCAAACGGGAGGCCCTGGCCTTGCGCGGACAGGTGATCGTCGTCTCCGGCACCTCGGGCGCCGGCAAGAGCACGACCTGCTTCGCCTTCGCCAGGCGAGCAGCGGATCCCTGGCTCATGTTCGGCATGGACTTGCTGGTGGGGACGCTGTTTCCGCCGCAATACACCATCTTCGGCTCGAAGCGCGCGGAGGGCTACGGCGGCAACACCTTTGGCGCAAAAATGGGCTGGCCGGCGGTGCGCGCGATGCACGCGATGATCGCCGCCGCCGCAAGGACCGGCCAGAACATGATCGTCGATCACCTGATGTTCCTCGATCCGCCGATCCTGCAGGACTGCATTTGGGCGCTGGTCGATGTGCCGGTCCTGTTCGTCAACTTGCAGCCGCCCAAGGAAGTGCTGGAAAGTCGTGTGCGGCAGCGCGAGGTAGCGCTGCCGGCGCCCATGATCGAGGCGGCGGGTGGCATGGATGGAGTCGCCCGGCTGAGTGCCGAGCTCGCCGAGCTCGTGCCCTGGTTCTACGACCACGCGTACGCGAACGACTGCTATGACCTCAACATCGATTCCAGCCGGTTGAGCCCGGAGGAGGTTTGCGCGCTGATCGAGGCACGACTGCGCGCCGGGCCGGGGACCGCCTTCGACTCTCTGCGCGCGAAATTTCCTCGTGCGGCACCCTGATCGGGACTCGCAACCCTCCTTCGGCCGACGGGCCGCGATTGGTGAGAGCTCAGCGCGATAGCGGGCCGTCGGCCAGAAGCCGCTCGACGTATCGGGCGATCTGGTCGACTTCCACGTTGACGCGAGCTCCGACGCGTAGGGACCCGAGGGTCGTTACCGCCTGAGTGTGGGGAATGAGGTTGATGCCAAACGTGGCGCCTTGCACGGCGTTCACGGTCAGGCTGACGCCGTCAATCGCCACCGAGCCCTTGCGTGCGATGTAGCGGGCAAGGGCAGCGGGGACGGTGATCTCGAATCGGGTCGAGCGCGCATCGCCACTGACCGCGGCCACCTCCCCGAGACCATCGACATGGCCAGAGACCAGATGGCCGCCGAGCGGGTCGCCTGCTCGGAGCGAGGGCTCCAGGTTCACCGGCGAGCCGGCCGTCAGGTCGCCGAGCGTTGTCAGCGAGAGGGTCTCGCGCGAGACATCGGCGGCGAACGCGCGACCTTGCAGCTCGACCGCCGTCAGGCAACAGCCCTGCACGCAGATGCTATCTCCGACATTTATGCCGGAAGGATTGATTCGATCAAAGGCGATCAGCAGCCGAACATCTCCACCGCGTGACTCACGACTCACCACCCTGCCGACGTCTTGAATGATGCCTGTAAACATTCGCTTGACCTTCACCCGACAGGGCTGCCGCGGGAGAGAGATTGCGGCCGGACGCGCAGCCTTACGTCCTCACCGATCTGGCGGCTCTCGATAATGGCAAAGTTGGGCGCATCCTGCAGATTCCGCAGCTCGCTCATCTCGATGAGCGGCCGCGCCTGGGGCCCGAGCAGCTTCGGTGCGATGTACACGATCAGCTCGTCCACGAGCGCCTCGCGCAGCAGCGCCCCCGCGAGCGCGGGTCCACCCTCGACCCACAGCTCGTTGATCTCGCGCCGGCCGAGGAGGTCGAGCACATCGGGCAGGCTCAAGCGGCTGGCCTCAGTCCCCGGTGTGGCGCCGGGCTCCGGGGCGGACACCTCTTCGATGACGGCGCCGCGTTGCACGAGCCGAGCGCGCCGGGCAGCGTGCTCGACTTCATCTTCCCCGCGATTGGCGGCGCCGACGATGAGGACCGCCCCTCCGGTGGCCAGCATCCGGGCGCTCGGCGGAGTCCGCAAGCGAGCATCGAGCACGACGCGCAACGGCTGGCGCCGTGAGCGCCCGAAAGGCGGATCCGGCAAGCGCACATCGAGACGCGGATCGTCCGCGAGTACAGTCCCGATGCCCGTCAGAATCGCAGAGCTTCGGGCACGCCAGTGCTGCACGTCTTCCCGAGCTGCGGAACCGGTGATCCACTGACTGGCCCCACTTGCGAGTGCGGTGCGACCATCCAAGCTCATCGCGAGCTTCACCGTTACCCAGGGTCGTCCGGAGCGCATGCGCTTGAGGAAGCCGGGATTGAGCGCCGCGGCTTCCCTCGCCAGGAGGCCGGACTCGACGGCCATTCCCGCGCGCCGCAATGCCTCGGCGCCCTGACCGCTCACTCGCGGATTGGGGTCTTCCACCGCAAAAACGACGCGTGCCACTCGCCCGGCGATCAACGCTTCCACGCAGGGAGGAGTACGGCCGTGATGAGCGCAGGGCTCCAGTGTGACATAGGCGGTTGCGCCCACCGCCTTCGGTCCTGCCGCGCGCAGGGCGTTGACCTCCGCGTGCGGCTCACCCGCCCGCTCGTGCCAGCCCTCGCCGACGATCTCTTCGCCTTGCGCAAGCACGCAGCCGACCCGTGGGTTCGGGTGAGTCGTCTCGAGACCGCGCTCGGCAAGCTCGAGCGCGCGAGCCATCGCTCTGCGATCAACGTCCGTGAACACCGGTCTCTTGCCTCATTTCGCCCCCTCCCCTGCGCCAGGCTTTGGCGATGACGTCGGCTCCGGCGGCAACAGGGAGAGCTGGTCGCGATCCTGCGCGGGCTGCCCCTTCGCGGGGCGCTTCTGCTCCGCGACGGCAGATTTACCTTCGCGCTGGTCGCGCAGCCTGCGGATCTCCTCATGGAAGGCCTCGACATCCTCGAAGTGCCGGTAGACCGATGCGAAGCGCACGTATGCCACCTCATCGAGCTGTCGCAGCTCCTCCATGACGAGCTCGCCCACGGCTCGCGAGGCCACCTCCCGGTCCCCCAAAACGCGTACCTTGTGCGCAATGCGGCTCAATGCCTCATCTACCTGTGCTCGCGGCACGGGACGCTTCTCGAGCGCTTTCTCCATGCCGGAGCGAAGCTTGCCCTCGTCGAACGGCTCGCGCGTGCGATCGGCCTTGACGACCATGGGCATCAGGAGCTCCGCGGTCTCGAAGGTGGTGAACCGCTCGCCGCAGGCGAGACACTCGCGGCGGCGGCGGATCTGACGCCCTTCCCCGGCCAGCCGGGAGTCGGTTACCTTCGTCTCTATGTGGCCGCAGAACGGACAATACACGGATTTGCTCGCTCGCTGCGCGGCCCTGCAGGCTCCCGATCTCCTATTGGCCGTAGACCGGGAAGCGCCGGCAGAGCTCGAGCACCTGACCTCGCACCCGCTGAAGGACAGCCTCCGCGCCATCAGCATCCAACACGTCGGCGATGAGATCGGCCACCTGCTCCACCTCCCGCTCCTTGAAGCCGCGAGTGGTCGCCGCCGGAGTGCCGATCCTCAGCCCGCTCGTGATGGCGGGCGGACGCGGATCGTTCGGCACGGCGTTCTTGTTCACGGTGATGTTGGATTTCCCGAGCGCGGCATCGGCCTCCTTGCCGGTGATCGTGCGCCCGATGAGACTCATCAGGAACAAATGGTTGTCGGTGCCGCCCGAGACGATCTGATAGTCGCGCCGGGCGAGCCTCGCGGCCATGGCGCGCGCGTTAGCCAACACCTGCCGCTGATAAGTGGCGAACTCCGGCTGCAGCGCCTCGAGCAGCGCCACGGCTTTGGCCGCGATCACGTGCATGAGCGGGCCGCCCTGCGTCCCGGGGAAGATGAGGGAATTGAGTTTCTTCGCGATCTCCTCGTTCTCACGCGCCAGGATCAGTCCACCGCGCGGCCCGCGCAGCGTCTTGTGAGTGGTCGTCGTGACCACATCGGCGTGCGGTATCGGGTTCGGGTAGAGGCCTACCGCGACGAGCCCCGCGACGTGCGCCATATCGACCACGAGATAGGCGCCCACGCTCTTGGCGATCTCGGCGAAGCGGGCCCAGTCGACCACTCGCGAATACGCGGAGAAGCCGGCGATGATGAGCTTCGGGCGATGCTCCTCCGCCAGGCGCCGCACCTGCTCGTAATCGATCTCCCCCGTATCCG
Organism: Pseudomonadota bacterium; assembly: GCA_021807675.1. Lineage (GTDB taxonomy): Bacteria > Pseudomonadota > Gammaproteobacteria > Steroidobacterales > Steroidobacteraceae > 13-2-20CM-66-19. The sequence goes on from JAKBCR010000061.1 coordinate 13,569, forward strand.
GGCGGATGCCGTACTGGGCGGCGCGGAAGAATTTTCCCGAGAAGTTGACCCGCGCGCCATGCGTGAGGTGCCCGCCGTGATCGAGGCTCATCCCCAGGATGGGATCGCCCGGCTGCGCCAGAGCGAAATAGGCGGCGGCGTTCGCCTGGGAGCCGGAGTGCGGCTGCACATTGGCATAGGCCGCGCCGAAGAGCTTCTTGGCCCGATCGATCGCGAGCTGCTCGGCGATGTCGACGTACTCGCAGCCGCCGTAGTAACGCTTGCCCGGGTAGCCTTCCGCGTACTTGTTCGTGAGCACCGAGCCCTGCGCCTCGAGCACCCGCGGACTCACGTAGTTCTCCGAGGCAATGAGCTCGACGTGATCCTCCTGGCGGCCTCGCTCGCCCTCGAGCGCACGGCTGAGCTCGGGGTCGAAGCTGCGGATGTCCAGACTCTTGGGGAACATTCAGGGACCCTGTCGATGGAGACTGAGGAAGGGGGGGATTGTACCGAAAGGCTACGCCAGCAGGCTTTCCACGACCGCGTTCCAGGCGCTGGCGAGATTGGCGCGATCGTATCCCCCGCCCCCGAGCGCCAGTACGCGGCCGTGGCCGAGTCGCTCGGCGAGGTCCACGAGCTCCCTTGCCGCGCGGGCGTGGGCACGTGGCGTCAGGCGCAGATGGGTCAGAGGGTCTCCCTCGATGCTGTCCGCCCCGCATTGAAGAATGAGGAACTCAGGCTCGAAGCGCTCGAGATGGGCGATGACTCGCGGCCACGCGTCGCAGAACGCGGAATCGTTCGCGCCCGGCGGCAAGGGCACATTGAGCTTCGTACCTTCGGCGGCTCCCCGCCCCGTCTCCTCGGCGGCGCCGGTTCCCGGATACAGGTAGCGACCGTCCTCGTGCAGATCGGCGAAAATCACGGCGGCGTCGCCTTCGAAGGCGTAGAAGACGCCGTCGCCGTGATGCGCATCGATGTCGACGTAAGCGACCTGTTTGAGCCCGTACCTGCTGCGCAGCAGCTCGATGGCGACCCCACAGTCATTGAACACGCAGAAGCCCGCGGCATGGTCGCGCGCGGCGTGGTGCAGTCCGGCGATCGGTACGAACGCGTGACGGAACTCGCCGGCCATGATGCCCTCGGTCGCCGTCAGCGTCGCACCCACTACGCGGGATGCGGCCTCGTACACGCCGCGATACGCCGGCGTATCTCCCGCATCGAGATAGCCCTGCCCGCTCGCGGAACGCTCCCGCACGAATTCGAGGTAGCCCGCGGTGTGAAACGCGAGCAGCTCCTCCTCCCTGGCATCGCGCGGCTCGAGCACGCGCACCTTGCGATCGAGCGCCCTGGCCCCAAACTCCCGCAGGAACGCCGCGTGACGATCGGGTCCGAAGGGATGGCCGTCACCGAAGCCGTAGCGCGCGAGACGCTCGCCGGCGATGACCACGACGTTGTCGCTCATGCGTGAAGCTCTGAGATCGGTTTTCGGCGGCCAGGGGGAAACCTCCGGGAACTGGGGGAAGCCCCGGGAAGCGGCATCGGCCAAGGCTAACACAGGCGGACGGAAACCACCTGCCCAAGAGACCCCGGGTCGATGATAATACTCGGCCGCGGCCTCATCTAAGCTCGACAGGAAATGGCTCAATACATCTTCACCATGCAGGGGGTGAGCAAAGTCGTCCCCCCGAAGCGCGTGATTCTGCGCGATATCAGCCTCTCCTTCTTTCCCGGCGCCAAAATCGGCGTGCTGGGCCTGAACGGCGCGGGCAAGTCCACGCTGCTCAAGATCATGGCGGGCATCGACAAGGAGATCGACGGCGAGGCGCGCCCGCAGAGCGGGATCCGCGTGGGTTATCTGCCCCAGGAGCCGCAGATCGACCCGGCGAGTGACGTACGCAGCACTGTCCACGAGGGCGTCGGCGAGACCCTCAGACTGGTCGAGGAATTCAACCGAATCAGTGACCGCTTTGCCGAGCCTTTGGAGGAGGAGGAGATGAACGCACTGCTCGAAAAGCAGGCGAAGCTGCAGGATGCCATCGATGCCGCGGGAGGATGGGAGCTCGAGCGCAAGCTCGAGATCGCGGCGGACGCGCTGCGGCTGCCGCCGTGGGAAGCGAAGATCGGCACCCTGTCGGGTGGCGAGAAGCGCCGGGTCGCGCTGTGCCGCCTGCTGCTCTCCGCGCCCGACATGCTGCTGCTCGATGAGCCGACGAACCACCTCGATGCGGAGTCGATCGCCTGGCTCGAGCGCTACCTCGAGGAATATCCGAGCACCGTCGTCGCCGTGACGCACGACCGTTACTTCCTCGACAATGTAGCCGAGTGGATTCTCGAGCTCGATCGCGGCCATGGCATCCCCTGGCACGGCAATTATTCCTCCTGGCTCGAGCAGAAGGAGCAGCGCCTGAAGCTCGAGGAGCGCGAGCGCGAGGCGCTGCGAAAGGCGCTGGAGCACGAGCTCGAGTGGGTCCGCCAGAACCCGAAGGCGCGCCAGGCGAAGAGCAAGGCCCGCCTGCAGCGCTATGAGGAGCTCGCTTCGCGCGAGTTCCAGGAGCGCAATGAGACCAACGAGATCTACATCCCTCCGGGGGAGCGCCTCGGGGAACTCGTCATCGAGGTCAAGGGTCTGCGCAAGGGCTATGGCGAGCGGCTCCTCATCGACAACCTGTCGTTCAGCCTGCCCCGCGGCGGCATCGTAGGCATCATCGGCCCGAACGGCGCCGGCAAGACGACCCTGTTTCGGATGCTGACGGGCGGTGAGGAGCCGGATGCCGGCGAGATCCGGACGGGGCCCACCGTGACGCTGGCCTACGTTGACCAGTCGCGGCACGCTCTCGATGACAAGAAGACCGTCTGGGAGGAGATCTCCGGCGGCCTCGACATCCTCAAGGTCGGGAATTACGAGACACCCTCGCGCAGCTATGTCGGACGGTTCAACTTCAAGGGCTCGCAGCAGCAGCAGACGATCGGGGAGCTCTCGGGGGGGGAGCGCAACCGCGTGCATCTCGCCAAGGTGTTGAAATCCGGCGGCAACGTCCTGCTGCTCGATGAGCCGACGAACGACCTCGATATCGAGACTCTGCGCGCGCTCGAAGAGGCGCTGCTCGGCTTCCCAGGGTGCGCCGTCGTGATCTCCCACGACCGCTGGTTCCTCGACCGCATCGCGACCCACATCCTCGCCTTCGAGGGCGACTCGCAGGTCGTCTGGTTCGAAGGCAACCACCAGGAGTACGTCGAGGATTTCAAGCGTCGCAGGGGCGAGGAAGCCGCGCAACCGCACCGCATCCGCTACAAGCCTCTCACCCGTTGAAGTCCTCCGAGCCCGGCTCTTGCAATTGTGGAAACCCCCGAGAGCCGCTGACGCTGGGGTAAGTCCCTCGGCAGACGGCCAGGAGAGCAAGAGCCGTGGGCTCCTGCGCTGGCTTGGCCCGCTCACCGCTCTCCTGGTGTTCGGCGCGGTCGCTTACGTCCTGCATGGCGAGATCGCGCGCCTGCATTTCAGCAGGGTCTTCGCCGACCTGCAGGCGATACCGCGCAGGCGAGTGCTCGGGGCGCTCGGCCTGACGGCGGTCAGCTACTGGGTGCTGAGCGGATATGACGTACTGGCGCTGCGGTATCTTCGTAAGCGCCTTCGCTACGCGCAGATTCTCTTTACGTCATTCATTGCGAGCGCCTTCGGCCACACACTCGGATTTGCGGCCTTCACGGGCGGGGCGATCCGCTTCCGCCTCTACGCCAGCGCGGGGGTCACCGCGGTCGAGGTCGCAACCATAGCCGCGTTCGCAAGCCTCTCCATAGGCATCGGGCTCGCCACTCTCGCCGGCATCTCCCTTTTCCTCTCGCCCGAGCAGAGCGCCTCCGTCCTGCACCTCGGTCACGATCTGACTTTCCTCGTCGGCGCGCTGCTGCTCGCCGCGGTAGCCACCTACGCGCTATGGGCGGCGCTCTCGCGCGGCGTGCTCGAGATACGCGGCTGGGCGCTGCGCGCGCCGGGCCCCGCCATCGGACTGCCGCAAGTGGCGCTCAGCGTGGTGGATCTGACCCTCGCGGGCTCGGTGCTCTGGTGGCTGCTGCCAGCCGGCTCGCACATCCAATTCATCCCATTCATCGGCGCGTACGCCATCGCGGTCATCGCCGGAATCGTGAGCCACGTGCCGGGAGGCATTGGCGTCTTCGAGACGGTGATGCTGCTCATTCTGCGCGGCATCCCCCCCGAAGCACTCTTGGGCTCGCTCCTCGCGTACCGGGCGATCTATTACCTGGTGCCGCTTCTCTTCGGCGCAGCGCTCTTCGGCTATAAGGAGCTGAGCGCGAGTCGCGCGCATCTCGCGCGTGCGCGCGTGCGCGCCGCGCTGTACGTCGCGCCCATCGTCCCTCAGATCGCCGGAGCCCTCACGTTCTTCGCCGGCGCAGCACTACTCGTGTCGGGCGCGACGCCCGAGACCAACTCGCGGCTCGTGCTCCTGCACCGCTTCGTTCCACTCGCGGTGTTGGAAGCGTCGAGCCTGGCCGCGAGCATCATCGGGCTCGCGCTCCTTTTGCTGGCCCGCGCGCTCTTCCGCCGCGTCAAAGCCGCGTACTCCATGTCCCGTGCGTTGCTCGTCTGCGGCATGATCGCCTGCCTGCTGAAGGGGCTGCTCTACGAGGAAGCGATCGTGCTCGCGCTCGTTCTCGCCGTGTTGGCTCTCGGGCGACGCGCCTTCTACCGGCCGACGGCGATTCTGGATGAGCGCTTCACCCCCGCCTGGGTCGCGAGCATCACCGGGGTCATCATCCTCTCGATCTGGATCGGCTTGCTCTTCTACCGCAAAGTGCCGTATTCCGGCGATCTATGGTGGACCTTTGCGCTGCACGCCAACGCGCCGCGGATGCTGCGTGCCTCGCTCGCGGTCGTCGTGCTCGCGGCCGCCTGCCTGATGCTGAATCTGCTGCGGCCCGCGCGCCCGGAGCCGGCCGCGGCGAGTGCGGAGGATCTCGCCCGAGCGCGCGCCATCATCGAGCGCTCCGACCAGAGCCTCGCGAACGCCGCTCTGACAGGTGACAAACGATTGCTGTTCAGCGACTGCGCTGACGCGTTTCTCATGTATCGCATCGCCGGGCGCAGCTCGGTCGCGCTCGGCGATCCGATCGGCCCGCGCACTGGAGCCGAGGAGCTGGCCTGGCGTTTTCGGGAGCTCGCGGACCGCCATGGAAGCCAGACTGTCTTCTATCAAACAGGCGCCGAGCGACTGTCTCTCTATGCCGATCTCGGCCTCGCGCCGCTCGAGATCGGTGAGGAGGCGCGGGTACGGCTCGCGGACTTCTCCTTGGACGGACCCGCGCGCGCGCAGCTGCGCCGCTCGCACCAGCGAGCGCAGGACGATGGCCTGACATTCGAGCTCGCGCCTCCCGCCCGCATCGAGGAGCTGATGCCCGACCTGCAACGCGTCTCGGACGCCTGGCTCGCCAGCAAGGCAACCGGTGAGAAGCGCTTTTCCGTGGGCTATTTCTCCCCGCAATACCTGAGGAACTTTCCGCTCGCCATCGTGCGCTCGCGCGGCGCGCCTGCCGCTTTCGCCAACCTCTGGACGACCGCGACGCGCGCGGAGCTCGCGGTGGATCTCATGCGGTTTGGCCCGGCCGCGCCGCCGGGAACGATGGACTTCCTCTTCGTCGAGCTCATGGGCTGGGCCCGTGACCAGGGCTATGGCTGGCTGAATCTCGGGATGGCGCCGCTCTCCGGTCTCGACCGGCATCCTCTCGCCCCCGCCTGGCACCGCGTCGGCAATTTCATCTTCCGTCACGGCGAGCACTTCCACAACTTCGAGGGGCTGCGGCGGTACAAGGCCAAGTTCGATCCCTGCTGGGAGCCGAAGTACCTGGTCGCCCGCGCCGGCATCGCCCTGCCGCGTGTGCTGATGGACGTTTCCCTCTTGATCGCCGGCGGCGTCTAAGATGAAGCGCTGGATCCGGCCATTGCGCTGCGCAGTCCCTGCTCCGCGCAAGCCCGGGGTGTCCCTCCATGGCCACCCGTGCGACGCATGCGTCGCACCCTGGCCGGCCCAGCGCCGTTGAGGCAAAAAGCGCGGTTTTTGCCTCAACGTCCGCCACCTGCGGCGGCGGGGCACCTCCCTGTGCCTGGCCGCATGGATATGACATAACGCGATGCTCTGAGCGGGGAATATGGGCCGCACTGTCGCCAATGAGCTACAATCATCGGCGGCACACGAGCACTATGTCCTTTCAAATCGACCCATCGAGCCGCCTGATCAACAGCCAGGAGAAGACCCTGGCGCTGACGTGCCCGCATTGTCAGGTCCTCGCCCACCTCAGCGTCAGCGCCGTGCCGCGTTTCGAGGAGCTGCAGACGTATCGCCCCTCTCAGGTAGGCATCGTCTACCGTTGCGATGCCTGCAACGCACCCGTCTTCCTGCGCTTCACCGTGCGCATGTACGCGACCAGCCGCATCGAGCTGTCCCCTCAATTCACCGAGGTCGAGCGAGCGCGCGAGAAATTCACGTTCACCTACCTCCCCGAGGAAGTGGAGCTGCTCTTCCGCGAGGCGTTGATCTGCTTCTCGAGCGGCGCCTTCAATGCCTTCGCCTCGATGTGTCGCCGGACCGCTCAGGCGGTGTTCACGGACCTCGGCGAAGCGGGCAAGCTCCGCCTCTTCGACGAGCTGAACGACGTGCGGGAGCTCGCCGCGCTCTCCGCGGATACCTTCACCAAGCTGAAGAGCATGCTCTTCGGGTCCGCCACCGACCCCCGTCCCAACATCCCCGTCCTCGATGGCTACGAGGCCGGCATCGCCCTGGAGGTCATGAAGGATCTGCTCTACGAGGCCTACGTCCGCAAGGGCAAGCTCCAGCAGGCCATGTTGGTCCGCCGTTTCTTCCTGGACGAGACCCAGACCAACATCACGCCGCTGAGCAACGCGAGCTGAGTTGACATGATCTGCAGCCGCGCCCAAAGCGATCCCCGTCGGCTCGAGCCCACCCCGAAGTCATGAAGCGGTATGAGCCCGCGTGCCGGGCACACCGACGTGCCCCGCCGCCGCAAGTGGCGGGCAGGGTGCGACGCGTGCGTCGCACGGGTGGCCATGGAGGGACACCCGGGCAGGCCCGGTCGGACCCGGGACGAGCGCGGAGCAGGGACTGCGCAGCGTAATGCCCGGATCCAGCGCTTCAAAAAGGGCGCTAAAGTAGAGCCGGCGACCAGCCGATAAGCGGGTATGTTCGACGGAGCCGACACAGTGGTGCTGTACGAGGAGCTCGCCTTCCAGGGCGTCCTCCCCGTCCTATGGCGGCCCGCCCTGGGACCCCCTGACGCCGACACCGCAG
>JAKBCR010000062.1 GCA_021807675.1 Pseudomonadota bacterium
CGATCACCTTGGGCTGCACGGTTGGCGGCGGCGGATTCTGGTTCTGCGGCAGATCCAGCTTCACTGCGTGCGTCATGATCGGCAGCGTGATGATGAGCGTCACCAGCAACACCAGCAGGACGTCGATGAGCGGCGTCGTATTGATGTCGCACATGGGGCCCGCGCTCGAGCCCCCCAGATTCATGGCCATGCTTCAGAACTCCTCAATGCACGCCGAGCGCGCTTAGGTTGGGCTCGGTGATGAAGGCTACCTTGACCATCCCGCCGCGCTGAAGCTCATACAGGACGTGTCCGATGGACTTGTAGCTGGCGTTCTTGTCGCCGCGGATGTGAACCTCCGGCTGCGGGGTCTTCACCGCCTGCTGCTCGATCATGGTCAGCAGCTGATTGTCGCTCGTAACCTCCTTGTCGTTCCAAAAGATGTTACCCGCCGCGTCGACCGCAATGGTGATGTCCTGCGGCTTCGTCTGCGTGGGAATGTTCGTGGCATGCGGCAGCTTGACCGGCACCGTCTTGGTAATCACCGGAATGGTGATCAGAAAGATGATGAGCAGCACCAGCATGACGTCGACGAGTGGCGTCGTGTTGATCGTTGCCATCACGCTTGGCTCATCGCCAGAGCCTTGTACATTCATCGCCATGGTAAAAAGCTCCTCACGCGCCGCGCTGGGCGCGCGCGGCTGTCATGGCTGGCTCCGCGCCCTGCGCGGAGCCAGCCATGCGGCACTCTCGTGATTTCGACTCGTGGCTCAATTGAACCCGTGGCTCACTTGCGGACCGCGGCGGCGGGAGCGGCCGCCGGACGCGCACCGCCAACCTCGGCGCCCGTGCTGACACGAGCTCCGCTGACGAGGTAGGCGTGCAGGTCCCCCGCGAAGTTGCGCAGCGCGTCCTGCAGGACCTTGTTGCGGCCGAGCAGCCAGTTGTAGCCCCACACCGCGGGGACCGCGACGAAGAGGCCGAGCGCGGTCATGATGAGCGCGCCACCGACCGGGCCCGCGACCTTGTCGATGCTCGCCTGGCCGGCGAGGCCGATCGCGATGAGGGCGTTCATGACGCCCCAGACCGTGCCGAAGAGGCCGACGAAGGGAGCCGAGGAGCCGACGGTGGCAAGGAACCCCAGACCCTTCTGCAATTCGCTGTTGACCTGGTCGACCGAGCGCTGCAGCGACATGGTCACCCACTCGTGCATGTCCACGCGGTCGGTGAGCCGGCCCTCGTGGTGCGACACCGCGCGCAAGCCGTCCTCGGCGATGGCGCGGAAGTTATCGCCCTTCTTCAGGCGTTCCACACCGTCCTTGATGGAAGGCGCGGACCAGAACTGCTTCTCCGCGGTGCGCGCGGACTGCTTCAGGCGGCGCTGATCCCAGAGCTTCGTCAGGATGATGTACCACGACATCAGCGACATGATCAGAAGCAGGACGACGACGCCCCGGGCGACGATGTCGCCCGAGTTCCAGATACCGGACAAGCCGTACGGGTTGTTGACGGATGCGATCGCTTGGTTACCCATAAATTCCTCGAATCACGAAAGGGCCGCGCTGGAAATTGCGGCATCGAAAGTAAGAGACATAGCGGACAGAGACAGGAGCGGTCAGAAAGAATCGGTGAGCTGGAACCTGATCGGAAGCGCCGTGCAGACGGTCACGGGCACGCCGTTGCGGGTCTCCGGATCGAAGTGACCGGAGGTGGCTCTGGCATACCTGAGGGCGGCGCTGTCGAGACGCGGGCTACCGGAGCTCTTCTCGATGGATGGAGCGCCGACCAGCCTGCCACCCGCACCGATACAGAGCTTGACGAGCACAGTGCCCTGCTCACCCAGGCGCCGCGAGGCGTCCGGATAGTAGTCGGACGTCGACGGGAAGTCCCGCGGGATCGCCCGCAACGGCGTGACGTGCACCGGCGCCGGCGGCGGGGCCGGTCGGGCCACCTGCTTCACGACCGTGATCGCGCGGCTCTGTGCGGCCTGCGGCACGTTGATCTGGATTACCGGAGGCGGGACCTGCACTTGCTGCTGCTGCAACTGAGGCGGCGGCGGCGGCGGCGGCTTCACCGTCTTCTTGGTCTGCTTGACGATCGTCGTCTGGATGGGGGGCGCGACGAGCTGAATGGCGCGTGTGGCCAGTCCCGTTGCCAGCACCCACGCAAGGAAAATATGCAGGAGGATGATGGCGCCGAGGACGATCGTGCGGCGTGTGAAAAACTGGGTATCTTGTACGTAAGCGCTCATGAGATAAGTGGTGAGGCGTCGCTGTTACAAATCCGCAATTGCCAAATCGGGACGTAAGCGGTGCAAAGTAACCATCTTTCCATCTGCCCGCAAGCGGTCCCATCCGCATCCGGTCTTACCGGCGGTGCGGCCCGCCGGTTCATGCATTCCAGGGACATGGGCGTGCGCCTTCCCCCGGACTGCCGCGCGCATACGGCTCAATCCCCCTGAGTAATTCGGTATCGCGGCGCCCTGAGGGCCGGGAGCCGTAGGCGCGAGCCGCCTGCATCGGTGGATGCGAGGCCGAACTCTAACCGCTGCTCCGCGCACTGACAACTGCATGACGCTTCGATGCTTAACCGCGTTTAAGCCGGCGTGCTCTCAAGATGTCCATCGCAGCTGGAGTCCCCCCGGTCACGGCACCCGTGGAGGCGCTGCCGACGAGGCGGGCGTACTTGGCCAGCACGCCCGTCGTCGCGAAAGGCTTGCGCGGCTTCCACGCCGCGCGGCGGCGGCGCAGCTCCGCCACCGCCAGGTCCGCCTGGATCTCCCGGCGCACCGCATCGATCGTGATCAGGTCCCCATTGCGCAGCAGACCGATGGGGCCACCTACCGCCGCCTCGGGCGCAATGTGTCCGACCACGAAGCCGTGGCTACCGCCGGAGAAGCGCCCGTCGGTGATCAACGCGACCTTGTCCGCGAGACCGCGGCCGACGATGGCGCCCGTGGGGCTCAGCATCTCGCGCATGCCCGGACCGCCTACCGGGCCTTCGTTGCGGATGACGACGACCTCGCCCGCACGCACTCGCCCGGCGAGAATGGCCGTGGTCGCCTGCTCCTCGCCGTCGAACACTCGGGCGGTCCCGGTGAAGGTCTCGCCTTCCTTGCCGGAGATCTTGGCGACCGCCCCCTCGGGGGCCACATTCCCGTAAAGGACGACGAGGTGGCTCGTCTTCCTCAGCGGCTGCGATAGCGGCCGCACGATATCCTGTCCGGCAATATATGTGCCCGTCCCGGCAAGATTTTCCGCGAGCGTGCGCCCTGTCACCGTCAGGCAGCCGCCGTGCAGCAACCCGCCCTCGAGCAGCATTTTCATGAGGGGCGTGATTCCCCCGATGGCCACGAGCTCGGACATCAGGTACCGCCCGCTTGGCTTCAGGTCCGCAAGCACCGGGACTCTCCTGCCTATTCGAGTGAAATCATCCAGGTGAAGTTTCACTCCCGCGTCGTGCGCGATCGCGAGCAGGTGCAGCACGACATTGGTCGAGCCGCCGAGCGCGATCGCAACGGTGATCGCGTTCTCGAACGCCTTGCGAGTCAGGATGTCGCGCGGGCGGATTCCCTGGCGCACGAGGGCGACGACGGCCTCGCCCGCACGGCGGCAATCGGCATGCTTCTCGCCACTCACCGCCTCCTGGGCGGAGCTGCCGGGCAGCGATAGGCCGAGCGCCTCGATGGCCGAGGCCATGGTGTTGGCGGTGTACATGCCACCGCAGCTTCCCGGCCCCGGAATCGCCGTGCGCTCGACTTCCGCAAGCTGCTCGTCGGTGATCTTCCCCGCGGCGCGCGCCCCGACCGCCTCGAACACCGCGACGATGTCGCGCCGGGCGGCTCCGGGCCGGATGGTGCCACCGTAGACGAAAACCGAGGGTCGATTGAGGCGCGCCATCGCCATCGCGCATCCGGGCATGTTCTTGTCGCAGCCGCCAATGGCGACGAACCCATCGAAGCCCTCGGCGCCGACCACCGTCTCGATCGAATCCGCGATGACTTCGCGCGAGACCAGCGAGTAACGCATGCCCGGGGAGCCCATGGCGATGCCGTCGGAGACGGTGATGGTGTTGAAGAGGACACCCTTGCCGCCGGCCGCATCGGCGCCGGCAAGCGCTTCGCGCGCGAGCTCGCCGATGTGCATGTTACAAGGTGTAACATTCGCCCAGGTCGAGGCAATGCCGATCTGCGGCTTGGCGAAGTCCTCGTCCTTGAAGCCAACCGCGCGCAGCATGGAGCGCGAGGGTGTCTGCTTGATGCCGTCGACCACCAGTCGCGAATACGCGCGCGGATCAACTTCCCGGGATTTCGCCATCGGCGCTCATCAAATGTTAAAGGGTATAAGCCCTCTAGCTTATCACCCTTAGGACTGGTAGCGCGCTCGTATCAGCTGAAAGAGGCCGCGCACGCAGTGAGCCTCGGCACCCACCGGGCGCCCGGGACGCTCCTTCCCATTCCAGGCATAGAGATCGAGGTGCAGCCAGTTCGGTGTTTCGGTGACGAACCGCCGCAGAAAGAGCGCCGCGATGATGGAGCCCGCGAACGGCGTCGCGGAGACATTGCCGAGGTCGGCGACTTTGCTCGCAAGCTCTTCCTCGTATCCCGGCCAGAGTGGCAGCGGCCAAACCGGATCGCCCTCCTCCTCGCCGTGCTTGCGCAGCGACGCAAGCAGCGCCTCATTCGGAGAATAGGCGGCCGGCAGCTCTGGACCAAGCGCCGTGCGCGCGGCCCCGGTCAGCGTAGCCAGATCGACGAGCAGGTCCGGCCGCTCGCCATCCGCCTCGGCAAGCGCGTCGGCCAGCACGAGGCGCCCTTCGGCGTCGGTATTGCCGATCTCCACGGTGAGTCCTTTGCGTGAGCGCACCACGTCGCCAGGGCGATAAGCGGCTCCCCCGATACTGTTCTCCACGGCGGGAATCAGCAGACGAAGCTGCACCGGCACTCTCAGCCTCATGATCAGATCGGCGAGCCCGAGGGCGCACGCGGCGCCGCCCATGTCCTTTTTCATGAGGAGCATGCCGGCAGAGGGCTTGAGGTCGAGCCCTCCGGTATCGAAGCACACTCCTTTACCGACCAGGGTCACGCGGGGCGCATCACGCTCTCCCCAGCGCAGGTCGATGAGGCGCGGCTCGCGAGGACTTGCGGCCCCGACGGTGCGCAGCATCGGATAGCCTGCCAGCTCACCCCCGGTCAGCACCTGACAGCGCGCGCCGCGGGATCGGGCGAGATCCAGGGCCACCTCGGCGAGCTCCTCCGGCCCCATGTCGTTGGCGGGTGTATTGATGAGATCACGCGCCAGAGCGGTGGCGCGCGCCGCGGCATCCGCATAGCCGAGGTCGGCTCCATCCGGCGGCACGAGCGCCGCCCGCGGCGGCTGCGGCCCGTCGAGCCGATATCGGGTCAGCCGGTAAGCACCCATGAGCCATCCAAGAAGGAAGCGAGTCGCGGCAGCAGGCGGCAAAGGCGTGGCAAGATGCCAGGCCTGCGCGGGGAGCCTGTCGGACAGCCCTGCCGCGTGCCAGAGCGTAAGGTCTGCGGAGGATCGCAGCGAGCCCAGGCCGACCACGGCACCGCCTATGCCACCTTCTGCGGAAGGCAAGCTGAGGACGCGGTGCCGCTCCGCCTGGAAGCCGTGCGCTCGCACCCATGCAACCACTTGGGTGGGCTGGCTGGCGAGCCAGCTCTGCAGCTCCCCGTCAGTCACGATCCAGAGCGGACGGCTCTCGGCCGGATCGACTCTCAGCAACATCTCTTGGGACACGAGGCGAGCATAGCGGACGCACAGTCAGATTGCTCGACCCGTCCTGGGTCCATTCCGCTGCGCAGTCCATGCTCCGCGGAAGCCCGGTGCGTCCATCCATGGCCGCCCGTGCGACGCATGCGTCGCACCCCCCGCTGCCGCGGGGGCCGACACGCGCGCGCGCGTCGTCATGATCCGCTCCGGGCGGATCATTGACAAAGTCGCGGCGAATGTGCTGACATCCCCATCATTACCTGCCGTTTTGGCACTCAACCCCAGGCACCCGAGCGTGGAACTCGAAGCAGGGTCCGACGTGAGCTGCGCAGTGCTCGACGCGCCGCGCAGCGCGCTACGTTCTCTGCTGCTGCCCATTGGAAGGCTGCTCCTTGCGGGCAGCCGGTGTGGGGACTTCGCGCGCGCCTGAGGGCGGACCTCGGGAGAGTGAGAGAAGACTTAAGACCCCGCACCGGCCAAGGCAGCCGATGCGGGGTTTTGGCTTTTTTGATGTGGTCAAACTGGCCTGCGGCCGTTTGGCGGATTCGCCTCGTAGGACCTTTATGCCTACAGGTCGTCCGCTACGTCTCGGCACGCGGCCGTTCGACGGTTTCGTTTATCGGTCAATTGAATGTCGGGAGTTAGATGATGAGGCTGTATTCCCAGAAAGACGTCGACAAAAAAGCCCTGCGCGGCGCGCGCATCGCGGTACTCGGCTACGGTAGCCAGGGCCGTGCGCATGCGCTCAATCTGAAGGACAGCGGCTTCGATGTCGTTGTCGGCGTGCGCAAGGCGGGAGCGAGCTGGAAGAAGGCCAAGAAGGACGGTCTGCAGGTCGCAGAGCCGGCGACCGCGGCGCGCGACGCCGATCTTGTCGCGATGCTCGTGCCGGATCTGGCCCAAAAGGCGCTCTACGAAAGCATAGAGCCGGTCTTGAGGTCCGGCGCGACGCTGCTCTTCGCGCATGGCTTTAACATCCATTTCAAGCAGATCAAGCCGCGTAAGGATCTGGACGTGGTGCTGATCGCGCCGAAGGGACCCGGTGATCTGGTACGCCGGCAATATCAGCAAGGCCGCGGGGTGCCCTGCCTCATCGCAGTCGCGCAGGATGCGACGCGCAAGGCGCACGCGAAAGCGCTGGCCTACGCGCACGGCATCGGCGGCACGCGTGGGGGTGTGCTCGAGACCACCTTCGGCGAGGAGACGGAGACCGATCTCTTCGGCGAGCAGGCCGTGCTCTGCGGCGGCGCGACGGAGCTCGTCGTGAAAGGCTTCGAGACCCTGGTGGAGGCCGGCTATCAGCCTGAGGTCGCGTACTACGAGTGCCTGCATGAGCTGAAGCTCATCGTCGATTTGCTGCACGAGGGCGGACTGCGCAAGATGCACCAGTTCATCAGCGAGACCGCCAAATACGGGGACCTCACCCGCGGTCCGCGCATCGTCAATGATCGGGTGAAGAACGAGATGCGCAAGGTGCTGAAGGAAATCCAGACGGGCAAGTTCGCCCGCCAGTGGATCGAGGAGAACGCCACCGGGCGCAAGCGCTACCAGAAACTCCTCAAGAGCGACATCGAGCATCAGGTCGAGAAGGTCGGCGAGGCATTACGCGCCCGCATGCCCTGGCTCAACGAAAAGCGCGCCTGAGACGAGGCGCGCCCCCCGATACAAGGAGACATCTCATGGCTCCCGATCCTGACCGAGTGCTGATTTTCGATACCACGCTGCGCGACGGGGAGCAGTCCCCGGGATGCAGCATGACGCGGCCGGAGAAATTGCGTGTGGCCCGTGCACTGGCGGAGCTGGGGGTCGATGTCATCGAGGCGGGCTTTCCCGCCGCCTCCAAGGGGGACTGGGAGAGTGTGCAGGCGGTGGCCCGGGAGATCCAAGGTCCCGTGACCTGTGGTCTTGCGCGCTGCAATCGGGAGGACATCGAGCTCGCCGCACGCGCGCTCGCGGATGCGCCGCGCCGGCGGATCCACGTGTTCCTCGCGACCAGCGCCATCCACCGCCAGTACAAGCTCAACATGGCGCAGGAGGAGATCCTGCGCACGGCCGTTGACAGCGTGAAGCTCGCGAGAGGTCTCTGCGAGGACGTGGAGTTCTCTCCCGAGGACGCCTCGCGCACGGAGCTCGAGTTCCTGGCGCAGGTCGTCGAGGCGGCCATAGAGGCCGGCGCAACGACGGTGAACATTCCCGATACGGTGGGATACACGGTCCCGGACGAGTTCGCTGAGCTCTTTCGCTACCTGCGAAAGAACGTCCGCGGCATTGAGCGCATACGGCTCTCCGTCCACTGCCACGACGACCTTGGGATGGCCGTGGCCAACAGCCTCACGGCCGTGGTGGCGGGCGCACGACAGGTCGAGTGCACCATCAACGGCATCGGCGAGCGCGCGGGCAATTGCTCGCTCGAGGAGGTGGTGATGGCTCTGAAGACGCGCGCAGCCTTCTTCAACGTCACGACCGGCGTGCAAACCAATCGGCTCTATCCGGCCTCGCGGCTCGTTTCGAGCATCACCGGCATGCCGGTGCCGCGCAACAAGGCCGTCGTCGGCGAGAACGCGTTCGCACATGAGGCCGGGATCCATCAGCACGGCGTGCTGCGCCACCACTCTACGTACGAGATCCTTCGTCCCGAGGACGTGGGTCTTTCCCGTAGCCACCTGGTACTGGGCAAGCACAGTGGCCGCCACGCGTTCCGTGACCTCGTGAAGGCTCTCGGGTTCGAGCTCGACGAGGCCGAGCTCAACCGGGTATTCGAGGAATTCAAGGCGCTTGCTGATAAAAAGAAGGAGCTGTTCGACGGCGACATCGAGGCGCTGGTGCTGCGGGCGGAAGGCACTGCGGCCGGCCCCTGGAGCCTCGTCAGTCTCGACACCATGGCCACGAGCAACGCTCCGGCCACCGCGGTGGTGCAGCTGCGGCACGTGGATGGCCGCACCGCGGAGCAGAAGGCATCGGGCGACGGACCGGTCGATGCGGCCTTCAAGGCGATCGAAGCCGCTACGGGCATCGGCGTGATGCTGCGCAAGTTCGAGATCCGCGGCGTCACCGAAGGCGAGGATGCGCAGGGCGAAGCCCTGGTCTACGTGGAATACAACCAACGGACCTACCGCGGCGCGAGCGTGAGCACCAACATCGTGGAGTCGAGCACGAAGGCATTTCTCGAGGTCATCAACCGTATCGAGCTCGCGCAGGCCGGCGCCCGCTCGCGCGAGGAGCGCAGCGCCGCGGTGCGTGCGGCTCAGGCGGCAGTATAGGAGTGACCCTCTAGATGGCTTCTTCCCCGCAAACGCTTTTCGAGAAGGTATGGCACCGCCACGAGGTGGTGGCGGAGACGCCCGCCACGCCGGCCGTTCTCTACATAGACCTGCACCTCATTCACGAGGTCACCTCGCCGCAGGCATTCACAGTGCTGCGTGAGCGTGGCCTCAAGCTGCGGCGGCCGGAGCTGACTTTCGCCACCATGGATCACTCCACCCCCACCCGGACGGAGCAGGTCTTCGGGGGTGCGCCGATCACCATCGAGGCCGCTGCCCGCCAGGTGCGGGAGCTCGAGGTCAACTGCGCCGCCTTCGGCGTGGAGCTTCTCGGACTGCGCCACGCGCGCCGCGGGATCGTGCACATCATCGGACCGGAGCTCGGGCTCACCCAGCCGGGCAGGACCGTGGTCTGTGGCGACAGCCATACGAGCACTCACGGGGCGCTCGGGGCGCTTGCTTTCGGTATCGGCACGACGGAGGTGGGTCACGTCCTCGCCACGCAGTGCCTTCTGCAGAGAAAGCCCCGCACGCTCGCGATCAACGTGAGCGGCAAGCTCGCCGGCGGCGTGACCGCGAAGGATCTCATCCTGGCGATCATCGGCAAGATCGGCGTCGCGGGCGGCACCGGACATGTCATCGAGTATCGCGGGGAGACCATCCGCTCCCTCGGCCTGGACGAGCGCATGACGGTCTGCAACATGTCGATCGAGGCCGGCGCGCGCGCCGGCATGATCGCGCCGGATGAGACGACATACGCTTACCTGGCCGGCCGCCCGCGCGCGCCCCAGGGCGCGGCCTGGGATGAGGCCCTCGAGGGATGGCGGCAGCTTCCGACCGATGTCGGCGCACGGTTCGACAGGGAGGTCGACATCGACGCCGCAAGCCTGGAGCCGATGGTCACGTACGGAACGAACCCGGGCATGGTCATCCCGATCTCCGGGTCGATCCCACAGCGCCCTGGCGATGCGGCATACGCGAAATCCCTGGCCTACATGGGCTTCGAGCCGGGCCGCCCCATTGCCGAGCAGCCCGTCAATGTGGTGTTCGTCGGCAGCTGCACGAACGGCAGACTCTCCGACCTGCGTGATGCGGCCTCGCTCCTTCGTGGACGCAAGGTGGCGCGGGGCGTGCAGATGCTGGTGGTCCCGGGCTCTCAGGAGGTCAAGCGGGAAGCGGAGGCCGAAGGCCTGCACACAGTGTTTCTCGAGGCGGGCGCGGAATGGCGCGAGTCCGGCTGCTCCATGTGCCTCGGGATGAACGGCGATCTGGTGCCGAAGGGCCAGTACGCGGTCAGCACCAGCAACCGCAACTTCGAAGGGCGTCAGGGGGTGGGCGCGCGCACGCTGCTTGCCAGTCCGCTGACGGCCGCTGCATCCGCGGTGCGCGGACGCCTCACCGATCCTCGCGAGTTGATGTAGGAGGACAGCAGTGGATCCGATCAAGACTCTGCGCTCGCGGACGGTGGTGCTCCCGGTGAGCGACGTCGATACCGACCAGATCATTCCGGCGCGATTCCTCACAACGACGACGCGCTCGGGTCTCGGGGCCAATCTCTTCGCCGACTGGCGCTACGGGAGCGACGGAACGCCAAAGCCGGACTTCGTGCTGAATCGGCCGGAGGCGAAGGGATGCGCGATCCTGGTCGCGGGCAACAACTTCGGCTGCGGGTCATCGCGTGAGCATGCGCCTTGGGCGCTGACGGAGTATGGGTTTCGCGCGGTGGTGAGCACGCAGATCGCGGATATCTTCCGCAACAACTCGCTGAAGAATGGGCTGGTGCCGGTGATCGTCGATCAGGGGACGCACGGGTGGCTGATGGAGCATCCGGGGACGGAGGTCACGATCGACCTGGAGAGCACCAGCCTGAAGCTTCCCACGGGGGAATCGGTCAGGTTTCCACTGGAGCCGTTTGCGCGGTTTTGCTTGATGAATGGAGTCGATGAGCTGGGATTTCTGCTCGGGCGAGAGAAGGAAATCGGCGCTTACGAGCAACGCCAGGGAGCTGGGTACTGCGTTTAGCTCAGATTCACGCCCCGGACCCTCGGTCGCAAAGGCGCCTGCCGGGGGACGCCGTGAATCCGGGTTGCGCCGGCTGCCGCCGGCTCACCTGATCCCTGGAGGCTCTCTTCCGCCGTCCCTGGCTCCAGAAGCCCCCGGCAGGCGCCTTTGCGACCGAGGCTCCGCTTTACAAGTTTGATCAAAAACGTACATTCGGGACTGTCAGATGAAGGCGAATATTGCTGTTTTGCCGGGTGATGGGATTGGGCCGGAAGTCGTGGCGCAGGGATTGCGGTGCCTGCGCGCCGTTGCGAAAGCTTACGGGCACGAGTTCGCCCTGACCGAGCTACCGTTCGGCGGAGCAGCTATCGATCTGTCGGGGAACCCTCTGCCCGAAGGCACCCTGAAAGCCTGTCTCGAGGCAGATGCGGTTTTACTCGGCGCAATTGGCGGACCCCAGTGGTCGGCGCCGGAGGCGCAGGTGCGGCCGGAGCAGGGACTCCTGGCTCTGCGCAGAGCGCTGGGCGTCTACGCCAATCTGCGGCCCGTGAAGGTGCACCCTGCCCTGCTTGCCGCTTCGACCCTCAAGCCGGAAGTCCTGCAGGGCGTGGATCTCGTGTTCGTGAGGGAGCTCACCGGCGGGATTTACTTCGGGGAGAAGCGTCGGGATCCGCGTTCTGCTACGGACGTGTGCACTTATACGGTGGAGGAAGTGGAGCGGATCGTGCGGGTGGCTGCGCGGCTGGCGCAGCAGCGGCGGGGGAAGCTGGTGTCGATCGACAAGTCAAATGTGCTCGAGACCTCGCGGCTATGGCGGGAGGTGACCACGCGAGTGATGCGGGCGGAGTTTCCGAAAGTGTCGCTCGAGCACATGCTGGTCGACTCGGCGGCGATGCATCTCATCCGGCGCCCGCGCGATTTCGACGTGCTGGTGACGGAGAACATGTTCGGCGACATTCTCACGGACGAGGCATCCATGTTGGCGGGATCGCTGGGGCTTCTGCCCTCGGCCTCACTCGGCGAAGGCACGCGCGGGCTTTACGAGCCGATCCACGGCTCGGCGCCGGATATCGCGGGCCAGGGTATCGCAAACCCCTGCGGGACGATTCTGAGCGCTGCCCTCCTTTTGCGACATTCTCTCGGGCTCTCGGCCGAGGCAGCGGCGCTGGAGCGGGCCGTGTCGGAGGCTATCGAGCACAACGCCCGTACGCCGGATATCGCGGCCAGCCGCGACCGCGCGCTCTCGACGGAGCGAGTCGGCGACGCGGTGTTGGAACGCCTCCGCGCGGCCTGAGCCGCTCAGCCGGCGGCGGCGAGCGCTTCGGTCCGTTGCGGCCGCGCGCGCGTGGCACGCTCCAGTCCTGCGGCGAGGTCGCCGCGCAGATCCTCCAGCGATTCGATACCGACCGAGAGGCGGATCAGGCCATCGACCAGGCCGGCCTTGAGGCGCGCGGCGGGCTCCATTGCGGCATGGGTCATGGTGGCCGGATGGGCTACCAGGCTCTCCACACCGCCCAGGGACTCCGCGAGGGAGAAGCAATTCAGGCCAGAGCAGAAGGCCTTGACGGGCTCGAGTCCGCCCTCCAGCTCCAGGGTCACGATTGCGCCGAAGCCGCGCTGTTGGCGACGCGCAATTTCGTGTCCGGGATGGCTCGGCAGGCCGGGGTAATAGACGCGACTCACCCCGGGCTGCTCGGCGAGCCACTGCGCAAGCGCGGTGGCATTGCGGCCGTGGTGCTCGAGCCGCGCGTGCAGGGTGCGCAGGCCTCTCAGGGTCAGAAAGCTATCGAAGGGAGAGCCCGTCACGCCGAGGCAGTTGGCCCACCAGATGAGCTGCTCGTGCCATTCCTTGCTTCGGGCGACCACGGCACCGCCGACCACATCGCTGTGCCCGTTCAGATATTTCGTTGTCGAATGGACGACGAGGTCGGCGCCCAGAGTGAGGGGCTGCTGCCATCCGGGCGACAGAAACGTGTTGTCGACCGCCACGATCGCGCCGGCCGCGTGCCCCAGCGCCGCGAACTGCTCGATGTCGGTGATGCGCAGCAGCGGATTGCTCGGAGTCTCGATCCACAGGAGCGCCGCGGGTCTGGCCAGAGCGCTCTTGACGGCCGTCAGATCGGCGAAGTCGACGAACTCCACGTCCCGCTCGCCCCGGCGCCGCCAGGCATCGAGCAGCCGGTACGTGCCGCCGTAACAATCGTGGGGCGCCACGATGCGCGCTCCCGCCGGAACGAGATAGCCGACCAGCGTGATCGCGGCCATGCCCGTCGCGGTGACGACGCCTCCGGTGCCCAGCTCGAGCTGCGCGATCGCCTCACCCAGAAGGTCGCGGGTGGGGTTGCCGGAGCGGGTGTAGTCGTAGCGCCGCTTCTCTCCGAACGCGCGGAAAGCGAAGGTCGAAGTCAGATGGATCGGCGGCACCACGGCACCGGTGGCGTCGTCGCACTCAAGGCCGGCGCGCACCGTCTGGGTCACCTGATCGGTGGAGTGGCGGCGTGTCAGATTGCTCATGGCTCAGTTGCTCTCCAACGCCGCGGCGAACGCGCCGCTCAGTTGCTGGGATTCCTTCAAGAAGGCGTCGTGCCCGTAAATCGAGGAGATCTCGAGAAAGCGGCCGGCGCCCAGGCGCGCGACCATGCCGCGCACGTCCGCCATCGGGACGAGCTGATCCTCGCGGACGGCGACCGCGATCGTCGGGACGAAGATGCGATCGGCATCGACGCGATGCAGATCGATGGATTCCGAGAGGCAGAGAAAGGATTCGGCCCGATGGCGCGCCGCGTAATCACCGCCGCGGGCCAGCAGATAGCGCTCCACGGGAAAGACGAAGCGGCCCGATTCGAGCACGGGCGGGCCGGCGAACCGCGCTCCGAGCTCCTCGCTGCTGCGGTAGGTCGACATGGCAAGCGCCCGCGCGAGCCTGAGGCCCTCTGCGGCCCGGCCGCTCGCGAGCGCCATGCGCACGATCTCTCGTTGCACGCTGCGCCAGGCCGTGGCCAAAGGATGGGGTCTGTCCGCCGCGCACAGTACGAGCAGCCGTCCTGCCCGCTCCGGATAACGCTCGGCGAAAGCCAGCGCCACCATCCCGCCATAGGAGCCGCCCGCGATCGCGCGCAGGGCCTTGATGCCGAGGTGATTGAGAAGTCGAAGCAGCAGCTCGGCCTGGTCGTACGTCGAGACGCTGGGGAACGACTCGCCGTCCCGCGGTCCGCTGGACTCACCGCTGCCGCCGAGATAGTCGAAGCTTAGGATGCGCAAGCGATGCGTATCCAGCGGCCGCTCGGCGCCGGCAATCTCCGCCCACCAGCCTTCCGCGCCGGCGCAGACGCGCCGACTGGCGGAAATGCCTCCCAGCGCGCAGACGACGGGAGCGTTGTGTGGGCCCACGAGACGCCAGGCGAGGCACACGCGGGTCAGTCGGCCACCGTGGTGCAGAGCCATCCCGCCGGCTAGTTCCAGTACTCCCTCGCGTACCAGCGGATCGGCGGGCGATAGCACGGGCGCACGAATCCGCTTCCCGGCGACCCTGCCGTCCTCTTGGAGGCGGGTCTCAGGGAGCACGGGTTCGGCAGTACCATTCATCGAAAGCTCCGCAATCATGGCTCGGTCTCACCGGCCCTCCTGCGGAGCGCCCGCCAAGACTCTGGCGGGTGCGTCGCGTCCATCCCGGGCGCGCCAAGAGGCGGCGCGGCCAGGCTACGCGGACCGCTCATCTGTCGTCCCGCCACGCTTCGGCGTGGCTCGGATCGCAGGAGTTGGCACCTTTACAGGATGGTTAGTCCCAGCGGTTGCCCCGGCGTCTAAGGGCCTAATCCCTCAGCCGGTCTCGATGAGTGCCCTTGAGTGTAGGGTGTGGATCCGCAACACGTCAAGCGCGCCGGTATCCCAGCGCGCCGGTATCCCAGTCCCGCTTCCGCCTTCGTGCTGCGTCCCTTCAGAGGGGGCCATGGGCGGTTGAGCTGCCATCGTGAGCACGATCTTCCCCCGCCCCCTCCCCGTTGCGATTCGTCCCGCTTCGTGTTAACGTACTATCACGCTATTACACTCTTACACCATGAAGACCCACCGCAGCCTCACCCCCCGCCAGGAGGCGCTCGCCGAGCGCAATCTCTACACGGCTATCGCGAGCCTGCGCAGCGCCGAGGAAGTGCGCGCGTTCTTCCGCGACCTCTGTACACCAGCCGAGCTGCAGGCAATGGCGGATCGCTGGGCCGTCGTGGACTACCTCGGGCGGGGACTTCCCTACCGCGAGATCCACCGCCTGACGGGCGTCAGTGTCACGACCATCGGCCGGGTGGCGCGCTTCCTTGCCGCGGGCAACGGCGGCTACGCACTCGCCGCCTCCAGGCTGGACAAGACTCGCCCGCAGATGGAGGCGCAGCGCCATGGATGAGCTGCGCCTGAAGCTCGCGATCCAGAAGTCGGGCCGACTGACCGAGCCCTCGCTCGACCTGCTGATGCGCTGCGGCCTGAAGATCTCCCGCGGCAAGGATCAGCTGATGGCGTACGGGGAGAACATGCCGCTCGATGTGCTCTTCGTGCGCGACGACGACATCCCGGACCTCGTGCAGGAAGATGTCTGCGATCTCGGCCTGGTCGGCCTCAACGTGCTCGAGGAGAAGCGCCTGGAGCTCGCCTCGCGCGGCCATCCGGCGCGATTCCAGCAGGTGCGCACGCTCGATTTCGGCCGCTGCCGCCTCTCGCTCGCCGTACCGGAGGGCGCCTCGTTCGAGGGGCCGCGCACACTGCAAGGCAAGCGTATAGCGACGACGTATCCCTATCTTCTCGAGAAGTATCTGCGCGAGCGCGACGTTTCGGCAGAGATCGTCACCCTTTCAGGCGCCGTCGAGATCGCGCCTCGCCTGGGACGAGCCGACCTCATCTGTGATCTCGTCTCGACGGGATCGACGCTGCAGGCCAACCACCTGCGCGAAGTCGAAACGGTGCTCGAGAGCCACGCCGTGCTCATCCGCACCCCTCTTGACCTGCCGCCGTTGAAGGACGAGTGGGTCGAGCGGTTGCTCATGCGCATCGACGGCGTGCAGCAGGTGCGCGAAAGCAAATACATCATGCTCCACGCCCCGCGCTCCGCACTCACCGAGATCCGCAAGCTCCTGCCGGGCAGCGAGTCACCGACCATTATTCCGCTCGAGGGCTCCCCCGACCGTGTGGCGATCCACGCCGTCTGCCGCGAGAACGTGTTCTGGGAGACGCTGGAGAGCCTCAAGAAGGCGGGCGCCAGCGCACTTCTCGTGCTTCCGGTCGAAAAGATGCTGGCCTGAGTCATGCGTATCCTCGACTGGGAATCGCTCTGCGACGGCGAGCGCCGCGCGGCGCTCGCGCGCCCCGTACAGGCGGCCCGCGATGACGTCAATGCAGTGGCACGCGAAATCATTGCCAACGTGCGCGCGGGCGGGGACGAGGCGCTCCGTGCCTACAGCCGCCGTTTCGACGGCGCTGAGCTGGAGGGTCTCGTGGCGAGCGAGCAGGAGTTCTCGCAAGCAGAGCGTGCGCTAACCCCTGAGCAGCGCTCCGCGCTCAAGCGCGCCATAGACAACGTCGAGCGCTTTCATCGCGCCCAGGTTCCCGAGGGCCTGACGGTGCAGACGATGCCGGGCGTAAATTGCGAGCGCATCGTTCGGCCGATCTCGGCTGTCGGCCTCTACGTGCCCGCCGGGTCCGCGCCGCTTCCCTCGGCCGTGATCATGTTGGCCGTGCCGGCGCGTATCGCAGGCTGCCCGCGACCTGTGCTCTGCACTCCGCCCGGGCGGGACGGCCGGGCCCATCCGGCGGTGCTCGTCGCGGCAAGGCTCTGCGGCATCGAGTCCGTGCGCAAGGTGGGCGGCGCACAGGCCATTGCCGCCATGGCGTATGGCACCGAGAGCATCCCCAAGGTGGACAAGATCTTCGGGCCAGGCAACGCCTGGGTAACGGCCGCCAAACAGCTTGTGGCGGCCGACCCGGCCGGTGCGGCTTGCGACATGCCGGCGGGCCCCTCGGAAGTGCTCGTGGTTGCCGACGAGACGGCGCGCGCCGAGTTCGTCGCCGCGGACCTCCTCGCCCAAGCCGAGCACGACGTGCAGGCGCAAGCGATCCTGGTGACATCCAGCCGCGCGCTCGCCGAAGCGGTCGCCGCGGCAGTAGACAGTCAGACACATGCCCTCTCGCGGCGGGCCATCCTGGACCGATCGCTCGCAAGCAGCCGCTGCATCGTCGTGAGGGATCTCGACAGTGCGCTCGAGGTCGCCAACCAGTACGCGGCCGAGCACCTGATTCTCGAAGTGCGCGAGCCGCGCCGCTGGCTCGAGAAAGTGGCGAGCGCCGGCTCGGTGTTTCTCGGCGCCTGGTCACCGGAGCCCATGGGGGACTACTGCTCGGGCACCAACCATGTGCTGCCGACCTACGGCTATGCGCGCGCCTACAGCGGGCTCTCGGTGCTCGACTTCGTCAAGCGGATCACCGTACAGGAGCTCTCACCCGAGGGCCTGCGCTCCCTGGGCCCGGTCGCGGTCACTCTCGCGCGGCTCGAGGGGCTCGATGCGCACGCCGGCGCCGTGACTCGCCGGCTCGCAGCGCTTGACTCTGACGGTATCGCTCCACCGCGGGATGGAAGCGCCCCATGAGCTGGGTTGAGGAGCTCGCGCGGCCCGAAATCGTGGCGCTCAAGCCCTACGAGCATGCCTCCTGGGAGCCGAGCCTCGAGCGGCTGCACGCCAATGAGCTGCCCTGGCGCCCCGCAGGTGATGAATCGGATGCGGGACTCAACCGTTATCCGGAGCCGCAACCTCGAGCCCTGCTCGACCGGCTTGCCGCGCTCTATGAGGTCCCTGCCGCCTCGGTCCTCGTGGGGCGCGGGAGCGACGAGGCGATCGATCTTCTGACACGGGCGTTCTGCCGCGCCGGCCGGGACGCGGTCCTGGTATGCCCGCCTACTTTCGGCATGTACTCCGTCTGTGCGCGAATCCAGGGCGCGGAGGTCGTTCCGGTGCCGCTTCGCGCTGCGGAAGGCTTCGCGCTCGATGAGCGAACCCTGCTCGAGCGGTGCGCCGCGGCCGTGAAGCTGGTCTTTCTCTGCTCTCCCAACAACCCGACGGGCAACCTCCTCGATGAGGCTGCTCTCCTGCGGATCGTCCGGCGGCTCGCCGGGCGCGCCTTGGTCGTCGTCGATGAGGCATACATCGAGTTTGCCGGCAGGACGAGCCTCGCGCATCGGGTCGCTGAGCTGCCCAATCTTGCGATTCTGCGTACACTGTCGAAGGCATACGGCCTGGCGGGCGCACGCTGTGGGGCGCTCATCGCCGACCCGGAAGTCATCGCCCTGCTGCGCAAGATCATACCCCCGTACGCCATCCCGCAATTGACCCTGGAGGCGGTCCTTCAGGGCCTGAGGGCGCAGGCTCTCGCCGCGTCCCGCGAGCGGCTGACGCTGCTCCTGGCAGAGCGCCAGCGTCTCATTACGACACTGCCGCGGCTGGCGCGCGTAACGCGAGTGTGGCCAAGCGATGCCAACTTCGTACTCGCGGAGTTCGACAACGCCGGGGATGCATTGGCTCGCGCCCGGGGGGCGCACCTTCTGGTTCGCGATGCGCGCGGATACCCGGGGCTCGGACGCGCTTTACGCATAACAGTGGGTACGCCGGAGCAAAACGGTCGACTGCTGGAGGCATGGGGATGACAAAATCGCCGGGAGCGATTTTGGACGGCGACAGCCGGCCCCGGAGGGGCGAGGCCCAGGATGGGCCGAGCACTAAATCGCCGGGAGCGATTTTGGACGGCGACAGCCGGCCCCGGAGGGGCGAGGCCCAGGATGGGCCGAGTAACCGTCCCGCGGCAACGCTCTTCATCGATCGCGATGGCACACTGGTGGAGGAGCCGCCGGATGAGCAGGTCGACTCCCTGGAGAAAGTGCGCTTCATGCCTGGCGTATTCGCCGCTCTGGCCGACCTCGCACGGCACGGATACCGCCTGGTTCTGGTCACCAACCAGGATGGGCTCGGGACCGACTCTTTCCCGCAGGCGGCCTTCGAGCGTCCGCAGCAGTTCATCCTCGAGACGCTCCGGTCCCAGGGGATCGAGTTCGACGCGGTCTTCGTCTGCCCGCATCTGAAGACCGACGGCTGCGGCTGCCGCAAGCCCAACACGGGGCTGGTGGAAGAATACATTCGCGCGAGCGGCGTGGATCTCGCCTCGAGCGCGGTCGTAGGCGATCGCGATACGGACCTCCAGTTCGCAGCGAATCTCGGGGTACGCGCGGTACGGGTACAGCGCGACGGAACGCCCGATGAGACGTGGCCGGCGGTCGTTCAGACGCTCACGGCACGGCGTGCTCAAGTCGAGCGGCGCACGCGGGAGACCGAGATCGAGGCTCGCGTGAACCTCGACAGCCCCTCTCCCATCCGCATCGCCACGGGCATCGGGTTCTTCGACCACATGCTCGAGCAACTCGCCAAGCACGGCGGATTCTCGCTCGAGCTCACGTGCAAGGGCGACTTGCGAGTCGACGAGCACCACACTGTGGAGGATTGCGCGCTCGCGCTGGGGGAAGCTCTGCGGCGCGCGCTCGGCTCGAAGGTGGGCATTGCGCGCTACGGATTCCTCCTGCCGATGGACGAGGCGCAGGCGCAGGTCGCGATCGATCTCTCGGGACGGGCGTTCGCGCACTTCTCCGGAAGCTTCAACCGCCAGACCGTGGGTGGACTGCCGACCGAGCTGGTGCCGCACTTCTTCCGCTCGCTGGCGGACTCGCTCGGGGCAGCAGTGCACGTGAGCGTGACGGGCGAGAACAGTCACCACATGATCGAGGGGTGCTTCAAGAGCGTGGGCCGAGCCCTGCGCCAGGCGCTGCGGCGCGAAAGTCAGGAGCTGCCGAGCACCAAGGGAGTGCTGTGATGGATGCCGTGATCATCGACAGCGGAGGCGCCAACCTTGCCTCGCTGCAATTCGCGCTCGAGCGACTGGGCGCACGAGCGCTCGTGAGCTCCGATGCGCGCGCGATCGAGGCTGCGGCAAGAGTCGTACTTCCAGGGGTCGGATCGGCGTCCGATGCGATGCAGCGGTTGCGGCAGTCAGGTCTTGCGGAAGTGCTGCCCCGGTTGCGCCAGCCGGTGCTCGGCATCTGCCTCGGGATGCAGCTGCTCTTCGAGCGCTCGGAGGAGGGAATGACGGAATGCCTGGGGCTCCTTCCCGGGACCGTGCGGCGGCTGAAGTCCGCCCCGGGGCGGCCGGTGCCGCACATGGGATGGAATCAGCTCACTCCCTCGCGGGAAGACCCGTTGCTCGAGGGGATCGAGCCGGGCGAGTACTTCTATTTCGTGCACAGCTACGCGGTGCCGGTGTGCGAGGTGACGATTGCCGAGGTGTGCTATGGCGAGGCGTTCTCGGCGGCGGTCCGGCGCGAGAACTTCTGGGGAGCGCAGTTTCACCCGGAGCGGTCCGCGGCTGCGGGCGCGCGGCTTCTCGGCAATTTTCTGAGATTGACCTGAGCATTCGGAGACCCTCCCGGCGATGTTGCTGATTCCTGCCATCGACTTGCGCGGCGGCCGCTGTGTTCGCCTGTTCCAGGGAGATTTTGGGGCGGAGACGCGGTATGAGTACTCTCCGCGGGAGCTGCTGGAGAAGTATCGGGCGCTCGGCGCCTCGTGGGTACACGTGGTGGACCTGGACGGAGCGCGAGATGGCGTGTTGGCCCATCGCCAGATCATCGCCGATCTCGCGGCGCAAGGGGGACTCAAGCTGCAGGTGGGCGGGGGGATCCGGTCGGCGCAGATCATCGAGGATCTGATCTCGAGCGGGGTCGAGCGGGTAGTGATCGGCAGTGCAGCGGTGGAGCAGCCGGACGATGTCATCCGCTGGAGCAACCGGTTCGGGGCGGACCGCATCT
>JAKBCR010000290.1 GCA_021807675.1 Pseudomonadota bacterium
ACCTATCCCAAGGCGGGCCATGGAATCCGCACCTTTCCGGAGGTGATCGATGCCACCGCCCGCTATGTGAGCTGGATGCTGCAGCATCTGCAGCCGGAATTGACCCATGAATGAGTCCGGAGGAATTAAATTGAAGACCCGGGAAAGCCGCGCACCGACAGAGGCTGGTGCAGACGAGTCTCACGAAGCATCCGCCTCGCCCGGTGCCTCAGCGCCCGGTCCGCAGAATCGACCTAACGTCAGGCGGATGTTTCGGGATATCGCCATAGATGCCGGAGTTCCGACCGGATGCTACTGGCTGTCGATGGCCTATATCTCGCACTCCGAGGTGGTTGCGCTCATCCTGGCGAGCGTATTTCCGCTGCTGAAGAGTCTGTACGAGCTGCTGCACAAGCGCAGGCTCGACCCCATCAGCATGGCGATTCTGTTGGGCCTGATGGTCGGGCTCGGGGTGTTGTTCATCGGCGGTGGTCCGAAAGTGATCCTGCTGCGCGAGTCGGTGTTCACGGGGAGCTTCGGGCTCGCCTGTCTCGTCTCGCTCCTGTTCCGGTCCCGGCGACCATTGATGTTCTTCTTTGCGCGCTACAGCGCCGCGGGCAGCGATCCGGCGCTGTGCTCCTGGTACGACCGGCTGTGGGAGAATGCCGGCTTCCGGCACATGCAGCGCATCGTCACTCTGGTCTGGGGATTGGTGCTGGTCGGTGAGTTCACGTTCCGCGTGATCCTGATCTATACCGTGTCCCCCGCTACGGTGCTGGCTGTTTCCCCGATCGTTATGGGTATCGCGAGCGTGCTCACGGTGCTCTGGACGATGAAGTACGGGAGCCGGGCCGGTAAAGCGCTCACCCAAAGCCATTGACCCAAGTGGGAAAATCGCATGCAACGAGATATTCGATCGACCGCGCTCTACGATGAAGCCGAGCAGACCTATCGGCAATTCCGCCGGCCCGGCACGGGCCAGATCAGTGATGCGGCAGAGGTGCACGCGTCGCCGGACGGCAGGCATGCCGTGTTCTCGGGCACACTGGTGGAGAAGCTCGAAGGCGCTTCGCCGACCCGCATCTGCCGGACTGATCTCGCGACAGGCGATACGCAAGTGCTCACGTTCGGGCCGCACGTGGATCGCCTGCCGAAGTACTCTCCCGACGGTCGGCGAATTGCATTTCTCTCCGATCGCGCGAGGAGGGGTGATTTCCAGCTGTACGTACTCGATGCTGAGACCAAGGCGGCGCGACCCACCCCTGCCGTCGCGGGCTGGGTCGAGTACCTGCAGTGGTCCCCGAGCGGCAAGCGGATTCTGCTGGGCGTGGCGGGGCACGGGGCCGACATCGCCGGCGGCCAGGGAGCCGTGACGAGCCAACAGCTCGTGGCTGATCTGCCGTCGTGGATTCCGCAGGTCGAGACGGGCGATGATGCCTTCCGTTGGCGCAGCCTCTGGCTCTACGACCTCGACGCTGACACCGTGCGGCAGATCGAGGCGCCGGGAGTGAATATCTGGGAGGCATCGTGGTGCGGTAATGACAGCGTCGCCGCGATCGTCTCGCCCGGCGCGGGCGAGGGACTGTGGTACAGCGCAACCTTGCGGCTCCTCGACGTGAGCAGCGGCGAGTCGCGCCTCATCCATCAGCCTCGCGATCAGCTCGGTTGGCCCGCGGGTTCTCCTTCCGGCAGGCACCTTGCGGTCGTTGAGGCGATCTGCAGCGACCGCGGGATCGTCGCGGGCGAACTCCTGGTCATCGAGACGGCATCCGGCACGATCTCCCGGGTCGACACCCGCGGGATCGATGTCA
Organism: Pseudomonadota bacterium; assembly: GCA_021807675.1. Taxonomy (GTDB): domain Bacteria; phylum Pseudomonadota; class Gammaproteobacteria; order Steroidobacterales; family Steroidobacteraceae; genus 13-2-20CM-66-19. The sequence continues at coordinate 1,791 of JAKBCR010000290.1, forward strand.
CTTACACCGAGTGGCGCTCCGATGGGGTGCTGCTGATTGCCGGTCATCGCGGCTTTGAGACCGCGGTGGGCATTTTCGAGCTGGCGAAGCAATCATTTACCGAAACCTGGGCGAGTCAGGAGGTCACCTGCGGCGGGCGTTATGCGGCAGTCTCAGGACTGAGCGATCGTGGCGATTGCGTGCTGGAAGCGGAGAGCTTCACGCGCGCGCCGGAACTCGCGGTGATCCGCCAGGGCGAGTACCACCTGGTCAGGTCCTTCGATCTGGGATACGGGGCGCTTGCCTCCGCGATCGACCGAGTCGAGGCCATTTCCTGGCATGCTCCGGATGGACTCGAGATTCAGGGTTGGCTGCTGCTGCCGAAGGGCGAGGGCCCGCATCCGCTCGTGCTTCATGTCCATGGCGGTCCGATCTGGCATTTCCGGCCGTCCTGTCTCGGGCGCAGCGGCGCGGCATTCCTGATGCTCCTGAAGCGCGGCTACGCGGTCCTGATGCCCAATCCCCGGGGCAGCGCCGGACGCGGACAGGACTTCGCGCGGCGGGTTTTCGGGGACATGGGCGGACTGGAGACCGGCGATCACCTCTCGGGGCTGGATCACCTCGTCGCGCGCGGCATCGCTGATCCGGCGCGGCTCGGGGTTACTGGCGGCAGCCACGGCGGATTCATGACCTCGTGGATCATCGGAGAGGATACTCGCTTTGCGGCGGCGGTCCCGGTGGCACCCGTCACCCACTGGGTATCAGAGCATCTGATCTCGAACATTCCCGATTTCTGCGAGATCTCACTCGGCGATCGGTGGACCAACGTGGCCGGCAAATATTTCGAGCGCTCGCCCATCTTTCACGCCCATAAGGTCAAGACACCAACACTGAATATCTGCGGCGCACTTGATCGCTGCACTCCGCCGTCAGAGGCGGTGCAGTTTCACAATGCGCTCCTGGAGAACGGCGTGAGGTCCGTCCTCATCACATATCCTGAGGAAGGGCATGGGGTTCGCGGCTTTCCGGCGGCGATCGACTATGCGGCGCGGGTCGCGGAGTGGTTCACGGCGCACATGCCCGCATGAGGGCGGAGGGGCTCGCGGTTCGCCCGGCGCTCCCAGTGTGGTCCACCCGCCCGGAGGAATCGAAGGGCCGTGGACATCGCGCCCACCGCTGCTCGCGCTCCGTCACGTAATGCTGCGCCCAGCTGAGAATCGTCGTGTCGGTGCAAGTGGCTTGCGACGGCCATGACGCGTGCACCGATTGCAAAGGCACAGGATGGAGCGACGGTTTGGTATGCGGCGCAGCGGCGACGGCAACCGCTCAGCCATGTGGTCTCGTGCTTGATTGCGACCATAGCTGAGGTCCGGCGCCCTCCGGTGCTATGCCCGCCCAAAGCGAGGGAAGGCACGTTCAAAAAGCGGCAACGGAAGCCAAAGGCACGCCCAACGGACTCAGAGCGTATCCGCATGAGTCTTTGATTTATTGATCTCGAGTTGGACTCGAACTGTCCTGTAACCCACTGATATAGAAGACGTTGTTGTTCGTCCCGCGTCGGCTACCCCCAAGGCTACCTTTGAAATCGTGTGCTGCGGTGATATGCCGTGATACGAGATGATCATCCTCGCGGCCTTGACGCAATGATACCGCCGTGGCAGTTCTGCACGTATCACGGAGCAATTCTGCCATGAGCATACTGACTCTCACCGAACGCCCGCTTGCCGAGCAGATTGAGGTACTCGAGCGTGGGCTGCCCAGCAGCGCGCTCGGAGAGATCGCAGCCGCCCTCGGTTTGCCGAAGGCGCGCATCATCAAGGCTCTCAGGCTGGTACTGCGGACGATGGCCGAGCGCGAAAAGAAGCATGAGCGCTTCTCGACCGCGGAGTCCGAGCGCCTCTACAGGATTGTGCGTGCCCGGAGTCTTGCTCGCGAGATCTTCTCCTCGGACGCTGCGGTAGCCGAGTGGCTGGGTGCTCCGGATCGGAGTCTCGGGGGCCGCGCTCCGCTCGAGATGCTGGCAACGGATCTCGGCGCGCAGAGGGTGGAGAGCTTGCTGCGGGCTATGATGCACGGCGTGCCGGTCTGAGCACTGAGCACTGAGCACTGAGCACTGAGCACTGAGCCGTGAAGGCGTGGAGAATTGTCCTGCGCAAGTTCGGGCGGACGAATCGTGCCGCCTTCGGGGGACATAGCGGATTCTCGGTGGATGGCCGCTGGCATACAGCAGGTCGGCATCTTGACTATGCGGCTCAGAGCCTGTCACTTGCGATTCTCGAGCGCCTGGTGCACTACAAGCGCTTCGATGCCCTCGAGCCGCATGTCTTATACGTGGTTGACGTACCGGATGCGGCGATTGAGAGCACACCCGTGCCACCCCACGGCTGGGACGGAGACGAGCCCTGTCGTACCGCACAGGCAATCGGAGATGGCTGGTACGATGAGCGGCGAAGCCCGGCGCTCCTGGTACCGAGTGCCGTCACGCCGGGAGAGTACAAACTGATGGTCAATTCCCGCCACCCGGAGTGGCAATGGAAGTGGGTGATCTCGGGTCCGGTGAGTTTCGCTTTCGATGCGCGGCTGGCCGAACTCGTGGAACGTTCCCAGAAGCCGACCTCGTCCCGGTAGCAGAGCAGAGGGGCGATCATCGGCAAGGAATGGCGCGGAGGACGTCCCTATTGATTGGGGTCTTCGTGATTCAGTGTGGGTAGAAAACGGGGCTCCATGACGCGCAAACCCCTATATTCTCAGGATCCGATGCCTCTGGCAGACGAGCCGGAATTTGGCATGATGGCCGGATGCCAAGAACTCGAAAACCGCGTCATCTGGTCGATGCATACACCTTCCCCGGCTTTCGCCCCAGAGCCACCGTGCAGGGTCTGTTCGGTGATCCGCATGCGCGGTTGGTCACCTTGGTTCGTCGGGGAAAAAAACGATCTGCGGCGCATGTGGCACCGTTCACCGAGGCTGGTACGACCGTACGCGGCGACGGGTTCGGGATCTGCCGTGCGGTCCGTACCGGATTTACCTGGACCTGGAAGTGCGGCGGGTCGACTGTCGTCGGTGCGGGAAGGTGAAGCGCGAGCGGCTGGAGTTGCTGCTGGAGAACGCGCTGCACACCGAGCGCTTTGCCC
>JAKBCR010000291.1 GCA_021807675.1 Pseudomonadota bacterium
GGATGCGCTGGTGCCCGCCTATGCGGCGACGATCCACAAGGCGCAGGGGTCGGAGTATCCGGCCGTGGTGATCCCGGTGCTGACGCAGCACTACACCATGCTGCAACGGAACCTGCTCTATACCGGCATCACCCGTGGCAAGCGGCTGGTGGTGCTGGTCGGCAGCCGGAAGGCGGTGGCGATTGCTGTGCGCAATGTCTCCGGCCGGCGGCGGTGGTCAAAGCTGCGGGATTGGGTTGGCGTGGTCCAGACTTGATCACAGCTCGCTGCTGCACTGGGCTCACACGGTCCTGTTAACAATCTTGCTCATCGGATGCTTCTCGATCAGAACTCGCGCGGCATCGCCGAGCGGCGTCGCCAAGTGGCTAAAGATGTGGGCCGTGCGCGGCGAGATGCAGGGGCCTAGTTTGGAGGCCGGGGCTGTCAGTTTGATCAGCTCGCGGCGGAACGCATAGCCGCGATGATCGATGGCGGCGAGTGCGAGGGAAATGCAGGTTTCTTTCACGGCGTCATAGATCGCTCGCTGTTCAGGGACAGGCGTACGCTCGCCGAGCGTGACGGACTTAATGCACGCAGGCGGAAGCTGCTGCGTGTAAACCGTAAACCCACGCGGCCCGGGGCCTCGATCCTTGCAGTCGGCAAGGCGGCGGATGACCCGCACTTCGTGCTCGTATTTCCACTGTTCGGACTTCACGCAGAGTTCGGCGATGGGTATTGGTTCCGTGGGCTGTACATAGACGCTGACATCGCGCATCGGCCGCAGCGGGCAGTATTCGACATCGACCTGGCCGGCAAAGAATTCGTGGCCGCCGTCAAACTCGACCACAGCGCCGGCATACTGATCGGCATAGTGCGACCACATCAGAAGCGAGTCATTGACCCGCGATAAGCAGAGAATGCCGATCAGGGCGTTGAGCTGCTGAACAATATCGCGGGACATCGCATCGCTTGCCTGGCACCCGTCCGGCACCTGGTCCAGCGCGCCCAGCGGTGGGTGCCGGCGCTGCGCCTGGACATCGAACGAGAAGCCGAGCCGCCTCTCCGTGGCATCGTTGGGCACCACGACTTCCGGCAGCAGCTCGAACGGATCGTTGAAGGCGCTCGGCTGTGTGAACCGGATCGAGCCTGCCAGGATCCGCTTCAGCCCGGCGGCGTCCACGTATTTGTAAAGCGGCACGGACGCCGAGCCGGCCGCTGCATCGCTAAGCACCAAACCGCTCTGCCTCGACGGCCTTGATGAAGCGCAGGAAGGCTGTGATCGCGTCGTAGATGAACCTGGCCTCGTCCGGATCGATCAGCTCGTTGTCGTGGGCGAGAGAATGATTGTTCCGTACGTAGTTAAACTTCTCGAAGATACCGATGGCATTCTTGGCGATCTGTCCGGTGATGTCGCGCAGCTGGCGTTCCTCCGACAGTGCCTTCACGTATTTGCCAACCCGGCTGTGCAGCGGCTCCGATCGTTGCCAAGTGACGCCGCGTACGTCGAGCAGGTGCCCGAATTTCTTCATACAGTACGTATGCAGCCGATCAAGCGCCGCGACTGGCCGGTTGGCCCCGATGTCCCGCTCAATCGTCGCAATTAGTTCCTCAAGCGTCTCGTCATTTTTGAAGCGGTCGATGGCGTCCGTACGTGGGACGGCCCCTCCCACCTCAATCTTCGTCACAAGGGCGAAGAAACGCTCCTTGATGGCGGGGCCACGTTCGGTGTGGCTATATCGGTCAAGGCTCTCGCGGTAGTCCCAGAGCGACCGCAGCACGCGGGCGACAGTAAACTCGTCCTCTACCGCAATGAAGGCACGCATATGCTTTGCCTTTGACGAACCGTTGAAGGCGTATCGGTCCTGATATATCGTGATGCCGAACTCATCATCAAAGAATTCTGCCATGGTGCGGTCCGAGAAGTCGAGTACGTAGCCGCTTCCCATATCAAGGGCGTCATCGAGCGATCGCATCTCCGCGTGAGTGAGCTTCACCATGGCTGCCCGCGGCCCGAACGGCATACGACATCACCGGCGCCGCCTTCGGCTTCGTGGCAATCTGGGAAGCCCCTCATCTTGGCATCCAACTGTCGGACCCAACGCAATCTGGTGCGAAGAGTGGCAACTCAGGGCCAGAGGAACTCGTTGCGACCGATGTTGTCGAATGCACTATCAAGTTGACGTATGGAGCCTACGGACATAGCCATCTCGCCAGCAGGGTTGAACGCGCTTGAAAATGCGCACATTTCGGTATTCCATTCCCATCTGTGTGCACATCGGACACACGGTAGAAAATCCCGATCGCCAGACGCGAGTACAAGAACGCCGTTAGCGCCCTTATTTAGAACGATGATTTCGGCAGCTTGAGTTGCGATCTCCGTATCAACTTCCTTCTCTTCTCCAGAGAACGCTCTTTCGTAGGTGAGAACCCGAAACCCGCTCTGCGTCGCTGAAGTCCACACGCTATCATTTTGAGGCGGGCGCGATCCCACTAGAATAGCATCAATTATCTCGCGACCGTTGGCCAGAAAGTGCAGAAGCCTACCGAAATCCAATCTCCATGATGGATCTTGCGGGTCCCTGCTCTCCGTTGGCTGCTTTTGAATGCCCTTACGACGCGCGGAGAATTTCTTTCCTTCAATAAACACATTCGAGTTGTCAACAAGTATAAGGCATTTGGACATTGGGAACCTCGGCTAAGACGTGCGTGCTTTTACGCTCCAGGGGGCGGGAGTCCTGCACTTCACCTATGAAGGTCACTTGGGATCGAACCACTGGCGGCCGCTTTGTGTCAACTCCGGCTGCCGCTGGTGCCGGACTTGAGGACCCGCATCCGTTCGAGGGGGTTGCGTTGGTTGGGGAACAGCGGCCGAGGCACAGCAAGACCCGAGAGTGAGAGCTCGGCCGGGTTGGCCGTGACGGGTTGGAGACTGCGAGAAAGGCTCGCGGCGCCCGTCGCGGAGATCCGCGATGTCACGTTCATCCGCTCGCGCTCGAACCGGTCAGGACCGGGCCAGCCTCTATGCCGATATCACCGACAAGATCATCGCCGAGCTGGAGGCCGGGCGCCTGCCCTGGGTCCAGCCCTGGGGCACCTCGGGCACCGGGGCGGCGGTCGGCCTGCCGAGGAACGCCGCCACCGGCCGGCGCTATTCGGGGATCAACGTGCTGATCCTCTGGGGCGCGGTCATCGAGCGTGGCTATTCCGGCCAGGCCTGGCTCACCTTCCGCCGGGCGCTCGGGCTCGGGGGCAATGTCCGCAAAGGCGAACGGGGCACCACGGTGGTCTATGCCGACCGCTTCATCCCCGAGGCCGAGCGTGAGCGCGCCGATCGCGACGGCGACGAGCCCAGCGCCATCTCGTTCCTCAAGCGCTTCACCGTGTTCAACACCGATCAGTGCGAGGGCCTGCCCGACACGATCGCATCCGCGGCACCGCCGGTTCCCGAGGGCCTCATTCTGCCGCAGGCCGAGGCGCTCATCCGGGCCAGTTGCGCCGACATCAGGATCGGCGGTGACCGCGCCTTCTATTCGGTCGTCGGCGATTTCATCTAGGTGCCGCCGCCGCAGGCCTATTTCGAGCCGGTGAACTGGCATCGCACGGCTCTGCATGAGCTCGGCCACTGGTCCGGCGCGGCCCATCGGCTGGCCCGCGACATGTCCGGCGGCTTCGGCTCCGCGAGCTACGCGAAGGAAGAACTGGTCGCCGAGATGACGGCGGCGTTCCTCTGCGCGAACCTCGGCATCGTGCCGACGGTGCGGCACGCCGACTACATCGGTTCCTGGCTCGAGGTGCTGCGCGACGATGATCGCGCGATCATCCGCGCCGCCAGCGCGGCCTCGAAAGCCGCCGACTATCTGCTGGCGTTCCAGGTGGGTGAGGATGAGCCGGAAGCTCCATCGGGTCCCGCGATCCCGGCCTCGGCGCCGGAGAGCCAGAGGGTCGCCGGCGTTCCGTGACGTGCCGAAGGGTCGGGAGAGAGGCTTCCGGCCGGCCCGTCATGGAGAACTGCCATGCACGCAGCCGAAAACGCCGACCTCCACTCCCACCATGCCGACCTGATCGCGGAAGCCCTGGTGACCGAGGGTGGCCATCTCTCGATTGGCCGTGGTGGCTTCATCCTCTGGTATGGGGACGGATGCCGGCTCCTGGGATACGACCCCGAGCCGATCAAGGCAGCCTGCATCGAAGCCGGCCTGCCGGTGATCGACAGCCGTGGCGTCGCCTTCGATGCCGTGGCGCGGCTCGTCATTCGCGGGCCGATGGTCGCCGTCGGCGCGCCGCCGGACCCACCGCCGCATGGCCCGTTCAGCTATGCGCCCCTGGCCGCGGTCGCGGCGGCCTACCGCGCCGCCGGCGCCGAGGTGGTCAACCTGCCGGAACCACCGGCGGATGATTCCGGCGCGTGAGGCTCGCGCCGCCGCCGAGAGCGAGAGGACAGAGGGGATTTTCGTGACGGGTCGAAGGGCTGGGAGAGAGGCTCCCGGCCGGCCCGTCGCGGAGATCACCAGATGGCTGCGACCCAGAAGATCGTCCTGAACCCGTCCCGGGACATCCCGTTCAACAGGCTCGTCCTCAGCCAGGCCAATGTCCGGCGCGTGAAGGCCGGCGTCTCGATCGAGGCGCTGGCCGAGAGCATCGCCCGGCGTTCCCTTCTGCAAAGCCTGAGCGTGCGCCCCGTGCTGGACGCCGAGGGCCACGAGACCGGCATGTTCGAAGTGCCCGCGGGCGGCCGGCGCTTCCGGGCGTTGGAACTGCTGGTCCGGCAGAAGCGCCTGGCCAAGACTGCGCCCATCCCCTGCATCGTCAAGACCGAGGGGCTGGCCGAGGAGGACAGCCTCGCCGAGAACACCGATCGCGAGGCGCTGCACCCGCTCGACCAGTTCCGCGCCTTCCAGACGCTGCGCACGAAGGGCCAGG
>JAKBCR010000063.1 GCA_021807675.1 Pseudomonadota bacterium
TCCACCGTTCGTCGTCAATTTCCAGGCCGATCAGGTCGTGCGCTTCCTGCAGGTCTCCGTCGAAGTCATGTCGCGCGATCAGAAGACCCTGGACCTGCTGAAGGCCAACGATCCGGTGGTGCGCAATGACCTGCTGATTCTCTTCGGCAACCAGAAGTACTCCGTACTCTCCACCCCCGCGGGCAAGGAAGAGCTGCGCGCCGAGGCGCTCGTCACGATCCGTAAGGACGTCGCGCAAGCCGGAGGCGATCCCAAGCGCCTCGACGCCGTGTACTTCACGAGCTTCGTGATGCAGTAGCCACACGCTGACGCCCACACCCATGAGCCAAGAGAAGATTCTCGACCAAGCCGAGATCGACGCCCTGATCCACGGCGTCGATACCGGAGCCGTGAGCACCGAGGCGCCCCCGGCGCCGGATGAAGCCCGTTCGTACGACTTCAACAACCAGGTCCGCATCGTGCGCGGGCGGATGCCCACGCTCGAGATGATCAACGAGCGCTTCGCCCGCCTGAATCGTGTGAGCCTCTACAACCTGCTGCGGCGCTCGCCGGAGATCTCGGTCGGCGCCGTCGAGATCAAGAAGTTCAGCGAGTATGTGCATACCCTGCACGTGCCGACGAGCCTCAATCTGGTCAAGATCAACCCCCTTCGCGGCACGGCTCTCGTCGTGTTGGATCCGAAGCTGGTGTTCGCCGTCGTCGACAACTTCTTCGGCGGCACGGGCCGGCACGCCAAGATCGAGGGCCGAGAGTTCACCGCCACCGAGCAGCGCATCATCCATATCGTGCTGCGGAGCGTCTTCGCCGACCTGCGCGAGGCCTGGTCGCACGTGGCCGCCATCGAGCTCGAGTACCTCAATTCGGAGATCAACCCGCACTTTGCCAACATCGTCTCGCCTTCGGAGATCGTCGTCATCACCAGCTTCCATATCGAGCTCGACGGCGCCGGCGGCAATCTCCACATCACCATGCCGTACGCCATGCTCGAGCCGCTGCGCGAGATACTGGATGCGGGTGTGGCGAGCGACCGCGTCGAGAAGGACGAGCGCTGGATGCTGTGCCTGCGGGACGAGCTCGAGGATGCCGAGATCGAGCTCACCACGATCCTCGGCCGCTCCTCGGTCACGCTGGCGGAGCTCATCAACCTGAAGGCGGGCGACGTGCTGCCCTGCGACTTCAACGGCAAAGTGACGCTCCTCGCCGAGGACGTGCCGGTATTCCGCGGAGGCCTCGGCGTCTCGCGCGGCCGCCAGGCGGTGAAAGTGCAGGACCGCGTCCGCCGCTCCAAGCCCGGCACCGAATCCTCCGCCCTTTCAGCCAAGTAACGCGAGCCACTGAGGTTTTCCCATGTCCGCCAATCCCGCCGAGGCACGCCCCGCAGAGCTGCAGGAGCTCACCGAAGACGGCGCGCCAGGAGCCAGCCGCGACGTCAACCTCGAGGTCATCCTCGATGTTCCCGTGACGCTCTCCATGGAAGTCGGACGCGCGCGGATCCCCATCCGCAATCTCCTGCAACTCAACCAGGGCTCGGTCGTCGAGCTCGAGCGCGCAGCCGGCGAGCCCCTGGACGTCTTCGTCAACGGAACTCTGGTTGCTCACGGCGAGGTAGTCGTCGTCAACGAGCGCTTCGGCATCCGCCTGACCGACGTCATCAGCCCCGCAGAGCGCCTCCGCAAGCTCAAATGAGCCATCTGTTCGCCGCTCCCCATGCTGCCAGCCCGGCAGCGCCCGCCGGCGCGGGCGGGCTCGCGTCGGTCACCCTCGCGCTGCTCGTGGTGCTGGCCGCGATCTTCGCGATCGCGTGGCTGGCGCGGCGCGTCCGCGGGAGCGGCAATCGCGTGGGCAACGCGATCGAGGTGCTGGCCGACATGCCGCTCGGTCCCAAGGAGCGCGCGGTTCTGCTCAAGGTCGGCACCGAGCAAATCCTCGTCGGCGTAGCCCCCGGACGCGTGAGCGCCCTCCATGCCCTGCGCGAGCCCATCGAGATCCCCAAGGCGACGACAGCCGCCGTTCCGACCGCAACCTCCTTCGGCGCTCTCCTCAAACGGAGTCTGGGAAAGTGAAGACGCCGCCGTACACCAAAGCGAGCGCAGCGCAAGATGCCCTCTGGCCAGACGCTCGCCGGCAGTACAGCTGGCGCGCGAGCCTGCAGGGGCTCGCCGCATGCGGCGAACGACCGCCCGGGGCCGCGCGGGCCGAGTGCCCTGCCGCCAGGGACGGCCAGAGCGGCGCGCCCGATGGCGTTCCGGCCAGAGGGCTTCTCGTGCTGAGCTCGAAGCCGCTCAAAGTAGCTCTCCTGATGCTATTGATGATGGCACTGCCGGCCATTGCCGCAGCCGCCATGCCGGCCATGCCCGGCATGCCCGGTATGCCCGGCCTTCCCGGCATGCCCGGCATTCCCGCCTTCGCCGTGCAGACCGCCCCCGGCGGCGCCCAAACCTACACCCTGACCCTGCAGGTACTGGCGCTGATGACAGCGCTGACCCTGCTCCCCGCCATTCTCCTCATGATGACGGCTTTCACCCGCATCGTGATCGTCCTCGGCATTCTCCGCCAGGCGCTCGGAGCCGGCCAGACTCCACCCAACCAGGTGCTGCTCGGCCTCGCGCTCTTCCTGACGTTCTTCGTCATGTCCCCCGTGATCAATCGCATCGATCAGGCGGCGTACCAGCCCTATAGCGCCGGCACCATCGACGCCTCGACTGCCCTCTCGCGGGCCGAAGTGCCGCTGAAAGAGTTCATGCTGCACCAGACGCGCGAGAGCGACATCGCCACCTTCGTGCGCATCGCGGGCGGCAAGGGCTATGCCGCCCCGCTCGATGTCCCGCTGAGCGTCCTCGTGCCCGCCTTCGTCACGAGCGAGCTGAAAACCGCATTCCTCATCGGCTTTCTCCTCTTCATCCCGTTCGTGATCATCGATCTCGTGGTGGCGAGCGTGCTGATGTCCATGGGCATGATGATGGTCTCGCCCGTGCTCATCTCCCTGCCCTTCAAGCTGATGCTGTTCGTGCTCGTCGATGGCTGGGCACTCGTCATGGGCACGCTCGCCCAGAGCTTCTATCACTGATCCGAGGCGCATCGTGACACCCGACACCGTAATGACCATCGGCAGCCGTGCCCTCGTGATGGCGCTCATCCTGGCCGCGCCGCTTCTGCTCGCCGCGCTCATCACCGGTGTCGTGGTGGGCGCCTTTCAAGCCGCGACCTCGATCAACGAGATGACCCTGTCCTTCATCCCCAAGCTGGTCGCGATCGCGCTCACCTTGAGCGTCGCGGGCCCGTGGATGTTGAAGATGCTCGTCGGCTACACGCGTGAGCTCATCATGAGCATTCCGGGGCTCATCAACTGAGGCCGCGGGTCCATGATCACCCTCACGTCCGCGCAATTGAACGCCTGGCTGGCCCAGCTCTTCTGGCCATTCGTGCGCATCGGCTCCTGCTTCATGGTGGCACCGGCGTTCGGCGCGGTGTCCGTTCCCCCGCGCGTGCGTATCGTGCTTGCCGGCGCGGTGGCGCTTCTCGTTGCGCCGCTAGTGAGTGTTCCCGGCGTCACGCCCCTCTCCGCCGCCGGAGCCGTGATCACCGTCCAGCAGGTCATCATCGGCGCCGCGCTCGGACTCTCGCTGCAGATTCTGTTCGAGGCCGTCTCCCTCGGCGGCGAGCTCCTCTCCAACAGCATGGGCCTCTCGCTCGGCTTCAACCTCGACCCGCTGAACGGCGTGAGCACGCCGACCGTGGGCCAGCTCTACACCGTGTTCGTAACGCTCCTCTTCCTCGTGCTGAACGGGCACCTCGCGCTCATCCGCACGCTGGTGGCCGGCTTCCGGACCCTGCCGATCGGCACCACCGGACTGGGAGCCGCCGGCCTCTGGTCCGTGGTCAACTGGGGCTCGCAGCTGTTCTCCGGGGCGCTCGCCGTGGCGCTGCCGGGCGTCACGGCGCTGCTCATCGCCAACCTCGCCTTCGGGGTCGTGAGCCGCGCCGCCCCAACGCTCAACATCCTCTCCGTGGGGCTGCCGCTCTCCCTCGTCTTCGGGCTGGTGGTGATCATCGCCGGCCTGCCCACGCTGGAATCCGGCTTCATTCGTCTTCTCGCCGCGGGACTCGATTTCCTGCGCCGCCTGAGCGGAGCCTGACATCGTGGCCGAGAACGACACCGATCAGGAACGCAATGAGAAGCCGACAGCCAGGCGCCTGGAGAAGGCGCGCGAGGACGGCCGGGTCCCCCGGTCCACGGATCTCAATACCGCGGTGGTGCTGCTCGTTGCGGCCGGCAGCCTGCACTTTCTCGGCGGCGTCGTCGGCGCGACGCTCCTCGACATCATGAGGTCGGGGCTCAGCATCAGTCCCGCCGAGGCGCTCGATCCCGGCCTGGCGCTCCCAACGGCTTCCGCCGAGCTGCTGCGCGCGCTCATCGTCTGCGCCCCGATCCTCGGCCTGACGCTGGTCGCGGCGCTCGTGGCGCCGTTCGCGCTCGGCGGCTGGAACCTCAGTTTCGGCGCGCTGGCGCCGAACTTCACGCGGCTCGATCCAATCGCCGGCTTCGGCCGGTTCTTCTCCGCGCAAGGCGCCGTCGAGCTCGGCAAGGCGTTCGGCAAGTTCCTGGTGGTGGCCGCTGTCGCGGTGGTGGTGCTGCGCAAACAATCGCCGCAGATTCTCGCGCTCGGCGCCGCGCCCCTTCGTGTCGGGATCGCGCAGGCAGGGGATCTCGCCTCTGACGCGCTGCTCGCCGTCTCCGGCGGGCTTGCGCTCATCGCGGCCGTGGACGTGCCCTGGCAGCTCTGGCAGTACTCGAAGAAGCTCAGCATGAGCCGCGAGGAGATCCGCGAGGAGATGAAGGAGAGCGAGGGCGCGCCGGAGATCAAGGGCCGCATCCGCCGCGCACAGCGGGAAATCGCCCGGCGCCGGATGATGCATGAAGTGCCCAAGGCCGACGTCGTGGTGGTCAATCCGACCCACTTCGCCGTGGCGCTTCGCTATGACGAGGGCCGCATGCGGGCGCCTGTGGTTGTCGCGAAGGGCGCGGATCTCATCGCCGCCCGCATCCGCGAGATCGCGGCCGAGCACGCCGTTCCCATTTTCGAGGCGCCGCCGCTCGCCCGCGCGATCTACCGCGGCGTCGAGATCGGCAGCGAGATCCCCGCGAAGCTGTACGTAGCCGTTGCCCAGGTGCTTACCTACATCTATCAGCTCAAGGCCGCGCGCAGCTCGGGAGGCCGGCCGCCGGAGCCTCCCGCCATCGATCAGCGGCTGGATTCCGCCCGTCATTGATTTATGAGCACCGCCACCACGACATCGAGCTCCATCCTGCCGGCCTGGCGGGACCTGCTGCGCGCCGGTATCGGCGTGCCGGTGGGTGTCCTCGCCGTGCTCGCCATGGTGATCCTGCCGCTGCCGCCGATGGCGCTCGATGTGCTCTTCACCTTCAACATCGCGCTCTCGATCGTCGTGGTGATGGCGGTGTTCTATGTGTCGCGGCCAATCGAATTCGGCGTCTTTCCGACGGTTCTTCTGCTGGCGACGCTGCTGCGCCTCGCGCTCAACGTCGCCTCGACGCGCGTCGTCCTGCTTCACGGCTATGCCGGCCCGGGGGCGGCCGGCCACGTCATCGAGTCCTTCGGCCAGTTCGTGGTCGGCGGCAACTTCGCCGTCGGCGTAATAGTGTTCATCATCCTCACCATCATCAACTTCGTGGTGGTCACGAAGGGCTCGGGACGCATCTCAGAGGTCAGCGCGCGCTTCACCCTGGATGCGATGCCGGGCAAGCAAATGGCGATCGATGCCGATCTCAACGCCGGTCTCATTACCCAGGACGAGGCGCGCGTACGCCGCGCCGAAATCCGCGCCGAAGCGGACTTCTACGGCGCGATGGACGGCTCGAGCAAGTTCGTGCGTGGCGATGCCGTTGCCGGCATCCTGATCCTCCTCATCAACATCATCGGCGGCCTCGCGATCGGCACGATCGGCCATGGGATGGCGCTGACGGACGCCCTTCATACCTATACGCTCCTCACCATCGGTGACGGCCTGGTGGCGCAGATTCCGGCGCTCCTGCTCTCGACCGCCGTGGCCCTCATCGTGACCCGCATGTCGCGTCCCCAGGACATGGGCGGGGAGCTGCGCAAGCAGCTCCTGGGCAACCCCAAGGCGCTCGCGGTGGCGGCATGCCTGCTGGGCGTCATGGGCCTCATCCCAGGGATGCCGAACGTCGCGTTCCTCCTCATGGCCACGCTCTGCGGCGCGGCCGCCTACATCGTGAACCGGAAACGCGCCGCCGCTGCTGCGGTGGCGACGACGGCCCAGACACCCGCACCCCAGGCGCCGGAGACCCGGGAGCTCACCTGGGAGGACGTGCGCCCGATCGATCTGGTCGGTCTCGAGGTCGGTTACCGTCTCGTCGCGCTCGTCGACAAGCGCCAGAGCGGCGACCTTCTCGGCAGGGTGCGGGGCGTACGCCGCAAGCTCTCGCAGGAGCTCGGCTTCCTGATCCCGGCCGTGCACATCCGCGACAACCTCGACCTCGCGCCCAACGTCTACCGCATCAATCTGAGCGGCGTGCCGGTCGGCGAGAGCGTCATCTATCCCGACAAGGAGCTCGCGATCAACTCGGGGCGCGTCTTCGGTCCGCTGCAAGGCATCGCCACCCGCGATCCGGCCTTCGGGATGGAAGCGGTGTGGATCGAGGCGGCGAGCCGGGATCACGCGCAGGCGCTCGGCTACACCGTGGTCGACCCGAGCACCGTCATCGCCACCCATCTCTCCTTCATCATCCAGTCGCACGCCAACGAGATCCTCGGCCACGAGGAGGTGCAGCAGCTGCTCAACGGACTCGCGAAGAGCGCGCCGAAGCTGGTGGAGGATCTGGTGCCGCGCGTGCTGCCCCTTTCCGCCGTGGTGCGGGTGCTGCAAAGCCTGCTCGCCGAGCGTATTCCCATCCGCAACATCCGCACCATCGTCGAGACGCTGGCAGAGCACGCGCCGCGCTCGCAGGATCCGGCGGTACTGCTGGCCCACGTCCGTGTCGCGCTGGGGCGGCAAATCGTGCAGGACATCGCCGGCATCGCCGCGGACCTTCCCGTCATCACTTTCGAGCCGGAACTCGAGCGGCTGCTCGGAAGCTCGCTCAATGCCAGCTCCACGAGTCCGGGCCTCGAGCCCGGGCTGGCGGAGCGGCTGCAGCAGCGCGTCGCCGAGGCCTCGCGGCGCCAGGAAACCTCAGGCGAGCCGCCCGTGCTGCTCGTGCCACCGCCGCTGCGCGCGCAGATGGCGCGCTTCCTGCGCGCGGCGCTGCCGGGCCTGCACGTGCTCGCCTGGAATGAAATTCCCGACAACCGCAAGGTCCGCGTCATCGCCGCGGTCGGCAGGTAACGAACATGAAAATCGTGAGACATGTGGCGCCCGACATGCGCCAGGCCCTGCGAGCGGTGCGCGAGCAGCTCGGCGAAGAGGCGGTGATTCTCTCCTCACGTCGCACACCGCAGGGCGTCGAGATCACTGCCGCCGTGGATTTCGACGCGGGCAAGCTCGAGGAGGCTGCGGCCGTACCGCTGGCCCTCCCTGCCGACAGCGCCCGTTCGCCGGCGCCGTCGGCGGCGGCCGTGCCGGTCTCGGAAAGCTCGCCCTCCGCATCGCCCGTCGCAACCCTGGCGCCCCTGTTCGAGCCCCAGGCCCCCGTTGCCACCGAGGCGATGGGTCAGGAGCTGCAGAGCCTGCGGCGCATGCTCGAGACTCAACTCGCGCAGCTTGCGTGGAATGACCGCACCCGCCGCGCGCCCGTGCACACGGAGCTCCTGCGCGAGCTGACCGAGATCGGGATCGCACGGGACCTCGCCGATCACATCGTCGGTCAGCTCGATGAGCGGGTGGACCTCACGCAGGGGCGCCGGTTCGCGATCGCGGGCCTGTCGCAATATCTGCTCGTGACGGGTGATCGCTGGCTGGATACCGGCGGCCGTGTCGCCTTCGTCGGGGCCGCCGGCGTCGGCAAGACCACCCTGCTCGCGAAACTGGCGGTGCGTTGGATATTGCGACACGGCCCGAACGACCTCGCGCTCGTCGCCTCCGACACCGTGCGCATCGGCGCCCAGGATCAGATGCAGGCCCTGGGACAACTCCTCGGTGTGCCGGTGCACGTACCCGAGAGCTTCGAGGCCTTGCCGGAGCTGCTCGCACGGCTCGAGCGCCACCGGCTGGTGCTGATCGACACACCGGGCTCGAGCCTGCGCGATGCGCAGCTTGCGATGCGCCTCGCGGTGCTCGCCAACTGCGGATCGAAGCTGGAGACGGCCCTCGTTCTCGCGGCGAGCACCCAGGCCGGGGCGCTCGAGGAAGCGGTGCAACGCTTCCGGCCCGCCAACCCGCCCTGCTGCCTGCTCACCAAGGTGGACGAGGCGGCGAGCTTGGGCGGTGCGCTATCCGTGCTCATCCGCGCGCGGCTGCCCCTTGCCTATACGAGCGACGGCCAGCGTGTGCCCGAGGACTTGAGGCCCGCCAGGTCCCTGGAGCTCGTATCCCTCGCGGTACGGCTCGCCAGGACGAGCGGCGCGGCCGCCGACGAGGATCTGCTGCGACGACGATTTGGAAGACTCTCACATGCGACGACCTGAGCTCAGTCTGATCAACAACTCCAAGCTCGAGTCTCTCGGGCAACCCGTGCAGGTGATCGCCGTCACGGGCGGCAAGGGCGGCGTCGGCAAGACGAGCGTCTCCGTCAACCTTGCCACCGCTCTGGCGGCCGCGGGCCGGCGTGTGGTGCTGCTCGACGGCGATCTGGGACTTGCCAACGCCGATGTCTTCCTCGGTCTCTCGCCACGCTACACGCTCGCGCACGTGATCTGCGGGGAGCGCACGCTCGATGAGGTGATCGTCGAGGCGCCGCAGGGATTCAAGGTCGTGCCCGCCGCCTCGGGCGCCGCCGACCTCGCCAGCATGGGCACCGCGGAGCACCTGGGCCTCGTGCGCGCCTTCAGCTCGCTTGCGGCCCGCCTCGATGTGCTCATCGTGGACACCGCGGCGGGAATCGCTCCGGGTGTGCTGCAGTTCTCCCAGGCCGCCCAACACGTTCTCGTCGTCATCTGCGACGAGCCAGCCTCGTTAACCGACGCCTATGCGCTCGTCAAGGTCCTGAGTCGCAATCACGGCGTCGGCCGCTTCCGGGTGCTCGCCAACCGGATTCGGGCGCCGGGCGGCGGCATGGAGCTCTTCCGCCGCTTCGAGCGCGTCACGGCACGCTTCCTCGACGTTGTGCTCGAATTCGCCGGCGAAATCCCCGAGGACGAGTATCTGCGCCGCTCGGTGCGCGAGCAGCGCCCGGTGACGGAGGCTTATCCGGTGAGTTCCGCCGCCCGGGCGTTCAAGAAACTCGCGGCCGCGGCCGATACATGGCCAGTGCCACCCGGTCCCCGGGGGAACATCGAGTTCTTCGTGGAGCGCCTGGTGCGACGGAACGCAGTCCGGCTGGAAGTCGTGCCATGAACGCGGCCAGCGCATACGGTGCGCACCGCGCGATGGACGAGGCGAGCGAGCTGGTGAAACGGCACGCGGAGTTGGTGAAGCGGATCGCCTACCACCTCGTCGGCCGCTTGCCGCCGTCGGTGGAGGTCGATGATCTGATGCAGGCAGGGATGCTGGGGCTGCTGGAGGCGGCATCGAACTACGCGCCGAATCGCGGCGCCAGTTTCGAGACGTATGCCGGCATCCGGATCCGCGGGGCCATGATCGACGCTCTGCGCAAGCTCGACTGGGCGCCGCGCTCGGTGCATCGCAAGGCGCGCGCCGTGGCCGCGGCGGTGCAGGAGATCGAGCGGCGTACCGGACGGGATGCGCGGGATACGGAGATCGCCGAGCGGCTCGGAGTGACGCTCGAGGAGTACCACGCCATCGTGCAGGACGCAGCGAGCTGTCGCCTGGCGACCCTCGACGATACGACGGCGGCCACCGCCGAGGGCACGGCCGACCCGTTCCGGGACACCGCGGAGGACGGATTCCGGGACGCGCTGGCGCAGGCGATCGAGGGGCTGCCGGAGCGGGAGAAGCTGGTGATGTCGCTCTACTACAGCGAGGGACTGAACCTCAAGGAGATCGGCGCGGTGCTGAAGGTGACGGAATCGCGCGCGTGTCAGCTGCACGGGCAGGCACTCGTGCGGCTGAAGGCGCGGCTGGCGGATTGGCGTGACGGTGCGGCCGGCGCAAGTACAACGAGACGAGGCAGGCAGTGAGCAGAGATCTGAAATTCCTGGTGGTCGATGACTTCTCGACCATGCGGCGCATCATCAAGAACCTCCTGCATGACCTCGGCTATCCGAACGTCGCGGAGGCCGATGACGGCAAGACTGCGCTGCCCATGCTGCAGGCGGGTGGCTTCGACTTCCTCATCACCGACTGGAACATGCCCGGCATGCCCGGGCTCGAGCTCATCAAGGCCGTGCGGGCGGACGCCAAGCTCGCCAAGATGCCCGTCCTCATGCTGACCGCGGAAGCCAAGCGCGAGCAGATCATCGAGGCGGCGCAGGCGGGCGTGAACGGCTATGTCATCAAGCCGTTCACCGCCGAGACTCTGAAAGAGAAGCTCGACAAGATCCTCGGCGCTGGAAAGTGAGGCTGCCATGTCGAACTTCGACGTATTGAAGCTCGAATACGGCGCCTGCGTCGATGCGCTGTCGGAAGCGCTTCGCGGAGGCGATGAAGCGGCGTTCTTCACCGCCATCGATCACATCGTGCGCATGCGAGAGCCCCAGACGCTGACCGAGATCCGCAAGCTGACGGGCGATCTGCAGAAGGCGCTCGAGCGCTTCAGCATCGAATCGCGGCTCGCGGACATCGCGGAGAATGAGATTCCGGATGCGAGAACCCGGCTCATGCACGTCATCAAGATGACAGACGAGGCCGCGCACCGCACTCTCGATCTGGTCGAGAAATCCGGGCCCCTCGCCGAGCGCACCACCCGCGAGGCGAACGCGCTCATCGACTCGCTGAAGACGTACCGGGAGCGCCCGCTCGCCGGCGCCGGATTCGAGAGCGCGGTCCGCTCGATCGATGCCTTTCTGCCGGTCGTGCGCGCCGTCGAGGCCTTCCTCCCGGCCGTGCGCGCGGACTCGGAGCAGATTCGCAGGAATCTGGCCGATGTGCTGCTCGCACAGGGCTACCAGGACCTGACCGGCCAGATCATTCGCAGCGTCATCAAGCTCGTCGAGGAGCTGGAGGAAACACTCGCCAATCTCACCAAGCTCTCCGGGGATGTCGTCGAGCACACCACACTCGGGGAGAGCCCGGAGAACGGCCACGGGCCCGTGGTGCCCGGAGTTACACGAGGGGAAGTCGCCTCAGG
The DNA here is from genome assembly GCA_021807675.1 of Pseudomonadota bacterium. GTDB lineage: Bacteria > Pseudomonadota > Gammaproteobacteria > Steroidobacterales > Steroidobacteraceae > 13-2-20CM-66-19. Next base: position 11,327 of record JAKBCR010000063.1, read on the forward strand.
CCAGACAGACGTCGATGAGCTGCTGTCGGGCCTCGGCATGTAAGGTGTCACGATGGATATCCTGAGCATCATCGGACTGGTGCTCGCATTCAATGCCGTAGTGGTCGGCGCCGTGCTGCGGGGCGCCGGCGTCATGGCGCTCGTATCGGTCGAGGCGCTCGTCATCGTGGGCGTCGGCACGATCGCCGCGACCTGCATCCAGACGCCGTTGCCGGTGATGAAGCATGCGCTCAAGATCTTCCCCTGGATCGTCCGCCCGCCCTCGCGCGATGGCCGCCAGATCATTACCAAGATCGTCGAGTGGAGCAATACCGCGCGCAAGCAGGGGCTGCTCGGACTCGAGCCGCTGATCGAGCGCGAGTCCGACGAGTTCGTGAAGAAAGCGTTGCAACTGGTGGTCGACGGCAGCGAGCCCGAGGCGATCAGCAACGCCATGTACGTGGAGCTCAACATGCGCGAGCACGCCGACATCACGGCCGCGAAGATGTTCGAGGGCGCGGGAACCTACTCGCCCACTCTCGGCATCATCGGCGCGGTGCTCGGCCTGATGGCCGTACTGCAGAACCTGACCGATCCCGCCAAGCTTGGCGCCGGGATCGCCTCCGCATTCACCGCCACGATCTACGGCATCAGCTTCGCGAACCTGTTCTTCCTCCCGATCGCCGGCAAGCTCAAGGGCATCATTCACCGCCAGACGCAGTTCCGCGAGATGATCATCGATGGAATGATGTGCATCGCGCAGGGCGAGAACCCGCGGGCGATCGAGGCGAAGCTGCAGGGATACCTCCACTAGGAGCCCGCCATGCGCCGCAAGAGAAGACACGAGGAAGAGCACGAGAACCACGAGCGCTGGGCGATCCCCTACGGGGATCTGCTCACGCTGCTCCTCGCCTTCTTCGTGGTGATGTACTCGATCTCCTCGGTGAACGCCGGCAAGTACCGTGTCCTCTCCGACTCGCTCTATGCCGCATTCCGCGGCCAGCCGCGCACGCTCTCGCCGATCGAGGTCGGCCACAAGCGCGTGGGCTCCGGAGCCGATCTCCGCGTGAGCATCGTGCAGCAGGCGACCTTGAAAGGGCAGCCCCGCTCGCTCCTCGCCCCGGTGCCGCTCGACATCTCCACCCCGATCCCGAACTCGCCCTACCACGACGACATGCCGCCGCCCGGCAACGCGAGCGGCGCCAGGGCGGCAACCGGGCCCGCGCATCCCGCCGATACCGCGCAGGCGGCGCAGTCCCACGCGGCCGCGGTCATGCTGACCAAGGTCGCCGACGATGTCGCGAAGGCGATGTCGGGTCTCGTGAAGAAGAAGCTGGTGCTCGTCACCCGCAAGCAATACTGGATCGAGGTCGAGATCCGCACCGACATCCTCTTCCCGAGCGGCAGCGCGCGCCTGGCACCCAACGCGGTCGACATCATCCACCGCCTCGCCGCCGTGCTCGCGCGGTTCCCCAACCCGATCCGCGTCGAGGGATTCACCGACGATGTCCCGATCCGGACCGTGCAGTTCTTCTCCAACTGGGAACTCTCCGCCGCGCGCGCCGCCAGCGTCGTGCACGTGTTCTCCGATCGTGGCGTGTCACCCGATCGGCTGGCGGTCGTCGGGTTCGGCGATCAACATCCAGTGGCGAGCAATGCCACCTCGCAGGGCCGCAACGCGAACCGCCGCGTGACGGTCGTCATACTTTCGACCGCGCCCGGCAACCCGGCCGATCCCCGCTGGCTCCCCAACAATGCTTCCGTCGCGTCAAATGGCACGATTTCTGCACGCTGACTCCTGACGCGTACCGATCCGCGTCGGATTTCCGACACGGCGGCGCGTCATGTGACCTGCATCACGGGAGCCGCCGCGCATGACCCTGCCCTCAGTCGAATTCTTGCTCATCGCGGGACGCGCGGTATTCCTCGTCTTCTCGTTCATAGTCGCCTCCATCAGCTTCACGGCCTGGCGACGCGCCACACAGCGGCAGACCGCGCAGTTGCTCTCGCAGACACAGCTCGTCCTGCAGCGACTCGCGGAGCTCGAGGCCCGAGTGGATGGGACGCGCTCGGCGATCGCCGATCTCCGGGAGCGCCTGGACCGGCCCGCCACCCCGGCCGCTTCCCCGGCCCCCTCGCCCGGCTACCGGATCGCGATCCGACTGGCGCGCGGCGGCGCGAGCCGCGAGGAGCTGATGTCGGGCTGCGGATTGACGCTCGCGGAAGCTGAGCTCGTCAGGCGGTTGCATGGACCGCAGGCTCCGGAACTGCGTCAAGTTTCATAACCCCCAACTCAAGAGCCGCGTCACACGGGCCGATACCGGCGCTGTATCGCCAGTCATGCCCCGAGTTCGCGCGCCGACCAGATTATGAAAACTCCCAAACAGCAGACGCTGGCCAAGAAGGGCGCGCCCCGCAGGCCGGCAAAGCGCAGCGCAGCGCCTCATCGATCGGCGACTGCTCGCGGCAAGGCCGCGCCCGCGAAGGGGCCCGGGAGGCGCCTCCAGGAGGACGGCGCGCTGGCGCTGACCGCGGAGTGCTCGGTGGCCGAAGCCGATTCGCTCAAATCCGAGCTCAAGCGGCGGCTGGAGGAGTCGGAGCCTGTCACCGTGGACGTGAGCGCGCTGCAGCGCATCGACACCGCGGCGCTGCAGCTCCTCGCCGCCTTCGTGCGCGACCGCCGGGGGGCGGGCCGTGCGGTGCGATGGCGCGGCCAGGCGGCCGCGCTGGACACGGCGGCCGGCCTTCTCGGTCTCAACGACATGCTCGAGCTTGCCGGCCAGGTCGGCCGATGACTGTCGACCTGACACAATTCCACGAGGCATTTTTCGAGGAGAGCTTCGAGGCGCTCGATTCAATGGAGACGGCGCTCCTGAAGCTCGATATCGGCTCGCCCGACACGGAGCTGATCAACACCATCTTCCGCGTGGCGCACTCGATCAAGGGCGGCAGCGCGACGTTCGGGTTCTCGGAGATCGCCTCCTTCACGCACAGCCTCGAGACGCTGCTCGATGAGCTGCGAAGTGGAGGGATGGCGGTGACGGTGGCGCTGTCGGACGTGCTGCTGAAATCGGTCGATGTCTTGCGCGCCATGCTGCGCGCGGTCCAGGCGAAGCAGCCGATCGATTCGCAGCGGGTCTCGGATCTGCAGTTCGATCTGGAAGTGGCGATTGCGAAGAAGGGGGAGGTCGCGGCAGCTCCGGCCGGAGTCGCTGAGAATGGGGCCGTGCCACCGGCCGTCCCTGACGGTGGGGCCGTTTCCCGGGGTGCTTGCGGCTTCGCAGACGGGTCTCAGGGCGATCCGGACATCCCGTCCGAGCGCTCGCCTCGGGAGTCGGCTCGCCCCCGCTGGCGACTCCATTTCCATCCGTACCGCGAGCTGCTGGCTCGCGGTAACGATCCGCTTCGGATGCTGCGCGAGCTCGCCGCGCTCGGTGAGCTCGAGGTGCGGGTCGATGCGCAAATGCTGCCGCCGCTCGCCGACGTCAACCCCCAGGACTGCTACCTCGCATGGACGCTCGAGCTTGCGGGTGAGGTGACCGAAGAGGCGATCAGGCAGGTGTTCGAGTGGGCGGAGGGTGACTGCGACCTGAAGATCGAGCGGCTGGGGGGCGAGGAGGAAGCGTTCCCCGCGCCTCGAACCGAGCCGACCCTACCGACACCGGCGGCGTCGGCACCGGTACCGACTGGCGCCGCGACTACATCCACACCAGGGCAAGCCGCCGCGCACCCGGCACCCTCCTCCGGGCCCCCCGCCGCGCCAGTGCCTGTGCGCGCCGACGCCCCTGCGAAATCGGAAGCGTCCGTGAGCGTGCTCGGCGACTCGGGCTCGATTCGGGTGAGCGTCGAGAAGATCGACGAGCTCATGAACACCGTGGGTGAGCTCGTGATCACCCAAGCGATGCTGAGCCAGCTCGGCTCGCATTTCGACGGGGCGGATGCGGAAAAGCTGCGTGCCGGTCTGGCGCAGCTCGAGCGCAACATGCGCGAGCTGCAGGAAAGCGTCATGCGCGTGCGCATGCTCCCGATCAGCTTCGTCTTCAGCCGCTTCCCCCGGATGGTGCGCGACCTCGCCCAGCGCCTGGGCAAGCAGATCGAGCTGAAGCTCACCGGAGAGCAGACCGAGCTCGACAAGACCGTGCTCGAGAAGATCGGTGATCCGCTGGTGCACCTCGTGCGCAATTGCATCGATCACGGCATCGAGCCGCCCGACGCACGGACGTCCGCCGGCAAATCGGCCGAGGGCACTGTGCATCTCGACGCCTGTCACCGCGGCGGCAACATAGCCGTGGAGGTGAGCGACGACGGTGGCGGGCTCGACAAGGAGCGCATCCTCGCCAAGGCGCGCGCCCGCGGGCTCGTCGGCCCCAACGATACGCTCACGGACGCCGAGATCTACGAGTTGATCTTCGTCCCCGGGTTCTCCACCGCGGACAAGACCACCGATCTTTCCGGACGCGGCGTGGGAATGGACGTCGTGCGCCGCAATGTGAAGGAGCTCGGCGGCAAGGTCGAAGTCAGCAGCGAGCCCGGCCGTGGCTCGCGGTTCACGATCACCCTGCCCCTGACGCTCGCCATCGTGGATGGGCAGTCCGTCGCGGTGGGTACCGAGACTTACATCGTGCCGCTCATCTCCATCGTCGAGTCGATGCAGCTCAAGGCGAGCGCAGTCACCCGGCTTTCGGGGCGCAGCGAAGTGCTTTCCTTTCGCGGCGATTACCTGCCGATCGTCCGGTTGCACGAGATCTTCGGCGTTGAGCCGCGCTCGCGCGCGCTGCACGAGGGACTGGTGGTCGTCGCCGAAGGCGAAGGCCGGCGGGTGGGTCTTTTCGTCGACGACTTGCTCGGACAACAGCAGGTGGTCATCAAGTCTCTGGAAGCCAACTACGGGCATATCGAGGGCGTCTCGGGCGCGACGATCCTCGGCGACGGCTCGGTGGCGCTCATTCTCGATGTGCCGGGGCTCATCCGCGCTGCATCAATGCGGGCGGCGGCGTGAGGCTCACGGCGGTGAAGACGAGGCATCGCAATAATGTCCACTAACGCGGTCGAGCGGCACCAGGGCTCCGGCACGGGAGCCCACCAAGTCCTCACCTTCGTCCTTGGCAATGAGACCTACGGGGTCGACATCCTGCGAGTGCAGGAGATCCGCGGCTGGTCCGCCGTGACCAAGATTCCCCACGCCCCCGCGCACGTGCTCGGTGTGCTCAACCTGCGCGGCTCGATCGTCCCGATCGTCGACCTGCGGATGCGCTTCGCTCTGGAGCGCGTGGAGTACACGGCGGTGACGGTCATCATCGTGATGTCCGTCAAGACACCAGCCGGAAGTCGCGATTTCGGTGTCGTCGTAGACGGCGTCTCCGACGTGGTGGACGTCAACTCCGCGGAAGTGAAGCCGGCTCCGGAGCTCGGCTCGCGCTCCGCCACCGATCACATCCGCGGTCTGGTATCGGTCGCCGAGCGCATGGTGGTGCTGCTCGACATCGACCGCCTCATCGGGAGGGACCTCGCGCTTTCGGCCGGCGCCGATGGTGAAGAAGAGCTTGCCGCCAGCGCCGCCTGACCGGAGAAAGTACACCCATGAGCGTCACGAGAAACATCGTCGAGGAAACCCGCGGGGTCATCAACGCCGCTTCGCAGGGTGACCTCACCCGGCGGCTCGATACCCGAATGGACAGCCCCGAGCTGCGCGCCATGGCCGAGGGCATCAATTCGCTCCTCGAGGCCATGGCCGGCCTCGTTCGCGGCATCAAATCGTCCGCGGGCGAGGTGAGCCGCTCGGCCGAGGAGATCTCCGCCGGCAACGCCAATCTCTCGCGGCGCACGGAAGAGCAGTCCGCCTCGCTCGAGGAGACCGCCTCGTCGATGGAGGAGATGACCACCACGGTCAAGCAGAACGCCGACAACGCGGCCCAGGCGAGTCAGGTCGCCCTCGCGGCCCGCGATCAGGCCGAGCGCGGCGGCGTGGTGGTGAATCAGGCCGTCGCCGCCATGTCCGACATCAAGCAGTCCTCGAAGAAGATCGCCGACATCATCGGCGTGATTGACGAGATCGCCTTCCAGACCAACCTTCTCGCCCTGAACGCCGCGGTCGAAGCCGCGCGCGCCGGCGAGCAGGGCCGGGGCTTCGCGGTGGTGGCGAGCGAGGTTCGAAGCCTGGCGGGCCGCTCCGCCACCGCCGCCAAGGAGATCAAGGGTCTGATCCAGGACTCGGTGCGCAAAGTCGAGGACGGCTCGGCGCGAGTCACCCAATCCGGCCAGACGCTCGAGGAGATCGTGGCTTCGGTGAAGAAGGTCTCCGACATCGTTGCCGAGATCGCCGCGGCTTCACGCGAGCAGTCGGCGGGCATCGAGCAGGTCAACCGCGCGGTGATGCAGATGGATGCGCTCACTCAGCAGAACGCCGCGCTGGTGGAGGAGGCCACCGCCGCGGCGCAGAGCATGACCGGACACGCGCACCAGCTGACTGACACCATGGGCCGCTATCGCCTCGTGCACGATGCGAGTCATGCGTCGCGCCCGGGATTTGGCGACTCCCGCCTCGGCGGGGGCGCCGGACGCGTCTCACCTGTTGGGGCTGTGCGCGTGGCGCGCAGCGCCTGAGTCCCTTCCATGACCAAATTGTCGCTCAACCGTCTGAATCTCTGGCAGAAGCTGGGAGCCCTCATCCTGGCGATGTTCCTGCCGGCGGTTCTCGTCGGGTTCTTCTATGTCACAGCCGTGGGTGGCGAGCTGAGCCAGGCTCGGGACGAAATCGCAGGCGCGCGCTATCTCGCCGCGCTCGGCGCGATCGAGTCCTCGCTCCTCACCCATGAGGGCCGGGCGTTCGCGCTCGCGAGCGGCGACAAGGCGATCGGCGCAGCGGTGCTGTCGGCGCAGGAACGTGTGACCACGGCGTTCGAGCGGGCATCGGCCGTCGATGCGCAGCTCGGCCTGCGCTATGGTGTGAGGGAGGAGTTCAACGCGCTGAAGAGTCAGTGGAAGGCGCTCGCGGCCGCCTCGGCGCAACAGAGCGCCGATCAGGGAGCGAGAGCTCACGGCCTGCTCATCGAGCGCCTGCGGCAGTTGGCCGCCGAAGTCGCCGCGGCATCGAGCATCGCCTCGGATCCAGACCGGACGACGCACAGTCTCCTCGAGATCTCCTCGGTCGACGTGCCTGCGGCCCTCGCCGATGCGGCCAACTTCCGCCGCTACGCCGTCGATGCCGCCTCGAAGGGCTACCTGGGCGGCGATGATGAGATGGGAATCATGATCAGCCACGGCCGGCTGCAAGGGCATCTCGATACCATCCATACCGCGCTCGGGGAGCTTCCGCCCTCCGTCCGCGCATCGCTGACCCCCCTCTACCGGGATGCCATCGGGCGGTTCCGCGAGTTCTCCGACGCCGTAAATTCCCAGCTGATCAACGCCTCCAACATCAAGGTGGCCGGCGGAGCGATATACGCGGATGGAGTCCCCCAGGACGCCGCCCTGCGCAAGCTCCTCACGGCGAGCGCCGATGCCGCCCACTCGGCCCTGCGGGCCCGGGTATCCTCGCTCGCCACCCAGCGTGACTTGACGGCGCTGCTCGCGCTGCTCGCGCTGCTGGCCGCGATGGCGCTCACCCGGCTCGTCAGGCTCTCCCTCTCGCGTCCGCTGACGCGCGCGATCGATGCGTTCCAGCACATCTCTCAGGGCCACTACGAGAACCAGATCGAGACGCGGCGGAACGATGAGGCCGGGCAGGTGCTGCGGGCGCTCGCCGCCATGCAGGAGAAGCTGCGGTCTCAGATCGAGAACGAGCGGGCCGTGGCCGCGGAGAATTCCCGGATCCGTCACGCGCTCGATAAAGCCTCAACGTCCGTGGTGCTGGCCGACGCCGCGCATCGGATCATCTATCTCAACGACGTCGCCAGGATCACCTTCGAGCGGCACGCGGCCGAAATTCGCGGCACCCTGCCGGCGTTCGGCGCCGCGAGCCTGCGCGGCTCGAGCCTCGAGGCCCTCTCTGCCGATCCGGCCGGCGAGCGGCGGATGCTCGATACGCTCTCCGGTGAGCGGGTGGAGGAGCGCACCCTGGGCGGGCTCTGCTTCCGCACCGTCACCAATCTGGTGACAGGCGAGCGCGGCGAGCGGCTCGGCACGGTCATGGAATGGACCCAGCGCACTCAGGAGGTGCGGGTGGAAGAGGAGCTGCAGGGCGTGCTCGCCGCCGTCAATGGCGGCGACCTCAGCCGCCGCATCGATCTTTCCCACAAGTCCGGATTCTTCGAGGCTCTGGGGACCGGCGTGAACCGCCTCGCGGAGGGCCTGGTCGAGATCGTCTCGCGGGTGAAATCCGCCGGCCGGGAGGTCGCTCTCGGCGCCGAGGAGATCACCGCGGGCAACTCGAACCTGTCGATGCGAACCGAGGAGCAGGCGTCCTCTCTGGAAGAGACCGCTTCCTCCATGGAGGAGATGACCACGACCGTCAAGCAGAACGCCGACAACGCGGCGCAGGCGAACCAGCTCGCTCTCGCGGCGCGCGAGCAGGCCGAACAGGGGGGCGCTGTCGTCGGCAAGGCGGTGGAGGCGATGTCCGGCATCAATGAGTCCGCCAAGAAGATCGCCGACATCATCGGCGTCATTGACGAGATCGCCTTCCAGACGAACCTGCTCGCGCTCAACGCCGCGGTCGAGGCCGCTCGCGCAGGTGAGCAGGGCCGCGGCTTCGCGGTGGTGGCAAGCGAGGTGCGCAGCCTCGCGGGCCGCTCCGCCACGGCCGCCAAGGAGATCAAGGGCCTGATCGAGGACAGTGTCATGAAGGTGGAGGACGGCTCTGGCCTGGTGACCCAGTCCGGACGCACGCTCGGTGAGATCGTCACCGCGGTGAAGAAAGTGTCCGACATCGTCGCCGAGATCGCCGCCGCCTCGCGCGAGCAGTCCTCCGGAATCGAGCAGGTCAACCGTGCGGTCGTGCAGATGGACGAGCTCACCCAACAGAACGCCGCCCTGGTCGAGCAGGCGACTGCCGCCTCGCAGTCGATGACCGGCCAGGTACGCGAGCTCAACGACATGCTGGCCCACTACGACCTCGGAGCGCAGAGCTCGGAGACGGCG
>JAKBCR010000292.1 GCA_021807675.1 Pseudomonadota bacterium
CTCCTCGGCACCCATGGTATCGAAATCCTCCGGGACGGCGATCTGGCCCTTGAGGAAGCCGAGGCGGCGCGGGTGCGTCGGGGCCTCAAGCGCCGTGAGCTTCACCAATGGCTTGCCAGCCTTGGCGATGATCACCTGCTCTCCCTGCGCCGCCTGCTCGATCAGGCGGGAGAGGTGGGTCTTGGCGTCGTGGATGTTGACGGTGGACATCGGTCGCCTCGGACAGACTTAGTCCAGTTAATCTAGTCCACTCATCGAGCCCGCGCAACCGAGTGACACAACCCAGACGCTTGGTGCCGATAGTGAGCGGCCGGAGTCGACCCAAGTTGGCCACCAAGCCATCGATCGGGTAACCTCGGAACCGGACATTCAAGGCTACCTGGTGGCGACGACTTCGCGTCATCGCGGCTGCTCCGTAGAAGGACGCTGCTCCTCCGACGCGGACAACCAATCAGCTTGGACACGTTTATCCCGCTGAGCTACCGTTTGGCAGATGCAGCGTGTCCCACCCAAACCGAAAGGCCGCAGCAGGCAAGAGACCATCACGCGGCGCCAGCACCACGTCTGGCGCCGCTACCTCGAGGGATGGGCTACCAACGGCAAGATTTGGTGTCTGCAAAATGGGCGAGTCTTCGAGACCAACATAATTAACGTTGCCGTCGAGCGCGATTTCTACAGGCTTCGCGATTTGACCGATGCCGACATTTTCCTCATCCGAGCTCTCATGAAGGATAGCCCGCCGCCGGCAAAGCAGGTGCTTGACAATTTTATACTGATGTTTGGCATGTTCGGTCGCTTCAGGTCGATTCCCCTCGTCGCGAACAATGCTGAGCTGCTTGCGCTCATCGACCGCGAAGTGATCACGATGGAAGAGAAGTTCCACGCGCAGATCGAAGGGAATATCAAGCCAATATTCGATGCAATCCGACGCAAGAACCTGAGCTTCTATGACGATCCAGACCTGTGCGGTCAGTTCTGCCATTTTCTCAGCTTGCAGAATCTCCGTACCAAGGGCGTGCAGCATCGGCTTTTTGCGAAGACAACTGAGCAGCATGGGATGAGTCTGGCGCGGGCCTGGAACGTGCTCCGTCACATAATGGCGGTAAATGCGGGCGGTAGCCTGATGCTGGAGCGCAAGGCACGTCCGCTGATCCTGCTGGAGAACGAGACTGAAGTGCCCTTCATCACCGGAGATCAGCCGGTAATCAATCTGCTCTCCCCAGGCTCCGGCGAACCGCCGAGACTACTGGCTTTTTACTACCCAGTGAGCCCGCGGCTTGCTGTCATTCTTGATGAAGTGAACGAACGCACTTGCTATGCTGCTGGGCCGGTTTCGGCTGACCGGGTGGTTGCGCTCAACCGGAGGATCCGGGCCGCAGCGCATACACAAGTCTTCGGCAGTTCGCGCGACGTGCTGGATTCGCTTTCTCAAGGCTTGTCGGGGGCGTGACCGAGCACTACCGGCGACCTTGGCCATATTCTGCGGCCCGCATTGTGGTTCCGGTCACTCCGTCACTCCTCACTCGGTAAATCGCAGCCAGCAATTTGACATGTGAGATACGAATCGTTGTCGCGAACGATCACTGCGGCCAAACCCGGTCTTGAGCCGTGTGACCGACATGCGGACGGTCCGGCTCGGAAGCGGACCGTCGCAAGCCACCCTGAGCTGCCGGGCGGCCGTCGACCCTACTCGGGCGCCAGATTATCACTGCGCTGATCCCGGAACTGGGACATTCAGCTATGCGGCACCCCGACCGGTTCCCGCCCCATCCCCGGCGGGTGGGATGCCGTCAGCGCTAGCAGCAAGTGCCGCCTGCTCCCACCATGAACTGACTCCGTGAAGTGGGCCGCTGTAGTCAGAAATGAACCATTCAAATTCCGCGAACGCTATAGCGATTGCGACTTTGGTGGCACTAACGGCCCGTGGATCAGTACCCAGTACCATTCGTAGTTGGGTTGGCCGCCCTTCGCGATGCGATCGGCGATCTCCTCGTCCAGCAGCTCTTGGGTGAGCGCGTCATCATTCGTGTAAATCACCCCAATGAACATGCTATACTTCTCGGAACCATATGTAGACTGATCATCGATAATACCGCCGATAGCGGCGGACAAGCCGGAGCGGTCGCGCGCGATCTTCGTTTCGACGCAACACTTCAGCCGTGGGATCCCGAAATCAGGCTTGTGTTTCTGCAGCTTGCCCTCGAATGCGATGGCCCCGTCTGGAACTGCGTCCGCATAGCTCGCTCGCGCGAACGCGAACAGCAAATGTTTGACCTGATGCTCGCCTGTGGGAACCGTGATCATCTTTTTCGAAATCATCGCCAGGATCGCCGCGGGCGCATTGCGACAGATGGTCAGCATATGCCCTTGCGCTGCGCTCAAACCTGCCTCGAGCTGATCAGGTTCTAGGCCGTAGATATCGCCGATGCGCCCGAGCAAGCCGCGCAAGTCGATCGGGTGCCGATAAACCTCGGTTTCGCCATCATCTGGTGTGTCGGGTGGCAGGCTGTATACGTCGAACGGAGCCGCCTTAGCGGCGGCAACGGCGTGGTCGATTTCAGTTCGCAAGGCGGATGCACTCGCATCGAGGCTCGCAAGCCCCACGAGTGCATCGGTTGCTTTCACCATCAGCTGGTTAACGCGTGCGAGCTCGGAATTCCGGTCGAGACCGAGAGCATCCGCTTCCTCGGCGCCGAACAAGGCGGTGTCGAGGCGATTTAGACCATCTTCGGTCTGCCGGTACAGCCGGCGCGCTTGGGTGACGTTCATGATGTATCCTGGCCGTCACGATCACGATTACGATAAAGGATATCGTGAGTCGGTCAATGCAGGCGAGTCCGCCGATCCATTGGCATAGATCGAAACGGAGTCGACCATAAGGCCTTTCTCACTAAATCGGGAGCTCAGCTCTTGGCCTTTCTTCGGCTTGAATCGAATGACCGGTTTCCCACTGGCTTGCGCCGGACGCAGACAGTCAGCTTGCCACCCGTTGCGGTAGTCCGAACCCGGTACGAAGCGTCAGATTTTCATCACCAGCTTCCCCCGGCGCGACCTGGAAGCTCTGCGCCTCAGCTGGGTATCAGATGCCGAGCCCTCGATCCCGGCCAATCTGCCAGGAAATCCCGCGGTCGGTGACGAGCCCGACGACCTCGCGGCCAAGGCTTCGCTCGATCACCGGCCGCCACGGGACCAGGATGAATTCCTGGGCGTTCTCGACCAGGGCGTAGCGGCCGGAGGCGAGCTGGATCGCCTCGCGGTAGGTGCCGCGGATCGTGTCGCCGGGCGCCGGCATGCGGAACGGTACGGCGCGCGACGTCGCCAGTTCACCACCGGCGCGCGCGAGTTCGCGGCGTTCCAGCGTCCCGAGAAGGTCCCGGCAATAGCGCACGCCCCCATCGGCGTCACGGTGTGCATCGCCATGGGCGAGGTGATGCTGGCGGCGGCGCTCAAGGGCGGCTTCGACCTCCAACCCGAACCCGCCTTGCGCGAGCGGCACCGGGTCGCGGGCCACCAGTTGGCGGTCGAGCCAGGTCGCCCCGTCGCTACGGATCTGGGCTTCCAGATCGAGCGCGGACAGCACGCGCAGGCTCGGCATCTGACTGCGGCCCGTGTCGTGGCGAGCAGCCCGCTGTTCGAGATCGGCCGGGACGCGCCAATGGTCGGCGTCGAGCCGCTGGACCGCGCCGGCGCGGCGCAGCGCCTCCAGGCGGCGGACATGCGCTTCGACATAGGCCTCCGGATCGGCGATGCCGGAATCGACGCGCGCGACAGCGAGGTGGTCCGCGGGCCGATAGATGCCGGCGTTCCCGTGCGCCAGGTCGGCGACGTTCCGGTCCGCGGCGCGCGACGCTCCGCGTTCCGCTGCAAATTCCACGATGGCCCCGATCGGCGGGTTGGCGGCATCCGCGCCGGCGGCGGGGAGTTCGACGTAGTGGACCCGCCCGTCGAGGCCATCGACGATCAGATGAACCCGATCGCCCAGTTCGTCGCCGCCAAGCCCCCGCCCAAGCAGCCGCCCGGTAATCGGTGCGGCAAGCGACTCGCGGAGCTCGTGGATCGCGAACTGCTCGACGCCGCGTTCCGCACCATGGCGGGTCAACGCATGGTGCATGGTCTTGATGATGTCCCCGCGTTCCCCGAGGGCGCGCAGCGTCTCCTCCATCCCGGGAACCAGGCGCCAGCGGCCGGTGGCGATCTCCTCGGCCAATCCCAGCCGCTCCAAGGCTTGCAGCCGGCCGATCCGCAGTTGCCGGTCGAAGTCGGAGCGCGGCTCCCCGACGGCGGTGCGGAGGTCGATCACGCCACCCGCCGCGTCACCCGCCGCGCGCAATAGCGCCCGATCGATCCGGGTCAGCCGTTCCTGGTCGATCTCGCGCACGAGCTTCGCCTGTCGTTCCATCGTGCTCTCCGGGCCGAGCTCGATGGTGACCAGCTCCGAGGCGCGCTCCCGGATGCCATGGGCGAGATAGGCCCCGGCAATCACCAGGTTCTCGCCAGTCTCATCGACGCCGCGGATGACGATGTGCGTGTGCGGGTGGGCGGTATTGAAATGATCGACCGCGACCCAGTCCAGCCCGGTGCCGAGGTCACGCTCGACCTGCCGCATCAGATCACGGGTGAAGGCGCGGAGGTCGGAGAGCTCGGCGCCGTCCTCGGCGGCAACGATCAGCCGGAACTGACGCGGGTCGCCTTCCGAGCGATCGAGAAAGGCGCGGCCATCGGCGCGGTCCGCCGTGGCGGAGTAGAGCTGGCCGGGGGAACCCTCTCGGGTGACGCCATCACGCTGGAGGTAGCGCAGATGCACGGCCGCCGCGCGGCTCCCGGCGCGCATCTTCACGTAGCGCGCCTTGACGACGACACGGCGTGCTCCGGG
>JAKBCR010000064.1 GCA_021807675.1 Pseudomonadota bacterium
CGAATCGCTGGGTGATGGGCGGAACTCCATTCAGGTCTCCGGCGAGCACCTTGACCTTTTTCGCCGCGAAGGTATAGGCCAGCTGCCAGGCGTGAGTGATGTTCCAGCCCAGCGTGGCCGTGACGCCGAGCTGCTGGTCGGTGTATACCGTCTGATTGATCTTGTAGGAGTTGTTGCCGATGCCGTAGAAGCGCGGCGTGCCGCTACGGTCGTACAGGGCCTCGATCCGGAAGGAGAAGGGCTCCTCGCGCAGCAGGCCCGTCTCGTAGACCGCATCGAAAGTGCTCTCGATGCGCTGCTCCCCGCCGGCGACGATCGACCATTGCGTGTCCTGCGAGGGGAAGGCAAGTATGCGCGCATGCGCACCCCAGCCGAAGTACGGATTGTGCATGAAGTCCGGAGCGATGATGTCCGTGATCTCGCTGCGGGAATTGGTCACCAGCCGGGTCGGGATGATGCCGAGGGTGGTGCCGCTGTTGGGGTCCACCGCGGTGAGCGGAACCGGCAGCACCGGCCAGGTGGTGGGGCTCAGCCAGTCGATCTTGTGGTGGGGCTTCACCTGCTGCGGTCTTTTCTTCAGCGGAATGGGGCCGGTGACCGGTGGCGGCGGAGAAGTCGCGGCCGATGGTGCCGCGGCCGCCGGCCGCGGCACCATGAGCGTGAAACAAAGCGGTGCTGCGGCGATCAGCCCGAGCGCTGCACGGGGCAAGCGCCTTGGGCTATGCTCGAGGGACGGCGGCCCGCTCGTGTGTTTCGAGGCAATCAGTACGCTCTCCGCGGCTTTGGGTCGCGGCCTCGGTTGAAGAAGGAAGCCACCATGGCGAAACAGGTCCGCCGATTATATCGGCCTCGCGGGGCCGCCCGCATGCCCATGAAGGGTTGCGCCCCCGGTGTCGGTTGACGCCGTGAGTCTCGCTCATCTCGCCGCGGCGGTGCCGCTGGCCATCTGGATTTACCTGCTCCTCGCGCGCGGGGGCTTCTTTCGGGTCTCGCACGCATCCGCAGTGCCCGCTGTCAGGCATGGCAGTAGGCGCATCATCGCGGTGATCCCTGCGCGCAACGAGGCCGATGGCATTGGCAAGGCCGTGAGCTCGCTCCTGGAGCAGGCATTGGCGCCACCCATTCAGGTGATCGTCGTCGACGACGGGAGCACCGACGGGACCGCGGAGGTGGCAAGGAGAGCGGCCGAGGCCGCGGGGGCGGCCGAGCGCTTGAGCGTACTTCGCGGCACCCCGCCCGCGCCGGGCTGGACGGGTAAGCTTTGGGCCATGTCGCAAGGCGTTGCCGCCGCAGCCGGCCGAAATCCCGATTTCTTCCTCCTCACCGACGCCGATATCGAGTACGTGTCCGGCGAGATCGCGGCTCTCGCCGAGAAAGCCGAGACGGAGCACCTGGACCTCGTCTCTCTCATGGTCCGGCTCTCGACGGCGACGTTCGCGGAGCGCTGCCTGATCCCCGCCTTCGTTTTTTTCTTTCTCAAGCTCTATCCGCCGAGCTGGATCGCATCCCCAAGATCCTCCGTCGCAGGCGCCGCGGGCGGCTGCATGCTGATACGGCCGGCGGCGCTCGAGCGCGCCGGGGGACTCACCACCATCCGCGGCCACATCATTGACGACTGCGCGCTGGCGCGCGCGGTCAAGTCGAGCGGCGGGCGCATCTGGCTGGGCATGGCGCGGCAGACCCGGAGCCTGAGAGTGTATGGCTCCTTCGCTGAGATCGGCGCGATGATCTCGCGGACGGCTTTCAACCAGTTGCGGCACTCGTATCTGCTTCTCGCCGCGACCCTCTTCGGGCTACTCGCCACCTATCTCGCGCCACCGCTCCTCCTGCTCACGCGCGACCCGGAGATGATGGCTTTGGGCGCCGCGGCGTGGCTGCTCATGTTCGCGTGTTATCTGCCGATGGTCCGCTTTTATCGTGTCTCATCGGTCTATGCGCTGCTTCTGCCGGCGGTGGCGCTCTTCTACGCGGTTGCCACCGTTCACTCTGCCTTCCAGTATGCGGCGGGACGCGGCGGACGGTGGAAGGGAAGGGCGCAGGATGTCCGCTCGGCAGGCGAGCCCGGCACGTAGCCGCGAGCGTGGACCTCACTGCCAACAGC
Source organism: Pseudomonadota bacterium (assembly GCA_021807675.1). Classification (GTDB taxonomy): domain Bacteria; phylum Pseudomonadota; class Gammaproteobacteria; order Steroidobacterales; family Steroidobacteraceae; genus 13-2-20CM-66-19. The sequence continues at coordinate 2,102 of JAKBCR010000064.1, forward strand.
CGCTGCATCGATCTCTGGTGCGCGTACATCAGCGAGATCGGTGATGAGTCGCTGTGGTCCCGTTACGATGCGCTCCTCAGCGACGACGAGCGTGCCAGACAGGCGCGCTTCCGGTTTGCCCGGGATCGGCGGCGTTATCTGGTTACCCGCGCCTTGGTGCGCACGGCGCTGTCGCGATATGCCCCGGTGCGTCCTGAGAATTGGGCGTTCTGCGCCGGATCGCATGGGCGGCCGGCCATTTCGGTCCCGTGGCCCGCGCCTGCACTGGAATTCAACGTCTCGCATTCCTCCGATCTCGTGATGCTGGGAATCACATCGGGCCGAGCGCTCGGTATCGACGCCGAGAGTACGGAGGCACGGGAAGCGGACATCGCCGGACTCGATCGCTACTTCGCCCGGGAGGAGAGCGCAGCGCTGCTCGCTCTGCCGCCCGCCGCCCGGCGGCGGCGGTTCTTCGAGCTGTGGACCTTGAAGGAATCGTACCTGAAGGCGAGGGGAATGGGCCTTGCGATCGCCCTGGACGCCTTCCGCTTCGATCTGACCGGAGAGCGGGAACTGACCCTGCACATGCGCTCCGAGCTCGGTGATTCGCCGGGCTCATGGCGGCTCTGGCAGTTCCTGCTGCGCTCCGATTACGTGGCGGCGGTCTGTGCCGCACGAGGCGAGGAGATCCCGCCGCGCATCATCGTGCGCGAGGTCGTGCCGCTCGTGAGCGAGCGGGTCATCGATATCGAGCCCACGCGAAGCACGGGTTAGGCGATGGTGGAATCAGGACGGCAGGGGCCGTGCCGCTGGCCTTCCCTGGCGGCCGGCCGGTTTCCCAGCGCGCCTGACGCCTTTTTATCGGCGGCTCCCGGAGGGGCCCGCGCATTCCTGCGCGGGCGCTGGCCGGAGCGAGGACACGTTACGTGTCCTCGCTGGAAGGCACCGGCTTGCCCAGTCGGGCCACTGACCGCCGTCGGCCAGGTTGCGGCCGAGCAGATAAAGCGTCTGGATGTCTTCGAGCGTGCCACTGAGGTCCCAGTTGGGATTGAAGACGTCCCTCGGGGTGTGGTAGCGGTGCGCGGTGTACTTCGCCGAAGCCGCGAGTCCCGCGGCGCGTCCGCCGTCGATCAGGTCGAGTCCGGGGCCGACGACCAGCGCCGGCACGCCGGCCTGTGCGAAGCTGAAAAGGTCCGAGCGGAAATAGGAACCGTACTGCGGCGTCGGCTCCGAGGTGAGCGTCCGTCCCTGCAAAGAGAGCACCTGCTTGAGGTCGTCCTCGAGCTGCGAGTGCCCGGCGCCGATCACCGTCATGTCGCGCGCGCGGCCGATGATCGGCCAGGCGTCGACGTCGATATCCGCTACCGTCTCATCGAGCGGAAACACGGGGTGGGTTACGTAGTACTGCGATCCGAGCGTCACCGCGTCTTCGAGGGTCGGCATGAGAAAGAGGACGCTGCGCTCGGGAGGAGCCTTCTGATGCGCGAAGGCGTCGGCGATCTCCAGCAGCGCGGAAACTCCGCTGCCGTTGTCGATCGCGCCGTGGAAGATCTCCTTGCGTCCGTAAGGGCCGACGAAAGTGCCGAGATGATCCCAGTGCGCGCTGTAGATCACCACCTGATCGGGATGCTTGCTGCCCTTTACCATTCCAAGCACATTGTAGGAAAATCCGTGAGTGACGGTGCTCCGCAGCAGGATGGAGGCCGTCGCCTGAAGTGCCACGGGCGTGAAGCCGGGCTGCGCCGCCTGCGTGGCCAGGCTGTCGAAATCGAGTCCGGCCGCGCGAAAGAGCCGTTGCGCGGCGGCGCGCGTCAGCCAGCCCGCGACCGCGAGCCGCGGTCCCGGTGCAACGCTCGCGGGTAGACTTTGCAGCGCCCCGCGCGTGCTGTTCCTGATCACCGCCCAGGGATAGCCCGCCGCATCGTCGCTGGTGTGCACGATGAAACAGGCGGCGGCCCCCATGCGCGCCGCCTCCTCGTACTTGTACACCCAGCGTCCGTACCGGCTCATCTTCCTGCCGTTGAAGAGCTGCGGGTCACCGGTGGCATAGCCAGGGTCGTTGACCAGCACGATCACCGTTTTGCCCCGTACGCTCACGCCCTGATAGTCGTTCCACTGCCATCGGGGCGCGTCGATTCCGTAGCCCACGAAGACGATCGGCGAGCTCCTCAGAGCGACGAGCGCTCGCGCGTCCTCGGTGAAGGCCATCATGTCCGGGCCGTAGGCAAAGCTCTGCACGCCGCCGCCGGCACGCACTTCGAGCCTCGTGCCGGTGTTGACGAGCGTGGTCGTGACCATCGGCACGCGCTGCAGCCAGTAGCCGTGATTTCCCGGCATGAGGCGCATGCGGCGGAACTGATCGACCAGATAGCGGATCGTCAGTACCTCCCCCGGGGTGCCGGGCTTGCGTCCGCCGAAGGCCTTGGAGGAGAGCGTCTTATCGAATTGTAAAAAGTCGGCTCCGTTGATCTGCGGGGCCAGCGCGACGGCCATCGGCGGAGGTGTCGCGGACGTGGCAATGGCAGTTCGCGCGGGAATCATGCGCGCGGCCGGCGCGGACGATTCTTGACTGGAGTGGCAGGCGCAGAGCGCCGATGCGATCAGGCCGAGGAACGGGACGCGGCGCAAGGGGATGGCTGGGCGTTGGGCAGGTAAGCGGATGATATCGTCCGCGCTAGTCTATCGGCAAAACGGGCCTGCGGCCGTTTTGCGGACCGGTCCCTCCGTTGCCGGCGGCCCAAGGCGCGACTTTGGCCGCCTGTGCGGAAATGAACGCGCAAGTCCGATGGGCTCCTAGCCGAGGTCGATGGCGAGAGTGTTCCGCTTTCGGCTCAGGCGCTCGAGCACCACCGCGGCGGTCACCCGCACGGCGCCGCGGCGATGGGGATTGGCTTCGCGCGTGAACGGCAGCGTCTCGCCGTTGAGCGCGATGTCGTTGACTCCACAGCCCGCAGCCCCGATGCGGTATATCACCTCGAGCGGATATCCGCGCACGGACATGCCCACTCGCGTTCCATCGAGTGCCGTGGGCATCACAGGATCGATGCACAGGGCGCTCGACTCCCAGGTGAGTCCCAGAAAGTGCCTCAGGGTGAGCGCGAGAGCGATCCCGGCGCCACTGGAGTACACCCGCCAGCCGCCATCGAGCGGGATCGTGCCGCCACGGACGCGCGAGTACTGCGCGCGCGCCTGATAGCGGTCGGCGAATGCCGCATCGGAGCTCGAGTAGTAACAATTCGCCTGCCGCAGCGTTGCCGCCGGGACGAGCGAGCGGATGCCGATGGGATTGGCCTGACAGAGCGCGCGCATGAACTCCTGCGCCCGCCCGAGATGGGCCAGCGCCTGCGCGTAGCGCAGATGCGCGTGCATGTACATCAGGCCGATCTCTCGGCCGAAGAAGGTCGCGCTCTCGGCACGCTGGAAGATGCGCTGCGGACCGCCGTGATAGGGCAGAGGCCGGTCGAACAGGCGTACGCCGTCCGGGCCGGTGAGCTCTCGCCCGATGATCCCGAGGTGTGCCCGTGTCTGATCCGGAGTCAGCATATCCTCCAGGATCGCGTGGATCATGGCGAGCGAGCTGTATTGCACACCGCTCCTCGCATCCCGCGGATGCAGCAGGTAGCGGGTGTCCGTGCCAGCGCCGAACACGGCGTACCCGGTGAGGACTCCGTCCGGAAGCAGGAGGCGCTGGAAATCGATCCCAACTGCCTGGGCCTGCCGCTCGAGCGGCTCGGCCTGCGCCGCCCGTCCGATGGACCGAAGTGCGCGTGCCAAAGTCGTCAATGCCTGAAAATGCAGGGTCACCGTCCACGCGCTGCACATATGCTCGCGCAGCGCCGGATCGGCGGGCTGCAGGGAGTCGTTCCAGTCACCGTGACCATAGGCGGCGAGCGTCGTGCCGGGAATTCGCCGTCTGTCGATTACGGTGAACGCGCGCTCCACGTGCTCCCAGACGGCCGCGCGCTCACCGGCGTCCGCGCCCTTGGGATGGAAGAACGGCACTTGCGATTCCAGGATATCGGCATCGCCGGAGGCGATGAGATATTGAGCGAGAGCCAGGATCGGCCAGAAGACGATGTCGCCGTGGGAGTCGCCCGCTCGAATGCCGCACTCCCGCTCGAAGAACATGAACCACTGCGGCCAGTCTCCGTCCGGGTTCTGGCTGGCCATGACACGAAGCACGATGTCACGCAGCGGCGCCATTCGGTTCAATGCGAGCAGCATCTCGACCGGTCCCTGGCATACATCGCGGGTGCCCCAACCGCCGCCCGAGTACTGCTCGAGACCCCGCGGCGAGAGATAGTGCACGAGCGCGTTCTGTGCGTACCAGGGCACCATTTCGATGAGGCGCGCCGCCTCCTCACCGGCTTGCCCCGCAGCGGGCGGGTGCAATGCCAGGTCCGGTGCCAGCGTGTCTTGGGGCGGGAGAAGCAAGGATGACTGACTCTCCTCCGGGAGGAGATGTCCGCGGATGCGCAATCCGATGCGCCGCTCTCTGGAGGTTGCGATGCACAGGTAGGGCTCCTGTCGCGAGCGTCCGTCGAGGAACAGCAGCTCATCGGCCCCAATTCGCTCGACGGCTGCTTCCGGTGTGACAGTGATGCGGAACTCACCCCGCGGGAATCTGCGGCCGACATCCGAGCCCGGCGTCGGTGTTACGACGAGCGTATCGCCATCGCGCCGCCAGCGCAGGGGCTCCGCGGCGTTGCCGTCGTCGCCATTGAGTGCGATGTGCTGGCAAATGAGGAAAGCCGTGTCCGGTCCCGCGGTCACCTCGATGTCGAGCGTCAGCGCGTGCGGCCCGGAGAGGGCGGTGGAGCGCAGCTGGATCTCCCCTGCGGCGTGGCGATAGATCCAGCGGCAGCTCTCGGGGGCCATTTCGAAAGCAGAGGGCACGCCCAGGAGCCGCCACGCGTCATCGATCCTCACGAAGACCCGCAGTCCGTGGGAGCGAAAGAAGCCGAGGTAGCTGCGATTCGCCGACAGGAATCGGTTGATGCTGACGTGTCCCTGCGCGAGCATCGAGTGGAACACGCCACTCATCCACACGGTCGAGACAAGTGCGCTCTCATCCGGCGTCAGATGCCGTCCGGTGCGCAGAAGCTGGCCGTGAGGCCGCAGCACGCGCAGCTCCTTGGCTCGAAGCGCAACGTGGCGGTCGATGCCGTGGAAGAACGACAGTCGCCCGCTTCGCTCGTCAATCTCCTCGTGACGCCATGGGGGCGGGAAGAGGCGGCGGAGCGCATCGGCATCGAGATCCATCGCCTGCAGGGGCAGGGTCGATGAGAAGAGCGTGCGGCCTGTCTGGCCGGTCAGAGGCCGGTCTGCGGGCACGGCGGCGGGCGCTGCCTCGGGCAGCGCCAGGATTGCACTCACCCCTGAGAGGTCCGCGTCGGATGTGGCGTCCGGATGATCGGCCACGAAACCACCGAAAAATCCCGCATGCAGGGTCTCTCCGGGCTCGAGGCGCAGCGGCGCATCGCGCAGCACGGCCATGGAATGCTCGTGCTGCAGGCGCCGGCCCGGAAGATCGCCGAGGATGCCGGTGGGCGGCTCAGCCGCACGGCCGGCGAGTCCATGAAAATCCAGTGCGTCGGTGGCGAAGGACACCGCGCGCCGGAGCGATCCGATGAGGCACCAGGGATGGCGGCCGTCCGCCGCCTGGTTCTGCCGCGAGGCGATCAGGAAACCGCGACTCGAGTCGGAGAGCGGCGTGTGATCGACGTACTGGCTGACGTAGTACTCATTCATCCGTACCGCTCCATACGGAGCGAGCGCGACATCCTGGGCATAGGTGAGATCCAGCTCCTGCGCCTCGGACGCGGTGTTCGTCAGGCGCACGTGCCAGAACCACACGGGCGCCTGCGCTGCGAGCGCGAGCACGACGGCGTACTCGATACCGTGCCAAGTGCCGCAGCCTGCGAGGCTGCCGTCCGCCGCGGGGGCCTCAAAGCGCGTCGGGCTTGCGGGGCCGAGGAGAGGAGCCCAGTCGGATCTGCCTGCGCGGCGCCGCAGAAAGAGATTCGCCGGGCCGCACTCGACCTCGTTGCCGACGAACAGGGTGAGGGTGATCGGACCGCAATCGAAGCGTCGCACGGCCCCGCTCTCGGTGATCTCTGCCCGAAGACCTGCGCGGCTGGTCACGATTCTCGCCGGGGTGCCCATGACCCTATCGTAGCCGCACGGAGCCCGGCAGCCGCGTCCGTTGCATAGATGCTACAAAATTGCCTGGAGCGATTTGACGCGGCGCGTCCATCCGCCTCGGCTCGGCGGGGCCGCGCACGACGATGCGCGGCGGCCGCCGCCGGCTTAAACTGGCGCGCATGAACAGCATCGCAAAGTCTTCGCAAGAGCCGCGCCCGGCCTTTGGAACCGTGATGGCGCCGATGATGACCCTGGCCCGTTTCCAGAACGGAGAGTGGGGACGTTTCGAGGCCCTGCCCTATGGGCCGATCGAGATGCTTCCGGCGGCGCACGTGCTGCACTACGCCAGCACCTGCTTCGAGGGCTTCAAGGCCTATCGCTGGGCGGACGGTAGTATCAACGTGTTCCGCATGGACCGGCACATCGAGCGCATGCTCCAGAGCGCTCGCTCGCTCGTGCTGCCGGCGCCCGATCCGCGCCAGCTCGAGGAGATGATCCGCGCCGCCATCGACAGCAATCGCGATCTGGTTCCCGAGGCCCCCGGCGCGCTCTACATGCGGCCCTTCCTCTTCGGCACCACGCCGAACATCGGCGCCGCCGGCGCCCCGGCCAGCGAGGCGACTCTCATCGTGCTTGCGAGCCCGGTGTGGGACTACTTCGCCGGGGGCATGAAGCCGCTGCGCATCTACATCGAGGACGTCAATGCGCGCACGGCCTCGCAGACCGGCAAGGTGAAAACGGGTGGCAACTACGCCGCGGCCCTCGGTCCGACCCTCGAGGCGCGGCGCCGATACCATGCCGACCAGGTGTTGTTCTGTCCGGGCGGCTCGGTGCAGGAAACGGGCGCTTCCAACTTCCTGCTGCTTCGCGAAGGCCGGGTGCTCACCCGGAGCCTCGACTCGACGTTCCTTCACGGGGTGACCCGTGACTCGGTGCTGACTCTCGCCCGGGAGGAAGGCTATCGCGTGGAGGAGCGGGTCTTCGATGTCGCGGAAATGCTGGAGTGGACGCATACCGGCGAGGCGGCGCTCTCCGGCACCGCCGCGGTGCTCGCAGGCGTCGGGACCCTGATCCACCACGGCGAGGAGCTCCGGGTCGGAGCCGGCGACGTAGGACCCCACACGCGCAAGCTCCGCGAGCGGCTGGTGTCCATCCAGCGCGGCGAATCCCGCGATACGCATGGCTGGACGAAGCGGGTCTGACGGGTTCGGGCAATTAGCAGCCTCTATCGCGATCACGACCTGCCCCTGTACCTCTGCGTCCGCGTATTGTCGCGGATCGCGGTGCTCGTGCAGTCGGTCTGCGTCGGCTGGCAGGTCTATGGCCTGACGCGAAGCCCGCTTGCGCTCGGCATCGTCGGCCTCGTCGAGTTCGTGCCGATGTTCCTGCTCGCGCTGCCCGCGGGGGAGCTGGCGGACCGCTTCGATCCGCGTCGCATCATTGCGCTGGCAAGCCTCCTCGAGACCCTGGCGAGCGCGCTGCTGCTCACGTTCGTACTCACCCGGAACACGTCCGTCTGGCCGCTCTATGGCGTCATCCTGCTGTATGGGACGGCTCGCGGCTTCTCGGGGCCGGCAACCCGGTCGCTGCTGCCGTTTCTCGTGCCGCCGCAGAGGCTTCCCCGATCGCTCGCGCTGGGCTCGTCCATCACCCAGTTCGCCATTATCGCGGGGCCGGCTCTCGGCGGCTTTGCCTATGCGCTGGGGCCGGCGATCGCATACGGCAGCGCGCTGGCGGCCTCCCTGGTGTGCGCCGTCGCAGTGCTGTTCCTCGGCGGCAGGCGGGTTTCATCCGATCGGACGGTGCTGGCGAGCCGTCTCGCCAGAGTCCGGGAAGGCATAGAGTTCGTGCGCTCCCGTCCGGTCGTCTACGGCGCGATCTCGCTCGATCTCTTTGCCGTGCTCCTGGGTGGGGCGGTCTCGCTGCTGCCCGTTTATGCGCGAGACATCCTGCACGTCGGGCCGACAGGCCTCGGGCTTCTGCGCAGTGCGCCTGCTTTCGGCGCCGCAATGACGGCCCTGTATCTCACACGCCGTCCCGTCGAGCGGAACGTGGGCCCTGTCATGTTTGCCGCTGTCGCGATTTTCGGCGCCGGCACCATCGTGTTTGGCATGTCGAAGGACTTCGGCCTCTCCCTTGCGGCTCTCGCGGTCACGGGGGCCGCGGATCAGATCAGCGTGTACATCCGCGCCGCGCTCGTGCAGTTCGCGACGCCCGATGCGATGCGTGGGCGAGTGAGCGCGGTCAGCACGCTGTTCATCAGCGCCTCCAACGAGCTCGGCGGCTTCGAGTCGGGAGTCACCGCGGCCCTCTTCGGAACGGTGCCGGCCGTCATTCTGGGCGGCGTGGGCACGCTCGCGGTGGTCGCAATCTGGATGCGCGCCTTCCCGCTGCTGAGAACGGTGGATCGGATGGGCGATGTCGCCCCGGCCGGAAGCTCTCTCAGTCCGGAAGCGGGATGAACTCCCGCTCGTCCCCGGGCACTTGGGGGAACCGGCCTTCCCGCCAGTCGCGCTTGGCCTGCTCGATCCTCGCTTGCGAGCTCGATACGAAGTTCCAGAAAACGTGCCGCTCGCCATCGATCGCCGCGCCACCGATGAGGGCTACCCGCGTGTCGCCCCCGACCGGTCGCAGCATTGCCGCAACCCCTGGTTTGAACACCAGCATGCGGCCGGGCTCCGCCCGCTCGTTGCCGCAGGCGACCGTCCCGCTCACCACGTAAGCGGCGCGCTCCTCGTGCTCGTCGGGGAGCGCCAACTCGCTGCCCGCCGGGATCGTCGCATCGGCGTAAAAGAGGGGCGAGAGCGTTCTCACGGGCGATCTCTCACCGAAGGCGCTGCCCGCGAGCAACCGGATTCGCGCGCCCGCGATTTCGCGGGAAGGAAGATCGGCGGCGGGATAGTGATGGAACTCGGGCTCGATCTCCTCGTGCTCGAGCGGCAGCGCCACCCACAGTTGCAGCCCCTCGAGGCGCGAGCCCGATCCGCGCAGCTGCGCACCCGTGCGCTCGGAATGGACGATGCCGCGGCCCGCCGTCATCCAGTTGACGTCACCGGGCCGGATCGGCTGGTGCGAGCCCAGGCTGTCGCGATGGACGATCTCGCCCGCGAAGAGATAAGTCACGGTGGCGAGTCCGATGTGCGGATGCGGGCGCACATCGATGCCCTGTCCGGGCGGGAAGGTCGCCGGTCCCATGTGATCGAAGAAGACGAAGGGGCCGATCAGCTTGCGCGCCGGCGAGGGCAGCACGCGGCCGACGGAGAAACCGCCGAGGTCGCGCGGGCGGGCGTCGATCACGGCAGCGAGTTGCGCAGTACCGGGGCAGGGCGCCGAGGTGGGCTCGATGTCGGGGAGTACGCTCATCCGATCTCTCCGCGCCGGAAACCTCGCCGTTCAGGGCGAGGAGAAGGCGCGCTCTCGGTTGCCATGGCAGCTGCCGATCGATGTCTGGCAGCAGGTATCCTCGAGCGTCGGTGATGGGCATTTGTAAGGGCGCCGCACATGTGTATCACTCCATGCATGGTTTCAACGTCTGATAGTAGACGGGAGATAAAGCGTGTAATGAATCCCCTCCCTTCAGGGGAAGGCGTCGAGGGAGCATCCTACGCTGCGGCGAGCCACGGCCGGCATCCCGCCGCCAAGCCTGCGGATGAGCCGCCCGCCTTCCATCGTCCCTGCCGGCGAGGATCTGCCGAACGCCGGGGGCTGCAGGCCGGCTGCTCGGGCTGGGCCTCGGCATTCACCAGGCATCGACACGTGTTGCTCGAAGGCGGAAAATGTCGGTGGCCGCTACATCAGGCGATGTCCAACTCTGACAGGGGGAGACAGCCGACATGACCACGCGCAGCCAGATCCGGGCCGCCCTCACGATGATGATCTCCGCCACCGCGGCTCTCGCCGCACTGCCGCCGCCGGCACTCGCCGACGTGACCATCGGGGAGAAGACCTCGATGACCATTGGAGGTCTCGATATCGATATCCACTCGGTGGAGCGCACGAGCGCCGGGAAGCAGCGCAGCGATTCCACGGTGAGCTGCCATGGCCTGCTCTCGCTTTTCTGCCACGACGTGGAAGGCGGGCGCATCGTGCGCCTCGACAAGCGGCTCGAATGGGAGCTGCAGCCGAAGAAGAAGCTCTACAGCGAGCGCCCGTTCCCGACACCGGAGCAGCGCGCCGCGGCGCAGAGGGAAGTCGATGCGGCGATGGAGGAGATGAGGAAGTGTCCGATGCCGCAGCCGCAGGGCGCCTCGCAGGCCGCGGCGCCCGATACCTCGCACTGCAAATTGAGCACGCCCGTGCTCGATGTCAGCCGGACCGACGAGCACGCCACGATCCTCGGGCACGATGCCAGGAAGACGGACTTGGTGTTGTCGCAGACCTGCACCGACACGCGGACCGGAGATGTCTGCGAGATCGACTACGGCTTCGAGACGTGGCTCACCCAGGATGGGATCCCCGGTGTCGAGGAGCGAACCGAGTTCATGAGGAAGTATCTTGCGGCGCAGGGGCTCGATCCCAAGAGTCCGCGCCTCGAGCACACGATGGCGCGATTCATGGCGCCTTATGCCGGCATGCTCGCGCAGCTGCGAGGCAAGGCGGCGGACCTCAAGGGCTATCCGCTGCGCACGACGTTCTACATGGCTTTCGGCGGCCCTCATTGCGGCAAGGCGAAGCAGGCGGCACGCGAGCAGCAGGCGAGCAGCAGCCGGTTCAGCATGCGCAGCCTTGCATCCCATGCGCTCGCCGGCGGGCTGTCGGGCCTGTTTCATCGCAGCGCTGCCGCGGTCCACGCCGACTCGGCGGGCGGCGCGGCGGCGGGCGGCGCGGCGAATGCGGCGGCGGAGCCCGCAGCCAATGCCGCGGCCAAGTCGATGACCGCCCAGTCCTCCTCAGCAGGGGGCTCCGTGCCACCCGCGCCCGCCTCCGGAGCGTTGATCCGAGTCGTATCGCTTACGACGGAGACGACCTCGATCGATACCTCGAGCATCCCGCCGGAAGAGTTCGAGATCCCTGCCGGCTGGGAGCTCGAGCAGCCGCAGGTCGCGCGACAGGCGCCGAAGAGCATCGCCAAGTGTCCGACGGCAGGCGAGTGAGCGTGCGCTGACCCCGGCCTCTTCCCCGGCGGCACGGCCGCCCTCAGGGGCGGCCGTGCATCGCGGATGGCGCGCAGCCTCGCGGCTTCACGAACTTGAGCGTCATTCGGTCCGACTCACCGATCGCGCGCATTCTCGCGTGCTCCGAGCGAGGCCCCACGAGATCGGGCGGCAGGCGGTGCACGTTCACGGTCTCGTTGTCCTTGGGGTTGGCGTTGATCTCCGATACCGCGACCAGCCGAAAGCCGGTCGTCAGGCCGAGCTCGATCAGGTGTCCGTGATCGTGCAACACCGGAGCCAGGATCTCCGTATACCAGCCCATGCCCGGCTCGAGCTCGACCACGGTCATGTCGGGCCGCAGGCCGAAGAACTCGAGCGTCTGCACCGGATGGCGGTAGCGGTCGCGCGCCCTGTTGGCCGCGGAGCGCCACGAGCCCTCGACCGCGTGTTGAAGGAGCGCGCCTACTGCGCCCGCCGGGGCGCAGTAGGCGGGCGCGGCGAAGCGGGGGACGAACGCGAGAAGCAGCCAGGATATCGGCTTTCGCACGGCGGGCTCCGGTCGGCTCGGGGCAGGTCCCCTCCCCCCTATGATCCGGTACGGCAGACGCTGCCGCAAGCGCCGCGGTCACGCCAACTCAAGTCGCTAATCGCGAACTTCGAGGTCGTTGTGAACCTCACGGACACCGTCGATCTTGAGCGCGTCGGTCTTGGCTTTGTCCTTTTCCGCAGTCGACTTGACGACGCCGCGAAGGGTCACGATGCCGTGACGGGTCGTGACATGGATGTTGTCGGCATCCGTATCCCGGTCGGCGATCAACTCGGCTTTCACCTTGGCGGTGATGTAGGAGTCTTTGATCGGATGATGGCCTTCGGCCGCCCAGGCCGGCGCGCTGACGAGCGTCAAGGCGGCTAGTGCCGCGAAATACTTGTGCATAGGAACTCCTCGAGCGGAAGGGACAGCGATACAACGGCAAGGGACGGCGTCGGGTTCCGGCCGTTCGGTCGCGGCCTTGCGACGGCGATGTCGTCTCCGGGGTGGGAGCGATTCTTGCGCGAAGTTGGTTTCCGGGCTGGAGAGCCGGCCATCGACGCTCTACTACATCCCGGTGCCGCGTGATCGTGGATTTCCGCCGGCTCGCAGTACATCGAGGACAGCGACCTCTCGGCCGGCGGCACTGCGGCGAAGATTCCCGCCTACACGATGGCGGATTTCTCCGGCGAGTGGCAGTTCGGCCGGCATTGGCGGGTGCTCGGAGGGGTATCCAATCTGACCGACCTGCGGTGTTGCTCGCGCGTCCTCCTATTCGGCGGGATGACCGAGCCGGCGCTCGGGCGCCAGTTCCACGCTGGAATCGCCTATGACCTCTGATGGGGGCGGTTCACGGCGCGGGAATGCGGGAGGAGGGCGCTCTCGAGCGGAATTTCCTGCGGTGGATTGCGGGCGGCTACCCCAGAATATGCGCTCTCGCGATCAACCGGGACTCGAGCACATGCAGCGCTTTCCTCTCGCCCTACGGATCTGGGTCGGCTCATTCGTGGCTTGCGCCGCGGTGGTGGCCTTTTCCTTTGCCGAGATGGATGTGGCAGTGGCGCGGCAGCTCTGGAGGGGGCATCGTCATCTGGGTTACCTGGGCACGGTGTTTGGTGCCGCGGTGCTCCTGACGCTGGAATCTGCAGTTCTCCTGAGCCTGATTCTCGCGCGCGTGACGCGCGGACATCTCTCGCGATTCAGGGAGACGCTGGCGATCGCGTGTCTCGCCTCAATATGCGCCTACGGCATCAACGACCAGGTGCTGAAGCCTCTCTTCGGGGTTCAGGCTCCCGCGGCGGTGATCCACGGGGCGAGACATGCCTTCGACTTCGCGATGGGTTTCGCGGGCAGCAGTTTTCCCTCCGGCCACATGGTATTGGCGGGAGCGTTCGCGGGAGTCTTCATGAGGCTCTACCGAGCCAGCATTTGGCCGCTTGCGGCTTTGTTGCTGATCTCCGCGACCTTGCTGATCGTGGGAGACTGGCATTTCATCAGCGATGTGATCGCCGGAACGTTTCTCGGCGTGTCCGCCGGAATTCTGGCCGCAGAAGGGTGGTTGGCTCACCTTCATCAGAAATGATGCCGAGCCCGATTCCCGCATCCGCCCGGGGCGCTGGCGAGCTCACGCAATCGTCCCGCTGCCGCAGATGGTGGCCCCGCCGTCGATCACGATGGTCTCTCCCGTGATGAAGCGCGCGGCCGGGGAGCCGAGGAAGACCGCGGCGCCGGCGATGTCATCGGGCTCCCCGAGGCGCCCGAGCGGCGTGGAGGCGATCGCCGCGCGGGAGGTCTGCGGATTCTCCCACAGAGCGCGGGCGAAGTCCGTCCGCACGATGCCGGGCGCGATGCAGTTGACCCGTACGTTGTGCGGCCCGAGCTCCACCGCGAGATTGCGCGCGAGCTGGAGGTCGGCGGCCTTGGAGATGTTGTAAGCGCCGATCTTGGAGGAGCCTCTCATGCCGCCGATGGAGGAGATGATCACGATCGCTCCATCGCGCCGCGCGATCATTTCCGGCGCGACCTTCTGGATGAGCCAGTGGTTCGAGAGGATGTTGTTGTCGAGAATCTTGCGGAACTGCCCGTCGGTGATTCCCGCGAGCGAGCCGAAGTGCACGTTGGTGGCGGCGTTGCAGACCAGTATGTCGATCCGGCCGAAGGCCGCACGCGCTCCCTCGACGAGAGACTGCAGGGCATCCTTGGAGGAGATGTTGGCGGGGACCGGGATCGCCTTCCCCGGGTGGCCCGCGCCATTGATGGCGTCCACGGCCGCCTGGCAGGCCTCCCGCGAGCGGGACGAGACCACGACGTTGGCTCCCTGCTCCGCGAAGCGCTCCGCGATGGCGCGGCCGATGCCGCGGGAAGAGCCGGTGATCACGGCCGTGCGGCCGCTCAGATCGAATAGCGTCATGGGTCGCCCTCGGGGATTGGCGCGTGCCGTCGTGATCGGAGGCCGAGTATCAGCGCTGACTCTCGGGAAGGCGAACGACGAGGCCGTCCAGGTCGTCGGTCAGCTTGATCTGACAGGATAGACGGCTATTGGCTTCGACGCCCGAGGCAAACTCGATCGTGGCGTCCTCGATCGCGTTTCTGCCGCCGACGCGCGCCTGCCAGGGCGGATCGACGTAAACGTGGCAGGTGCCGCAGGAGCACCCGCCGCCGCAGTCAGCATCGATTCCGGGGACCCCGTTCTGCTTCGCGCATTCCATGACGGAAAGACCGGGCGCCGCATCGACGATGTGCTTGCGCCCATTGAACTCGATATAAGTGATCTTTGGCATCGTTCGCGGTCGCAGGAAATTCGCTCACCCGGCAAGGCGCTGCCCTTCGAGCCGCGCCTTGCCGAAGACGCCGAGCTTGGCGTGGCCCGTCATGCGCTCGCCCTGCACCTGCACTTCGAAGCTCAGCTTGACGGACATGGGCTTCTTCACCTCCATGATCCAGGTCAGGGTATTTCCGGCGATCTTGCCGTTCTTGAGCGCCTCGGATCCCATCGGGCTGTCGATCCTGCCGGTGACGGTGTCGCCGTCTCGAACGAGATGGAGTGTCATTTCCTGCGGTCCCATCGGCGTTTGCAGCGTTACGTGCCAGCGCTCCGCGCCGGCAGGCGCAGGCTCGGGCGCGGGAGGCGATGTGGGGCCGGTGGCCATCGATGTCTCTGCGACGGGGCCTCTATTGCGGCGGCCTTCCCGCGCTTTGGGAGTGTAAGCCGGGAGGGTCTCCCATCCGCGGACGGTGGAGGTGGAGGAGAGATAGCCGCGGTCGAGGTCGACGTCCCACTCCGGGAAGCGATTCAGGATCTCATCGAGCGCAATGCGCCCTTCGACACGCGCCAGTGCATTGCCGAGGCAGTTATGAAAGCCGTAACCGAACGTCAGGTGGGGCAAGCGCTTGCGGTGGATGTCGAATTGGCCGCCATTGGGGAATTTCCGCTCGTCGCGGTTCGCGGCCGCGACGAGTGCGACCAGAGCGCTTCCCGCGGGAACCGTGCTCCCGTGGAATTCGACATCGCGCGTCACGTAGCGGGCCACCGCCGGTCCCGGCGGCTCGTACCGCAGAATCTCCTCGATGGCCTGGGGGATGAGGGAGCGGTCCTGGTGGATCTGGCGGCGCTGATCCGGATGCTCGGCGAGAAGCTTCCCCGTCCAGCCGATCAACCGGTTCGTGGTCTCGTTCCCCGCGCCCGCGATGATGTTGACGATCACCAGGATCTCATCCCGGGTGAGTCTGCGGGCCGCGCCCGTCTCGTCCTCGAACTCGACGGCGAGGAGCGCCGTCATCAGATCGTCGGAGGGGTGGCTCACCCGCCAGTCGATGTACCCCTCGAACCCCTCACCCATCTTGGTCGTCTTCGAGTAATCCATCGGCTTGCCCTGCTCCGTGCGCAGATTGGCGTCGACGCGCTCGCGGATGGCGACCTGATCCTCCTCGGGGATGCCGAGCAGCATGCCGATGACCCGCATCGGCATCTCCGCCCCGAGATTGGCGATGAAATCGAACTCGCCCGACTCCACCAGCGGGTCCAGGGATCTGGCGCAGAATTGCCGGATCTGCGGCTCGAGCGCTGCCATTCTCTTGGGCGTGAAGACGCGGGTCAGCACCTTCCGGTAAGCCGTGTGCAGCGGCGGGTCGTGATGGATGAACGAGCCGCGCGGCACGGGAAAGTTCGCCTGGATCATCTCCAAGATATCGCCGCGGGCGGAGCTGAAGGTCTCCCAGTCTCCCATGCACCGCTCGACGTCGGCGTAGCGGCTGACGGCATAAAACCCATAGCGCTCGTTGTGATAGAGCGGGGCCTCCTCGCGCAAGCGCGCAAAGACCGAGTGCGGGTCGCGGAAATAATCGGGATTGTACGGATCCCAGTCGAGCTTGGTCTCTTGGACGGCGTTCATCGGAAAGGCCCCCAGGCGTATGCGGCGCGGGTCGATCCCAGCGCGTTCGAGCGCAGGCTCGAGGCGCGGGTTGCGCACGGATCCCGCAAATGCGGCGCGTTCCGAGGCTACTCCGATGCTAGACATGTGTCTAGCGCCCTTGCGGCATCCTCTGCGATCCGAGCTGCCGGATGACCGCCGAAGGAGTTCGCCGCCGCGTGGCTTGCGCGCGCAGGTGATACCGCGATGGTATAAGGAGGCTGCGGAGGCATCCTGGAGGGCAACGATGGCGGCGCGGCGCGCTACAGCCGAGGGGACGTTGAATCGACGGGCCGGAAGCATGGCTTCCACTCGCCGCAGAGGCGTAGAAGGCTCTGCAACCCGGGCAGAGCTCATCGAGGCGGCGGGCCGACTCATCCGCGAGGAGGGCTATGCCGCGCTGACCTCGCGTACGCTGGCCGACAGGCTCCATCTCTCGCGTCAGATCGTGCACTATTACTTCAAGTCGATCGATGACGTCCTGATCGCGCTCGTACAGCAGCGCGCGGCGAAAACGCTTGCCCGACTGGAGGAAGCGGTTGTCTCGGAAGAGCCCCTGCGTGTCGTCTGGGAGATTTGCAGCGACCCGGAGCAAGCCGCTTTGTCGCTCGAGCTCAACGCGCTGGCGCATCGGCGACCCGCCGTGCGCAGCGAGGTGAGGAAATTCGCCGAGCAGTTCAGGGAGATTCAAACCCGCGCGCTCGTTCGCCACCTCGAGCTGCGCGGCATCGAGCCTCTCATGCAGCCCATCGTCGCCACGGTCCTGCTCACCTGCCTGTCGCAGTTCCTGGCACTCGAGGCGGCGATCGACATCCGCTCGGGACACAAAGAGACGCTGCAATTCGTCGATGAATGCCTGCGCGATTTCGCGCGGGGACGGCCGACCGTGTTCGAGCATTCCGCGGGCGGGCGTGGCCGCTCACACCCGCGACGCAAGCGCAGAGAAGGGACCGCGACCCTGGAGTCGCGGCGCTAGGCGCTTGCGGCAGAATGCATGATATGGGGTGACCGGCGGTACGGGGGAGCGTCCGAGTCGCCTAGTGGCTCCGTCGGGTGCAAGCCACAGTGTGCCGGGACCGGCGGCAGGCAGCGGAGGGCTCGTGTGCATGGGATCGCTGTGAAACGCTCGAGGTATCAATCCGAGAGGCTGGCAAATCCCGTTGACGGTCGACGTTCCGCCCCTTAATATGAAACTCGACAATTAATAATTGCTTACCGGGGGAGCCGGCCTCCCGTTCGCCGTTGTTCGGACGCAACGGTAAACGATGGGTCGTCCGGGGAAAGCGGGAGTCGGTCCGCAAGACCTGAGGGGGAGACACATTATGGACCTCCATCTGAGGCCGGTCGGCTCTGAGCCAAGATCGACGGGAATGCGTTGCTCGACGGACCGTCTGGCAAGGGGAGCTGCGATCCGGTGACGAGCGGCCTGCGATGGTATCGCTCAAGGGATCGGGGCAGATTTTCAAGCCGGGGGGCCATGCGCCCCGAAGCGCGTGGCCCGGGGAGGCCGCCCTGAAGCCCTTAAGGGCTCATAAGAAGGACGAATGTCAAGTCACTCGCCTGTACTTTAAGGGGGTATACGCTGTGAATGTCTTCCGCAATCGCCTCGTCTTCCTGCCGCTCGCGTTGTCGGCGCTTGCCGTCCCGCCCGGCCGGGCGCTGGCACAACAGCCCGCAGTATTGCAGCTCCGCGAAATCGTCGTGACGGCGCAGCGCGTGAGGCAGAACGTCCTGGCCGTGCCTGCGGCGGTTCAGGCGATGACCGGCCAGGAGCTGCGGGACAAGGGGATCCAAAAGCTCACCGATCTGCAGTTCGACGTTCCGGGGTATCTGCCCACGACCGGCTCCGGATACACCCAGATCTTCATCCGCGGCATCGGCAACAGCATCTTCGTCGGCGCCGACCCGAGCGTGGCGACCTACATTGACGGCGTTCCGCGCATCTACGGCTCGATGGTCGACCAGTTGATCGACGTCAAGCGCATCGAGGTGCTGAAAGGAGCCCAGGGCGGCCTCTACGGCCGCAATCAAACCTGCGACATCAAGAACA
>JAKBCR010000065.1 GCA_021807675.1 Pseudomonadota bacterium
AGGACTGGCTCGGGATCGGCAGCAGCGAATACCGGGTGCTCGAGGCGCAGCGCCATTCCCGCAAGCTCCCGCGCGGAGCTCTTGCTGGCAATCGCTTCGTCATCAGGGTACGTGGCACCCTCATCGACGATGCATCCCTCGCAAGCCGGCTCGCCACCATCGAGACGCGCGGCGTGCCGAATTACTTCGGGCCGCAGCGCTTCGGCCGGGGTGGAGCCAACCTGAAGCGTGTGAGCGACGGCGTGCGCGCGCTGGGACCCACCGAGCGTGGCTTCATTCTTTCGGCGGCGCGTAGCGTCGTCTTCAATGCCGTGCTGGCCGAGCGCGTCGGTGACGGAAGTTGGTCGCGGCTCGAGCCCGGAGATCTTGCCAATCTCGATGGACGCGCAAGTCATTTCCAGGTCGAGGCGACCGATGAGGCACTCGAGGCGAGGTGCGCACGGCTCGATGTGCATCCCACCGGCCCGCTGTGGGGACGCGGCTTTCCGCCGAGCGGCGGGAGGGTGCTGGCGCTCGAGCAGCATGTCGCGGCGGGCTTGAGCGCCGAGTGCGAGCTCGTCGCGCGGGCGCGTATGGAGCAGGAGAGGCGTAGCCTGCGGCTGGCGGTCCGCGACCTGCATTGGCGGCGGGAGGGCGAGGTGACAGTCCTCGAGTTTCGCCTGAGCCGCGGAGCCTATGCCACGACCGTGCTGCGGGAGATTTTCGCGCTCGAGGCCGACTACGATGCGAGTAATACGTAAACCGCGCCGGTACCGCCGTCCACCCGCCGGGCGGAGACATATGCGAGCACCGGGCCGACTTTGCGCAGCATCGTGCCGACCATTCCCTTCAGCACCGGACCGCGATGTCCGGAGCGAAGCCCCTTGCCGTGAATGACGCGCACGCAGCGCCATTGCCGCAGCAGCGCCTGCGCCAGGAACTCGCGCAATGCGTGCTTCGCCTCGGCTACGGTGAGACCGTGGAGGTCGATTTCCCCTTGAACGCGATAGTCGCCGCGGCGCAGCTTGCGCAGCACCGCAGGCTGAATGCCGGCGCGGCGGAAGACGAGCTCCTCACCGCTGGCGAGCGCGGGATCGATGATCTCGTCGCTCAGGCTTTCCTCGAGGACGGCGAGCCGGTCGGCGCGAGTGAAGCGCGCGGCTGGCCGTGGGCGCGGGAGGCGCTTCGAGGGCTCATGGGCCTGCGCGGGCCATCCGAGCGGCTTGACATCGCGGACTGCCTCGCGAAAGAGAGTGGCGTCGTCGACGGTCTCGGCTTCGGAGCCGGTTTTCGGCAAACGAGGACTCACGCTACCTCCGCGCAATTCGCTTCCAGTATAGTTACGCGCCGTTTCCCGGGGGTTCCCGGGGCGCGGAATCACCGTGCGCCGGCGGGTCTTTGGAGGTCTCCTCCCGCTCGCGCGGGAGGGTCTGGGAAGGGCTTGCTTGTGATAAGTCGAGGGCGGCCTTCAGGGGGGCTGAATTCTTGCAATACGATACCTCAGGACAGTGAAGATCCTCGTCAGCAACGATGACGGCTACCGCTCCCGCGGGATCCGTCTCCTCAAGGAGGCGCTCGCCAGCTTGGCCGAGGTTACCGTGGTGGCGCCCGACCGCAACCGCAGCGGCGCGAGCAACTCGCTCACCCTCGATGTCCCGCTGCGAGTGTTCGAGTCCGAGCCCGGCGTCTATTACGTCCAGGGCACTCCGACCGACTGCGTGCACCTCGCCATCTCGGGTCTATTCGACTATGAGCACGACATGGTGGTCTCCGGCATCAACGACGGCGCGAACCTGGGCGATGACGTGCTTTATTCCGGCACCGTTGCGGCTGCGATCGAGGGCCGGTTCCTCGGCCTGCCGACAGTCGCGATCTCCTTGTGCACGACGCCCGATGCGGAGGCGCATTTCGAGACGGCTGCGCACGTCGCGCGGCAGCTGGTCGGGCAACTCGTCCAACGCCCGCTCGAGCCCACGCTCATTCTCAACGTCAACGTGCCCAACGTGCCCTTCGCGGTGCTGCGCGGCTTTCGCGGTACCCGGCTTGGGTTCCGCCATCGCTCGGAGCCCATCCTGCCCGCGCACGATCCGCGTGGCCGCCCCGTGTACTGGGTGGGGCCCGCGGGGCCGCAGCAGGATGGCGGACCCGGCACCGATTTCGATGCCATCGCTCAGGGGTATGTTTCCGTGACTCCCCTGCAAATCGATCTCACACGCCACTCCGCACTACCCGCATTGCAGCACTGGCTGGAAGGCGTCCATGCCTGACCTGCGGCTTTCCGGTATCGGCATGACCTCCGCGCGCACGCGCGACCGTCTGGTGCAACGCCTGCGCGAGCAGGGCATCACGAGCCTCGCGGTCCTCGACCGCATACGCAACGTCCCACGGCACATCTTCGTGGACGAGGCGCTCGGGAGCCGTGCTTACGAGGATACCGCGCTCCCGATCGGGTTCGGACAGACGATCTCGCAACCCTACATCGTCGCGCGCATGACCGAGGCGCTCCTCGAGGGCGGTGGCCTGCGCAAAGTGCTCGAAGTCGGAACCGGCTGCGGCTACCAGACGGCCGTGCTCGCGCCGCTCGTCGAGCGCGTCCATTCCATCGAGCGGATCGAGCCGCTGCTCGATCGCGCGAAGGAGCGGCTGAAGGAGCTTGGCGTGCGCAATGTCAGATTCCGACACGGCGACGGTAGCGCGGGCTGGAAGTCGCAGGCGCCGTTTGACGGCATCCTGGTCGCCGCCGCGCCCCTGATCGTTCCGGAGGCGCTGCTCAAGCAGCTGGAGGTGGGTGGACGATTGCTGGTGCCCGTGGGTCCGGAAGGCGAGCAGGAGCTGGTGCGCTTCACGCGTCGGGAGGAGCGGATTCATCGCGAGTCGCTGGGACCGGTGGCTTTCGTCCCCCTGCTCGGCGGCACGGGATGATGTAATATTAAAGATAAAGTATTCTTTTCAAGCAACTGAATAATAATGAATTTCAATTCCACAGTTGCTAAGCGGAGCGCGACCTGTTTAACATGTCCTTGTCGCTGAGTGACGACAGAATTTGCGCGGGCGGCCCGGGAGCAGCCGGAAGAGGGCACAGGGAGGAGGGGATGCCGAAAGAAAAGCAACAAGAGCGACGAACAAAGAAAAGACAATGCCGTCGTCCGAGTCTGTCAGCTGCGGACGATGGGTCGGTTGGTTGATGCCCCTCCCCCTGTGTCTTCTTCCGGCTGCCCTCGGGCAGCCGGAAAGCACTGCGTTCTCTCAGTCCAGGAACAGCGCCGCGACGGCGTGCCGCTCCTCTTGCACCAGGACGTTGTAAGTGCGGCAGGCCGCGCCGAGGTCCATCACCTCCAGTCCCACGCCACGCGTTGCGAACGCCGCCCGTATACCCGCGGGCGGGAAGCGCTGCCGCTCACCGGTGCCGAGAAGCACCACTTCGGGCTCGAGCGCGAAAATCGCTTCCAGGTGCTGCGGCGCGAGCGCCTCGAGCCGCTCCGGTGGCCAGTCGGTGATCAGCCGATCGGCGGATACGATGCAGCTCGCGCGCACGCGCTCCTCGCCGATTCGCACCTCCGCCCGCGAGTAGGCGCGCACCAGGTTCACTCGCGAGCTGCTTTCCAGTGTGAATTTCATGATGGCATTTGATGCGGTTAGTTCGACAAGCAAGCCATTGAGCGGGCGAAAACCGCGCTTTTCGCCCGCGAGGTCGCAATAAATGCACGGGCGCCTCGCTGACAGAACCGCCCGGGGCGGTTTTGGACGGCTCAGCCGGCCCCCAGGGTTCGGCTCGGGAGCGCGCCGAACAAACGGCCGCAGGCCAGTTTCAGCCCATTTAGGATACGCCCGTGCGCGAGATCGTCATCGTCATTCGGGACTTGTACCTCGAGCGGGAGCTCACCGGCCGGCCTCCGGTGGCTCGCGCGCCCCGGGAGATCGTCCCGCCGGCGGGGCCCGAGGGCGCGACCGCGCCGGGGCTCGCGCATCTCGTGCGGTTCGGCCATAAGTCGGCTCTGACCGAAGGCTGGCGCGCGTGGGCTGCGCGCTGGCTCGACCTGCCGCAGTACGCCGCTGCGGCCCCCGCCAGCGTTGCGGCGGCCGCGCTCGAGAATGCTCCGGCCGATCGTGCCGTATGGCTTGCAACACCGGTGCACCTGATCGCAGGCCTGACGAGCCTTCATTTCGACAGGCGCAGTCTCCTTCATCTGCCGGGTGCGGAGCTCGAGGCCCTCGCGGCCGATTTCCGCGATACGTTCAACGGCTCGGGATTCGATCTGCGGCCACTCGAGGGCGGCGAGCTGCTGCTCTGCGCGCCACGGGTCTCGGGGCCCGTCACGACCGCCGAGCCTGCGCGCCTGCCGCTGACCGCGATAGCCGAGGCGCTTCCGGTGGGAGAGGGCGCTCCCGCGCTGCGCCGACTTGGCGCGGAGATCGAAATGTGGCTGCACAGCCATCCGATCAACGCTGCGCGCGCACGACGCGGCGCTTTGACGGTGGGAACCCTGTGGTTATGGGGTGGCGGTGCGCCGGCCACCTCTCCTCCCGGAGCGCTCCAAGAGGTCCCGGAGAGGGCGTATGGCTTCGACGCTTATCTTCGCGGCCTCTGGCGGCTCGCTGGAGGAGAAGTCCGGCCGATACCGGTAGACTGGGCGGCAATGATCGGCGAGCCGCGGGCGCGGCGCGCGCTCGGCGTAGTGGAGGTTGCCGAATTGCTGCATGCCAATCCTTCCTGGAATCTGGAGGATGCCGTCGCGCAGATCGACCGCCGGCTGATATCGCCATCGCTCGCCGCTCTTCATCGCGGCGGGCTCGAGCGCGTCGTGCTGCTGGCGAATGACCGATCCTTCACCGTGCGTGCGGCGGACCGTTGGCGCTTGTGGCGGCGCAAACGCGCGGGTCTCGAGGGCCTGCTTTGAGTCTGCGCGTCGTGCGGCGCGCGACGGGCGCGCAGGACACATCGATATTGGCCGGCGCGGGGCTGCATCCGGTGCTGCGCCGGATCTACCTCGCTCGCGGCGTGCGGGCGGCTGGCGATCTCGACCTCTCGCTCGATCGGCTCCTGGCGGTGAGCACGCTCGAAAGCATTGCCGCCGCCGTGGATCTGCTTCTCGAGCACCGCGCCGGCGGCCGGGTGCTCGTGATCGGCGATTTCGATGCGGACGGCGCCACGAGCACCGCGCTCGTCGTCAGGGCGCTGACTGCGTGGGGATTCGCCTCGGTCGACTTCCTCGTGCCCAACCGGTTCGAGTTCGGCTACGGACTCACGCCGGAGATCGTGAGACTGGCCTCGACACGAGCTCCCTCGCTGATCGTCACCGTGGACAATGGGATCTCGAGCGCGGCTGGCGTCGCGGCGGCCCGCTCGTGCGGTATCGATGTCCTGATCACGGATCACCATCTGCCGGGTACGGATCTTCCGGCGGCCAATGTCATCGTCAATCCCAACCTGCCCGGGAGCCTCTTCAAGAGCCGCGCTCTCGCGGGAGTGGGGGTCGCCTTCTATGTCATGGCGGCGTTGAAGCGGCGGCTCGATCAGGAGCGGCTGACACCGCCCGGGGCGCCCGGTACCGCGGAGTTCCTCGACCTCGTTGCCCTGGGCACGGTCGCCGATCTCGTGCCGCTCGATGCCAACAACCGCGTGCTCGTCGCGCAGGGACTGCAGCGCATCCGCGCCGGCCGTTGCGCCGCGGGCATCCGCGCATTGCTCGAGATCGCCGGACGGCGTCTCGAGGGTCTGATCGCCGCCGATCTCGCGTTCTCGGTCGCGCCGCGGCTCAATGCGGCGGGCCGCATCGATGACATGACGGTCGGAATCCAATGCCTGCTCGCCGATGACGCGGAGGCTGCGGCCAGGCTTGCCGCGCGTCTCGATGAGCTCAATCACGAGCGGCGGGCAATCGAGGCGCGCATGCAGGCGGAGGCGCTCGCAGCGGTCCGTCGCCTCCGTGACCCGGGTCCGCAGGCCGTGCGCAGGAGCGGGGTCTGCCTGTTCGATGAGAGTTGGCATCAAGGTGTCGTCGGGCTGGTGGCGAGCCGAGTCAAGGAGCGCCTGCGCCGGCCCGTGATCGCGTTTGCCATGGCGGGCGAGGGGCAGCTGCGCGGCTCGGCCCGCTCCATGCCGGGCATTCACATTCGTGATGTGCTCGCCAATCTCGATGCGCGCCATCCGCAGCTCATCGGCAAGTTCGGGGGCCACGCCATGGCGGCCGGCCTGACGCTCGAGCGCTCACGGCTCGATTTCTTCGCGCACGCGTTCGACGAGGAGGTCGCGGCCTGGGCGGCACGATGCGGGTCGGCGGATGCGATCGAGACGGACGGTGAGCTGGCCATCGGGGAGATTGCTCTCGAGACCGCATACGCGCTTCGCGCCGGCGGACCTTGGGGCCAGGCATTCCCTGAGCCATGTTTCGATGGTGTGTTCTCCATCCGCAGCGCCCGCATCGTCGGCGATCGGCACCTGAAGATGTGGCTGGAATTCCCGCGCACGGGCCGCTCCTTCGATGCCATCGCGTTCAACCACATCGAGGACGAATCGACGTTCACGCTTCCCGAGGGCTCTCTGCAGCTCGTCTATCGGTTGGATGTCAACGAGTACCAGGGGGAGCGGCGGCTGCAGCTCCTCGTGGACCACGTGTTGCCCAGCTCTAGGGAGGGGTCGTCGGCGCGCACCACCTCGTGAACGGCGTCGCAGTGCCGGCAGGCGCGCTCCACGTTTTCCCAAGGCGTCTTGGCGCGCTCGCTCAGCCGTGATGTGCGCGCAGCGCCTGGGTCGCCGCGAGACGGGGACTGAGGATTTGCCGGACGGCCCCGGCGCTCGCCGGAGCGAGGACACATTAAGTGTCCTCGCTTGAAAGACACCGGTAGGGCCGTGCCAATGACCATCCATGGTGGCGGGGCCCCCGGCCCGCGCATCCGTGCGCGGGCGCTCGCCGGAGCGAGGACACATTAAGTGTCCTCGCTTGAAAGACACCGGCTCGCCCGTTTAGGATGCCGGGCTCTTTACGGCAGCGCGGCAACCCGCCCACGGCAATCGCAATATGGAAGTCAATCAGCTCAAGCGAAATCTCAAAGACTTAGGCGAGCGTACTGCCTCGCTCCGGGGGTTTCTTTGAGTACGACCGCAAGAAAGAGCGCCTCGAGGAGGTAGCGCGGGAGCTCGAAGACCCGGCCGTCTGGTCGCAGCCCGATCGGGCGCAGGAGCTCGGGAGGGAGCGCGCGCGTCTCAGTGCCGACCTCACCCAGATCGACCGCACCGCCAAAGGTATCGCCGATGCGGCCGAGCTCCTGGATCTCGCCGAGGCCGAGAGTGACGAGGCCGCGGCGCGGGACATCGAGAAGGATGCGCAGCGGCTCGAGGGCGAGGTCCGCCGCCTCGAGCTCAAGCGCATGTTTCGAGGCGAGATGGACTCGCACAGCGCCTTTCTCGACATTCAGGCGGGTGCGGGGGGCACGGAGGCGCAGGACTGGGCCCAGATGCTCCTGCGCATGTATCTGCGCTGGGGCGCCGCGCACGGCTTCGTGTGCGAGGTGATCGACTCCAATCCCGGCGAGGTAGCGGGCGTGAAGAGCGCCACGCTCGAGTTCAAGGGAGATTACGCGTATGGGTGGCTGCGCACCGAGACCGGTGTCCATCGGCTGGTCCGCAAATCGCCCTTTGATTCCGGCAACCGGCGACATACCTCCTTCGCTTCAGTATTCATCTCACCGGAGATCGACGATGACATCGAGATCGAAATCAACCCGGCGGACCTGAAGACGGACGTGTACCGCTCCTCGGGTGCCGGCGGCCAGCACGTCAACAAGACGGAGTCGGCCGTGCGCATCACGCACGTGCCCAGCGGAATCGTGGTCGCGTGCCAGGCCGAGCGCAGCCAGCACAAGAACCGCTCCACCGCCATGAAGATGCTGAAGGCGAAGCTCTACGAGCTCGAAGTGAACAAGCGCAACGCCGCGGCCAGGGTGCTCGAGGACTCGAAGTCCGACGTGAGCTGGGGTAACCAGATCCGCTCCTACGTCCTCGACCAGTCCCGCATCAAGGATCTGAGGACCGGCGTGGAGGTGGGCAATACCACCGCTGTGCTCGACGGCGATCTCGATCAGTTCATGGAGGCCTCGCTCAAGGCGGGCCTGTAATTGACTCAACGTCTTCCCCGCTCTGAACGGCGAGGTTTCCGGCGCGGAGAAATCAGATGACAGATAACCGGCAAGACAACGGCTCCGGCGCCGCGCCCGAGGGTGCAGAGGAGAACAAGCTGATCGCGGAGCGCCGCAGCAAGCTCGCGGCCCTGCGCGCGCGGGGGCCCGCCTTTCCGAACGACTTCCGGCGCACCGCGCTCGCGGGGCAGCTGCAGAGTGCCTACGGTGAGCGTGACGGCGAATGGCTCGATGCCAATCCGACACGCGTCAGCGTCGGGGGCCGCATGATGCTCAAGCGCGGCCAGGGCAGGGTGAGCTTCGCCAATATAGAGGACCGCACCGGCCGGATTCAGCTTTTCGTGCAGAAGGATTCGGTCGGGGACGAAGTCTACACCGACTTCAAGTCTTGGGATGTGGGCGATATCGTGGGCGCGTGCGGCCCGTTGTTCCGGACCAAGGCCGGCGAGCTCTCCGTCCGTGTGGAGAGCCTGCGCCTGCTCGTCAAGTCGTTACGGCCGCTGCCCGACAAGTGGCACGGGCTCGCCGATGTCGAGACGCGGTATCGCCAGCGCTACGTCGACCTGATCGTCAATGAGGCGAGCCGGAACGTGTTTCGCACGCGCGCAAAGATCGTGAGATACCTGCGCGATTTTCTCGATGCACTCGATTTTCTCGAAGTTGAGACGCCGATGATGCAGCCTATCCCCGGCGGGGCAACGGCACGTCCGTTCGTGACGCATCACAACGCGCTCGACCTCGATATGTATCTGCGCATTGCGCCGGAGCTCTATCTGAAGCGCCTGGTGGCCGGCGGATTCGAGCGGGTGTACGAGATCAATCGCAACTTCCGCAACGAAGGGCTCTCGACCCAGCACAATCCGGAATTCACGATGCTGGAGCTCTACCTCGCGTACGCTGATTACAGCGATCTGATGGACTGGATCGAGAAGGCGATCCGCGGGCTCGCGGATACGATCCAGGGCTCCCAGCGGGTGAGTTATCAGGGCCGGGAATTCGATCTCGCCAAGCCGTTCCGGCGAGTCACGGTGGAGCAGGCGATCCTCGAGCACAATCCGGATTTCGATCCGCTGTCGCTGCGCGATGCCACGTATCTGCGCAAGTTCTGCGAGCGGCTCGGCATCCCCGTGCAGCCGCACGATGGACCCGGGAAGCTGCAGATCGAGATCTTCGAGAAGACGGCCGAGCACACCCTGACCGATCCGACTTTCGTGTACGCTTATCCGGCGGAGGTCTCCCCGCTCTCCCGCGCGAGCGACGCCGACCCCTTCCTCACTGATCGGTTCGAGTTCTTCCTCGCCGGTCGGGAGCTGGCCAACGGTTTCTCCGAGCTCAACGACCCGGAGGATCAGGCCGCTCGCTTCCGTGCGCAGGTCGCGCGGAAGGATCGGGGGGACGAGGAGGCGATGTTCTACGACGCCGATTATGTGCGGGCGCTCGAGTACGGCATGCCCCCCACAGCCGGCCTCGGCGTTGGGATAGACCGGCTGGTGATGTTCTTCACCGACTCGCCGTCCATTCGCGACGTCATTCTCTTCCCGCACATGCGTCCGGAATGAACGGCCCGGCGAGGGCCGAGCAATGACCGTTGGCGCGCCAATAGGCGTGTTCGATTCGGGAGTCGGCGGCCTCACCGTCCTCAAGGCCCTCGTTGCGCAGCTGCCGCGGGAGCGGTTCGTGTATCTCGGCGACACCGCTCGTCTGCCGTACGGTACCAAGAGTCCCGAGACCGTGGTGCGCTACGCGCTGCAAGCGGCCGATGCCCTCGCGGGATATGGCGTGAAGTGCTTGGTTCTCGCCTGCAACACGGCTTCTGCCGTCGGACTTACCGCTGTCAGCGAGCGCATCCGCGACGTGCCGGTGATCGGAGTGGTAGAGCCCGGTGCGCAGGCCGCGTGCCTGGCATCCCGCTCCGGTCACATAGCGGTCATCGCGACGGAGGGGACCGTGCGCGGTGGCGCATACCAGGATGCGATCGTAAGGCGCAGGAGTGATGCGCGCGTGAGCGCGGTGCCGGCACCGTTGTTCGTGGCGTTGGCCGAGGAAGGGCTCTGCCACGGACCCATTGCGGAGAGCGTGGCGCGTCACTACTTGGAGCCCGTTTTCGACTCGCACGCGGATGCCTCTCGTCCGGACACGCTGGTGTTGGGCTGCACCCACTTTCCAATGCTCGCCGACGCCATCCGCATCGTCGCCGGTCCCCAGGTCAGGATCGTCGACTCCGCGGAGACGACGGCGCGATGCGTACGGCTGACACTCGAGGCGGAAAATCTGCTGTCCGAGGGCGGGGAGGGAAGCCTGCGCCTGCTCGCGACGGACGCCGCGGACCGGTTTGCTCGGATCGGCGGGCGCTTTCTCGAGCGGCCCATCCGTCCACACGAGGTGGAACTCATCGACTTGTAGAAGCGGGGCACCTACCTGTGCCTGCGGCCTATCGGTCAATCCGGGAGCGCGTACGGCAGGTCGAGCCGCTCGAGATCCTGCGGCAGCTCCTCGGCGATGCCCAGCGGCAGCATCGGAGCACCCTCCCGCGGTGTTCCCGCCGGCGATGTCGCGAAAGGTGCCCACACGGCTCCCGTCGTGGTGAGCTCCGCAGGCACGGCCGCGTGCAGAGCGGCACCGGTGGCGGGCGCTCCCACGTTGGCGCGGGTGAGCGCCGCGGCTCCCGCTTGCGACGGCCGCGCGGCCAGCGGGGCGCTGACGCGCTCCAACATCGCATCGGGCTGGGTAGTGGCGGAGAGCGCCGGCTCCCCCGCCGGCATGGGTGCCACGGCCAGGAATTCGCAGCGGCCATCCTCGAGCCGCACGGCCTCCACGACCTTGAAGGGGCCGCCGTCGGGCAGCTCACCGCCGTCGCCCGGTGCGAGCTCGAGCGGACCGCGCGAGCGAAAGCGCTGCAGCCGGCGCTTGACCCGGCCCCGATAATGGGCGCGTGCGATCACTTCCTGCCCCGTATAGCATCCCTTGTCGAAGGCGATCGCGCCGACCACATCGAGATTCAACATCTGCGCGACGAATTCCTCGGAGGTCGCACCGTAGACCTGGGGCAGACCCGCGATGATGTCGAGCTGGCGCCAGAGTTCGCGTGGCGCGGCGATGCTCGGCGGCAGGTCATCGCGGTCATTCGGCGTCGAGGCGCCGTGCGCTGGAGCAACGGCAGCCGGCGCAATCGCCAGCCATCTCGCCGGCTGCTCGCCGACGCAAACGACTACGCGCCCACCTGTACGTCGCTGCTCGCCGGCAGCGGCGGGAAACGTCGCGAGCAGCGTGGGAGGGGTCTCCGGCGCCTGGTCGTGCGTCGTTGCATCGAACCCGCAGGCGATGAGCCCGACGATGCGCCAGCTCTGCGACTCATCCGTCACCCTGACCTTGGCGCGCAGCACGTATCTCGACAGCCTGCCCGCAACGCCCGCTGCCAACTCGCGCGGCAGCAACGCGAGCAGGTCACCCGGTGCGAGCTGCACGATACGCAGCAGTGCGATTGTGCGGCCCTGCGGGTTGTGCAGGCCCGCGAGCAGCGAGCGCTCCGCGCCCACACGACCGAGATCGTTGGAAACCTGTCCCTGCAGAAAACGCTCCGCGTCGGTGCCTGCGATACGCAGCGCGCCGAGATCGTCGAGCGGGACGCTCCGGAGATGGGCGCCATTCATTTAACGTCTTCTCCGCCCTGAGGGGCGGAGATCTCCGCCCATGAAAACAAAGACACCCAGAACCGGGCGGTTGACCTTCCAACTGGAGCACGCTCCGTGTGTCCTTACGCGACGAACGCTCGAAGCCTGGGCTACCGCGCCGTCGCACCCGCTTGCGGCGAGCCGCTCAAAACCCTGTCTTCCGTAACTCGGCGGCGCAATCGCCGAAAAACTGGCACTAAAAATCTTAGAGCTGTGTTTATGTACAGTCAAGCGCGCTTCCTGCCGGATGCGAGGTCCGGAGTTTCCGCGTTGGAGATCCGATGGATATTCATCGGCGTTCACCTCGGATGCGCGGCACCATCGTGGCCGCGGGAGCTGAATTCTGGCACACTTGTAAAATATGCAGATGAGCCCGGAGAAGAACTCCTCGAACCCACTGTCCGTTCCGCCTTCCGAGCCCCATTCTCGCGCGATCCCTGTCGCCGACGCCGGTGAGCCAGCCGAGCGCCGACGCGAGATCGGCGGTCCCTCGGGTCTTGAGCCCACCCGCTTCGGCGATTGGGAGCGCAAAGGACGCTGCATCGACTTCTAGTCCACAAAGCCCCTATGACTGAACGACCTCTCTCACCGCACCTGTCCGTGTACAGGATGTACCGGTATACCCTGCTGACTTCGATCACGAACCGCGCCACCGGGATCGTGCTCTCCGCGGGGCTGATCCTGCTCGTCTACTGGCTGGTCGCTATCGCGAGCGGCGCGAGCGCCTACCATCACGCGCGCGCCGTGCTCTCGCTCGGCGTGCTCAAGGCCATCTACGTCATTTTGCTGGCGACGTTCTCGTACCACCTCTTCGCCGGTGTCCGCCACCTCATCTGGGACACGGGCGCAGGCCTCGAGCGCGCGCAGTCGAAGCGCAGCGCCGCGTTCGTAGTGATAGCCAGCCTCCTGCTGTTCGTGGGCCTCGCCTGGTGGGCGCTGCACGCCGGAGGGCACGCGCCATGACAAAATCGTCGGGAGCGAATCGGGACGCGGCGGAGCCGCGGCCCCGCAGGGGCGAGGCCCAGGAAGGGGCGAGTAACCTGCGTAATCCGCTCGCCAGGGTTCTCGGCCAGGGCTCCGCCAAGGAGGGGGTGCATCACTGGTGGGTGCAGCGCCTGACCTCGGTCGCGCTCGTGCCGCTCACGGTCTGGTTCGTGGTCTCCCTCCTCTCGCTGCCTTCCCTCGATCATGCGACGGTCGTGGCGTGGATGGGGCAGCTCTGGACCGCGGTATTCCTGATCCTCCTCGTGCTCACCGCCGCCTGGCATTCCCAGCTCGGCGTACGGGTGGTGGTGGAGGATTACGTCCACGGCAGCGGCGCAAAAGCGCTCACGCTGGCGTTGGTGACATTCTTTCATGTAGTGGTCGCGGTAGCCGGGGTGCTCGCGATCCTCAAGGTGGCGTTGGGAGGCGCCGTATGACCAAATCGACTGGAGCGACTGGCGACAGCCGGCCCGAGCGGCGAGGCGCAGGGACAGGGCCTCGAAACGCATACGAGTTCATCGACCATACCTACGACGTCATCGTGATCGGGGCGGGCGGCGCGGGGCTGCGTGCCACGCTCGGTCTCGCCGAAGCGGGACTGTCCACCGCCTGCATCACCAAGCTCTTTCCGACGCGCAGCCACACCGTGGCCGCGCAGGGAGGCATCAGCGCCGCGCTCGGCAATATGGGCGAGGACGATTGGCGCTGGCACATGTACGACACGGTCAAGGGCTCCGACTGGCTCGGCGACCAGGATGCGATCGAGCTCATGTGCAAGGAGGCGCCCGCGGCGGTGATCGAGCTCGAGCACTATGGCGTGCCGTTCTCTCGCACGGAGGAGGGGCGCATCTACCAGCGGCCCTTCGGTGGCATGACGACGCAATTCGGCAAGGGCATCGCTCAGCGCACCTGCGCGGCGGCGGACCGCACCGGCCACGCGATGCTGCATACCCTCTACCAGCAGTCGATCCGCCGTGCCGCCACCTTCTTCGTCGAGTACTTCGTGATCGACCTCATGATGGAGAACGGCGTCTGTCGCGGCGTCGTCGCCCTCGACATGGCCGAGGGGAAGCTGCATCGCTTCCGCGCGCACATGACGATTCTCGCGACCGGAGGCTACGGACGCGCGTACTTCTCCTGTACCTCGGCGCATTCCTGCACCGGTGACGGCAATGCCATGGTGCTGCGCGCCGGTCTGCCGCTTCAGGACATGGAATTCGTGCAGTTCCATCCGACCGGCATCTACGGCGCCGGGTGCCTCATCACCGAGGGCGCTCGCGGCGAGGGCGGCTATCTTACCAACTCCAAGGGTGAGCGCTTCATGGAGCGCTATGCCCCGAACGCCAAGGACCTGGCCTCCCGCGATGTCGTGAGCCGTGCCATGACCATCGAGATCCGCGAAGGTCGCGGCGTCGGTGCCGAGCACGACCACATCCATTTGCACCTCGAGCATCTCGGGCCCGAGGTGATCCACGAGCGGCTACCCGGCATCGCGGAGACTGCCCGGATATTTGCGGGCGTCGATGTCACCAAGCAGCCCATTCCCGTGCAGCCCACGGTTCACTACAACATGGGAGGCGTGCCCTGCAATTTCCACGGCGAGGTCGTGGCGCCGAGGGCCGGCGATCCCGACGCGGTCATCCCCGGACTGATGGCGGCAGGTGAGGCAGCCTGCGTCTCCGTCCACGGTGCGAACCGTCTGGGCTCGAACTCACTGCTGGACCTGGTCGTCTTCGGCCGGCAGGCCGCGCGTCGCTGCGCGGAGATCATCCGTCCCGGCATGCGGCACGCGCCGCTGCAGAAGGATGCCGCGGAGCTGGCGGTGTCGCGCCTCGACCGGCTGCGCAATGCGAGCGGCTCGCGTGCCACGGCGGCAA
Source organism: Pseudomonadota bacterium (assembly GCA_021807675.1). Classification (GTDB taxonomy): domain Bacteria; phylum Pseudomonadota; class Gammaproteobacteria; order Steroidobacterales; family Steroidobacteraceae; genus 13-2-20CM-66-19. The sequence goes on from JAKBCR010000065.1 coordinate 14,648, forward strand.
TTCGCCTCGAGATGCAGAAGACCATGCAGATGGATGCCGCGGTCTTCCGCACCGGACAATCCCTGGAGGAGGGCGCCCGCAAGCTCGCCCAGACCTTCGAGTCGTTCGCCGACGTCAAGATCGCCGACCGGTCCCTCGTCTGGAATACCGACCTGATCGAGACGATGGAGCTCGAGAACCTGCTCTTGCAGGCGACGGCAACCGTCCACTCCGCCGGCAACCGCACCGAGAGCCGCGGCGCTCATGCCCGTGAGGATTTTCCCAAGCGCGACGACGAGAGTTGGCTCAAGCACACACTGGCGTGGGTCGAGGGTCCCGGGCGCGTGCGGTTCGACTACCGGCCGGTGCATCTCAACACGCTGACCGACGAGGCGGAGACGGTTCCGCCGAAGGCGCGTACGTACTGACGCTCAAGGTTTTCCGATGGCCCAGTTTCGACTTCCTGCAAACTCCCGCATCCGCAAGGGCACTATCCACCGGGCGCCCGCCGGCGCGCGCAAGGTGCGCACCTTCCGCATCTACCGCTTCGATCCGACTTCGGGCGAGAACCCGAGGGTGGATACGTTCGAGCTCGACCTCGCCGGTTGCGGACCGATGGTGCTCGACGCTTTGATACAGATCAAAGGCACCCTCGACTCCTCGCTCACGTTCCGCCGCTCCTGCCGCGAGGGCATCTGTGGCTCCTGCGCGATGAATATCGATGGCATCAACCGCCTGGCATGCACCACCGCGATGGAGGATCTCGGCGGCGGCGACGTCCGTATCTACCCGCTGCCGCACATGCCCGTGATAAAGGATCTGGTGCCGGATCTCACCAATTTCTATGCGCAATACGCCTCGGTGAAGCCGTGGCTCGTGGCCGAGACGCCACCGCCGCCCGACCGCGAGCGGCTGCAGTCGAAGCCGGAACAGGAGAAGATCGATCGGCCCGCCGCCTGCATTCTGTGCGCCTGCTGCTCGACCGCATGCCCCAGCTATTGGTGGAACAGTGATCGCTTCCTCGGTCCGGCCGCGCTCCTCGCCGCATACCGCTGGATCATAGACAGCCGTGATGAGGCGACCGGCGAGCGGCTCGATGCCCTCGAGGATCCCTTCCGGCTCTACCGATGCCACACCATCATGAACTGCACGGACGTCTGCCCGAAGGACTTGAATCCCGCCAAGGCCATCGCCGAGATCAAGCGCATGCTGGTCGAGCGGCAGAGTTGATCGGCTTGCAGCCGTCCCCCGCTCCTGCGGGATCCGCATCCACGAAGCCCCAGGCCTCATTGGAAGGACACCGTGAAGACCGGGCGCTGCTCTGGCGCTGTCGCCGGGGTATGAAGGAGCTCGACGTGCTCCTGGAGCGTTACACGGCCGCAGCGCTGCCCGATGCCGGCACGGACGAGCGTCGGCTGCTCGAGAGCCTTCTCGATCGCCCCGACCCGGAGCTCGCCGGATATTTCCTCGGCGGACAGGTGCCCCAGGAGCCCGAGATGGCAGCGCTCGTCGGGCATATCAGGGACGTCGCCGGTCGGGTGCGGCCTGGAAAGCCCTGACACAGAGTGGCATTGGCCCCGGGAAACGGTGCATGATCGTTCCCAGAGGCCCCCATCTTCGAGGCGGAAAGGCCACCGGGAAATCCGCTTGAGTCTCCCTTGACCGAGTCCAATTTCCCCAAAGGCGCCGATGCGGACGATGAGGCACGGCGCCTGAACTTTCACGATGGTTCAGGGTCTATTAAGGTCGCGGTGCAGCGGCCTTACCCCTGGGAGGAAAGGGCGCGAATGAGCGCCGATGTAAGCGATCTCAGCCTGGTTCGCCGCGTGCAGCGCGGCGACAAGGGGGCATTTGATGCGCTGGTTCTCAAGTACCAGCACAAACTCGTCAAGCTGGTCATGCGTTATGTCCGCAACCCGGCCGAAGCCGAGGATATCGCCCAGGAGGCCTTCATCAAGGCCTATCGCGCTCTGCCGCAGTTTCGAGGCGACAGCGCGTTCTATACCTGGCTGTACCGGATCGCGATCAATACAGCCAAGAACGCGGTGGTCTCCCGAGACCGAAGTCCCATCGAATACAATTTCGACCGCGCCGACAGCGATGAGTCCTACGACATGCAAGGCCGAATGAAGGATTCCGAGACCCCAGAGGGTCTGGTGCTGACCGACGAGATTCGCTCCACCGTCAACGCCGCGATCGACTCGCTCCCCGAGGACTTGCGCACCGCCATCGTGCTTCGTGAGCTCGAGGGCCTCTCCTACGAGGAGATCGCTGCCGCCATGGCATGTCCGGTGGGAACCGTCCGCTCACGCATTTTCCGGGCGCGCGAGGCGATCGATCGCCGTCTGCGCGAGGTGTTCGAGGGCGGCCTCGGCCGTGCGGAGGAGTTGGGATGAACGAGGAGCTCGACAGCCAGCTTTCCGCCATGTTCGACAACGAGCTGCCGGCCGGTGAGTGCGAGCTGCTCGCCCGCAGGCTCTCACGGGACGCGGACCTGATGGCCCGGTGGGGCCGGTACGCCGTCATCGGCGCGGTGATCCGCGCGGAGCGAGGCGTCACTCTGGATGGCTCGGTGGCCGGGCGTGTGAGCGCGGCCCTCTCGAAAGAGCCCGAGCTGCGGGAAGATGCCGCGCGAGTCTCCGGCGGTGAGCCCCAGCTGCGCTGGTGGCATCCGCTCGCGGGTGCCGGACTCGCCGCTGGCGTGGCTGCCGCCTCCATCCTGTGGTTGCGCTCGCAGGCCCTGCCTGGCGGCTCACAAGGGGTGACGCCCGCCATGGTGGCCAGTACTTCGATTGCCGCTCAGTCGGGTCCGCCGGGCGCCAGTGCCACGGGGCCCGACAGCTTCGTCGTACCGCCGCCGGCGCCCCGACGGCCCATGATGGTCGTCCCCGCCATGGAGCTCGCCGACTACGTCGTAGCCCACAGCGCCTTTTCCTGGCCCGTCACGCGCGGGAATCTCCTCTCGGCGTTGATGGTGAGTGAGCCGGGAACCTCCAGCACGCCCGCAAGGTCCGATCAGCCAGCTCCAGGCGTGCAAGGCAATGCGATCCAGAATCCGAAGTAGCGAGCGTTTTGGCTGGCTGATGCTCGCACTGGCCCTTGCCGGCGCGGCAAGCGCCGACGAGCCGGCAAAGTGGCTCGAGCGCATGAACCACGCGCTCACCACGCTCAACTACGACGGTACTCTCGCCCATTGGCAGGGCGGCAAGGTGGAGATGCTGCGCATCATCCATCGCGTCGAGAACGGTATCGTCTCGGAGCGGCTCGTGTCCCTCGACGGCTCGGGTAGAGAATTCATCCGCACTGGCTCCAGGCTCGCCTGTTATCTTCCGGACAAGCATGTCGTGCTGGTCGAGCGCACGCCGGTCAAGGCCTCGCTCCTCGGCGGCTTCCCCGTGGTCGACGCCCAGACGATGAGATTCTATGACATCAAGGACGTCGGGCACATGCGCTTCAATCGGCGCAACACGCGCCTGATCACCGTGATGCCGCGGGACCAGTACCGCTACGGCTATCGCCTCTGGATCGACGATTCGACGGCGATGCCGTTGAAGACGCAGCTCTGTGACTCGCATGGAAAAGTCATCGAGCAGATCGTGTTCACCAGTCTCAAGATCCGCCGGCATATCCCCGACTCGGCCTTTCAGCCCGGCATCTCGACCGCGGGCTTCCGGTGGCTGCGCAACGACTCGCCGCCGAACAGGCAGAAGGTGAATCCCAATGGCACGGTATGGAGAGTGGGCCGCCTGCCGCCGGGATTTCACATGACGGTGCGCGCCGCGCAGGACATGCCGGGCGAGCCGGGTCCGGTGGACCATCTCGTCTTCACCGACGGACTGGCTTCCGTATCCGTCTTCGTCGAGACGCACGCGGAGAGAACCCCGCCAGGTCGGGCGCCGGTCACGGAGTCGGCTCACGTGGGCTCCTCGTATGCCTTCTCCACCGTAGTGGATGGCCACAAGGTCACCGCCGTCGGGGAAGTCCCGCCGGAAACAGTGCGTTTCATCGCGGATTCGGTGAAGGCGGAGAAGACGTCCGATGCCGCGCCGCCGCCGGCCTCGCTCGGCCCGCTCCCGGGTGGCCCATTCGCGCACTCGCCGCCGCCTCCGAACTGAAAGGCTCCTCGTTCTCACCGTAGTCCATCGGCGCGAGTGCCACCTCTGCGAGGAAATGCTCGCGGAGCTGCAGGCGCTCGCACGGGCCATGCCCCTGCCAGCGATCGAAGTGGTGGACGTGGACGCCGACCCTGTCCTCAAGCGCAGATTCGGGCTCGATGTGCCGGTGCTGCTCCTCGACGGCACCGTGGTCTGCCGACACCGGCTGGATGCCCGGGAGCTGAAGCGGCTTTTGCGACAAGTCTGACTGCTATAATCACCAGGGCCGCTGATCAACTGGCGCGGCAGCAACGCGACAGATCCGATTCATGCGGCTCATACGTAATTTCTCCATCATCGCTCACGTCGACCACGGCAAATCGACGCTCGCCGACCGTTTCATTCAGATCTGCGGTGGTCTCGCGGACCGGGAGATGCAGGAGCAGGTCCTCGACTCGATGGACCTCGAGCGTGAGCGTGGCATCACCATCAAGGCCCAGAGCGTCACGCTCTACTACCACGCGCGCGACGGTGAGCGTTATCAGCTCAACATGATCGACACGCCGGGTCACGTGGACTTCTCGTACGAGGTGTCCCGCTCGCTCGCCGCCTGTGACGGAGCCCTGCTCGTGGTGGACGCCTCCCAGGGAGTGGAGGCGCAGAGCGTCGCCAACTGCAACACGGCGATCGAGCAGGGACTCGAGGTCCTTCCGGTCATCAATAAGATCGACCTGCCCTCGGCCGACCCGGAGCGGGTGATGCGCGAGATCGAGGAGATCATCGGCATCGGGGCTGACGATGCCGTGCGGGTCAGCGCCAAGACGGGCGAGGGCGTCCCGGATCTCCTCGAGAGTCTGATCCGCCGCATCCCGGCGCCGAAGGGCGATGGCGAGGGGCCGCTCCAGGCGCTCATCATCGACTCCTGGTTTGACAACTATGTCGGTGTGATCTCTCTCGTGCGGGTCGTCAACGGGAGCGTCAGGACCGGTGAGAAAATCCGTGTCGTATCGAGCGGCCGCAGCCACACTGTCGACCGCCTCGGTCGCTTCACACCGAAGCCGGTCGTGGAGAAGATGCTGTCGGCGGGCGATGTCGGCTTCATCGTGGCGGGCATCAAGGAAATCGATGGGGCGCCGGTGGGCGATACCATCACGCTCGAGAGCCGCCCGGCGGCGGCGCCGCTCCCGGGCTTCCGCCAAATCAAGCCGCGGGTGTTCGCAGGCCTCTTCCCCGTCAATTCCGAGGACTACGAGAGCTTTCGCGACGCGCTCGCGAAGCTGCGGCTCAACGATTCGGCGCTGCATTACGAGCCGGAGGTCTCCGGAGCGCTCGGGTTCGGCTTCCGCTGCGGGTTCCTCGGGCTCCTCCACATGGAGATCGTCCGGGAGCGCCTCGAGCGGGAGTACGAGCTCGACCTCGTGACGAGCGCGCCGACGGTGGTGTACGAAGTCGCGCGCACCGACGGGACGGTGGGATACGTCGACAACCCCGCCAAGCTCCCGCCCACGAA
>JAKBCR010000293.1 GCA_021807675.1 Pseudomonadota bacterium
TTGAGGAGTGGATGCTCTCCATCCTTGCATTCAAGAAGTCGCTGTTCGCCGGCGTCCTCGACGGCGGCCCGAGCGAGGTCCTCCTCGGCGGGTCACGACTGAAGCGGTTCATGGAAAGCGTCGAAGCGGTGACTACCGCGGCGGCCGGGCCCACTCCCGAGGCGCTCCCGCCGGCGGCGCGACCGCCACTCGTGGTCCGGGAGGCCACTCCCATCGTCGATTCCGCAAGACGCGCGGTGGTACAGGATTTGGCCTCGCCCCCGGGCCACACGGAAGACCTATCGCGGCTGCACGCGTCGTCCGCCGGGGCTGCGGAGACACTTGAGAATCGCCCGCCGCCCGCCGCCTCCTGGGCATCGCTCCTGACCGCGGGTTTGAAGCTGGTCGAGTCGCTCACCGCCGCCTCGAGCGGCAACGGTGATGGAGCTGCGGCGTCCAGCTCGAGGTGGATCGAGACGGACGCTCAAACGGGGCGCGCATACATGAAGCTTCCGGTGCCTGATGCGCAGGCCCTGCAGACGCTCGGCGATGCGCTCTCGCGACTGGTCAGCAGTCTGCCCAAATGAACAGACCGAAAGCCCGCCTCTATCGTCAGCGGCCGCGATGCATCGTCATCGCGGGACCGAATGGCGCCGGGAAGACAACCTTCGCTCGAGAATACTTGCCGAAAGTCGCCAGCGTGATTCAGTTCGTCAACGCTGATCTGATCGCTCAGGGCTTGGCTCCCCTCGACCCCGGCGGCGCAGCTATAGCGGCTGGTCGCCTCCTGGTAAAGGAAGTGACCCGCTTGGCGGCGGCGCGGATGGACTTTGCTTTTGAGTCAACGTTAAGCGGCTTGACCTATGCCAACCACCTCACGGCATGGAAGAAGGAGGGCTATCGCGTCGAGATTGCATACCTTCGGCTAAAGTCGCCCCAATTGGCCTTGCGCAGGATTGCCGCGCGCGTTCGTCAAGGTGGGCACGCCGTGCCTCGAGCCGACGTACTGAGGAGATTCGTTCGGGGATGGGATCATTTCCTGCGCATCTATCGCCCACTGGCGGATGAGTGGGCGGTGTACGACAATTCGGGTGAGGCGCCCAAGTTGCTGGATCGATGGCCATGAGCAAAGCAGTCCGACGGAAGAAAGCCGAGAGCTTCGCAGCCGGGGTTGGACGAGGCTTGCGTCTTGCCGCTCGAGCTGCCCGGAAAGTCGCGCGTACGCACGGGACACCGATATACGTCTGGGAAAATGGAAAGATCGTGGCCAAGAGGCCCTGAACGCACGGAGTTATGTTCCCGAGACGGGTGTGCCGGGAACGTGCCGAGCTCAGATTGGGTGTGGCGTGTTTGTGCCTGGGTGAGCCTGGGAACGGGGTTGGCAAGCGCTGCAAGTGGTTGATTCATTAGTCCATGGAACTGCCGGCCGTCGACTGAAAATCCGCGTATCGGTGGTTCGATTCCGCCCCTGGCCACCATGAAAATCAACCACTTGGACGCCTTCCGGACTCGGACCCCCGACCGACCGCCTCCGCCCGTTGCAGTACGGTTGCAGTAGCGGACGACTCTGCCGCCGCCTTTCGTAGCTCTCGCTGGATTCTGGGCCGTCCTCGGCAAGGCGCCGCCCGGCGCCAGCGCCCACGTCCCCCGTTGGGATTCTCTCCGCTGTCCGTCGGCATCTGAAGTTTGTCATGGCCGCTGCATTCACCGTCAGCGCTGCTCTGCAATTTCAGGACGCCGAGATGGATGCTGAACTTGCCCTGATTGTGGGACGCTGTGTCGGTGACGAGGTCGATCTTCAGATTGAAGCGATCGACCGCGCGATCGCAACATTGTCGCAGACTCGGGCGAATCGGTAGCTAAGCTGGGCCGGCTCACGTCCCTGAAGGCACGCTAATTGCGCCACTACATAGGCGAGCGGAAAACGCAGCGTTTCCGTACCCCTCGGGCTGGCACGGCGGTCAGCGCTCGCGAAGGAGAGAGATGGAATTCGAGGCGAAATCCAGCACGACCGCGCACAGGTCGATCAGCGACGGTCGGAGTGCAAGCGAAGAGCGCTCGACTGCACGCCCCAATCCGGTGATTCTCTCAGTTGACGATGAACCGGATAACCTGACGGTCCTTCGTCTGTTCCTATCCACTGAGGGCTTTGAGGTCATCGCGGCATCGAATGGCGCGGAAGCCCTCCACCTTATCGAGGAGCATTGCCCCGATCTCATCATCACGGACTTCACAATGCCTGCCATGAGCGGACTTGAGTTCTGCCGCATCTTGCGTGAGCGTGTTGAGGCCCGCGGTATCCCGATCATTCTGTACAGTGGCACAGACCTCCGGGAGGCGGATCCCGACCTCTTCGACCGTTTCGTCTTGAAGCCGGCCGAGCTCGATGTCTTTGCCAGAGCGATCCGCGATCTGCTGAGCATCGCAGCCAGCAAGTCAACTCGACTCATTCCAGCACCGCCACCGCTCCCCAGGGGGCAGTAGTGGGTCAATTTGAATCCGCAGGAGGCCACTGCATTGTTGCGCGAAAGTCTTCGCACTTGTGACTCTCACCGAGCTTCGGCGCCGACGTAGCCGGACAGGCCCGAGCCCGTAGGAATTGCTTCGCACCGGGGGGGGGGGAGTATAGTCACCCTGGCCAAATATTATCAAAACCCACCGTCACGAAGGCGGTCAACGCGGACGGTGATCCAATGGCCTTCCCTATTGTCGGTATCGGCGCTTCCGCGGGGGGGCTCGAGGCGGTTTCGGAGCTGCTGGCGGCACTCCCGTCGAAAAGCGGGGTGGCTTTCATCCTCGTCCAACATCTTGACCCGGACCACGAAAGCCTGCTGACGGAGCTCCTCGCCAAGCGAACAGCGATGCCGGTGACGCAAGCCGAGGAAGGGGTCGTCATCGAGCCCGATCACGTCTACGTCATTCCACCGAATGCCACTCTCACGGTGAGCGATCAGCGTCTGCGCCTCGTGGCACGCCCGAGCGTGCCCGCGCGACACATGCCGGCCGACGCGCTGCTCAAATCGCTCGCCGCAGATCGGGGCGATGCGTCCATCGGCGTGATCCTTTCCGGCGGCGATTCCGATGGGGCGCTCGGGATCGAAGCCATCAAGCACGAAGGCGGCATCACCTTTGCGCAGGAGCCGGCTCACGCGCGCTTCCCGAGCATGCCGCGCAGCGCCATCGAGACCGGGTGCGTGGACTTCGTGCTGCGCCCGAGAGAGATCGCCCGCGAGCTGGTGCGCCTCGTCCACCATCCGTATCTGCGCGCGGTGTCGCGACCGGTCCCGCAGGCGCAGAGCGAGGAGTCGGGGGAGATCGTCGGCGCCGGGGAGGAAGAGCAACTGCGGCGGGTGTTCCGTCGGCTGCGCGCCGCGCATGGGGCAGATTTCACCCACTACAAGCGCAGTACGCTTCGGCGCCGCATGGCGCGGCGCATGGCCTTGCAGAAGATCGACGACGCAGCGGAGTACGTCGCGTTGATCGAACGCGATCCCACCGAGGCCGCGACGCTCTATCAGGATTTCCTCATCCGGGTCACGGGATTCTTTCGCGACCCGGACTCCTACGACGGTCTACGACAGCGCGTGCTTCCGAGCCTTTGCGAAGGGCGCTCCGCCAAGAACCCGATCCGCATCTGGGTGCCGGGGTGCGCTACGGGCGAAGAGGTGTACTCGATCGCGATGACGCTCGTCGAGTACCTGGGCGAGCGTCACATGCCGGAAGCCATTCAAGTCTTCGGCACCGATTTGAGCGAGACGGCCATCGAGAAGGCCCGCGCCGCGGTCTATCTGGACAACATCACGCAGGAGGTCTCGAGTGAGCGGCTCGCGCGCTTCTTCGTCAAGCAAGACGATCACTACCGCATCGCCAAGAGCATTCGCGACCTCTGCATCTTCGCGCGCCAGGACGTGACGCGCGATCCGCCGTTCTCGCGCCTGGACCTCGTGAGCTGCCGCAATCTCCTCATCTACCTCGATGGGAGCGCCCAGCGGCGAGTCATGCAGATCTTCCATTACGCGCTGCACCCGCAGGGGTTTCTCATGCTGGGTCCCTCCGAGAGCGTGGGGCAGGCCTCCGACCTCTTCGAGCTCACCGACAAGCACCTGCGGATCTATACCCGCAGAACCATGCCGCCCGGTGCGGTCGTCGATCTGGGGCGGGGGCAAGGGACCGCCTACAGCCGGCGGCGCGAGGGCACTGAGGATACAGGGACGGACTTGGAGGCCGACTCGGCGCAACGCGAGGCCGATCGCCTGTTGCTCGTGCGCTTCGCCCCGGCGAGTCTGCTGGTCGATGAGGCGCTCAACATTCTGCAATTCCGCGGCGAGACCGGGCCCTACCTCGAGCATGCGAGCGGTCCGCCGAGCTTGAACCTGCACCGCGTCGCCCGTCCGGAACTCTTGGTGGAGATCACCCCCGCGATCCAGGAGGCCCGGGAGAGCGGCGCGGAGGTTCGTCGGGAGGGGCTCTGCATCGATGAGCGCCGGGATATCGCAATCGCGGTGATTCCGCTCAAGCGCTTAAGCGCCGAGCGCTGCTTCCTGATCCTCTTCGAGGACGGCATGCGGCCGCCCAGCGGCCGGCGTGCGCAGCCGTCGGTGGTAAGCGCGCTGCCGGAGTCGGAGAAGGATCGGCGCCTGGTGCAATCCGAGCGTGAGGTCGCCTCCATCCGCGACTACCTGCACGCGACGATGGAAGAGCACGAGGCGGTGAAGGAGGAACTCAAATCCGCGCACGAGGAGGTGCTCTCGGCCAACGAGGAATTCCAGAGCACGAACGAGGAGCTCGAGACCTCCAAGGAGGAGTTGCAATCGGCGAACGAGGAGCTCACCACCACCAAC
>JAKBCR010000294.1 GCA_021807675.1 Pseudomonadota bacterium
GAGCTTGCCCTCCGTGCCCACCTCTCTTGCGACGCGCGTCACCTCGGACGCGAAGGAGCGCAGCTGATCCACCATCGTATTGATGGCTTCCTTCAGCTGCAGGATCTCCCCGCGCACGTCCACCGTGATCTTGCGCGAAAGATCGCCGCTCGCGACGGCGATGGTCACCTCGGAAATATTGCGCACCTGGCCGGTGAGATTGCTCGCCATGGAGTTGACGCTGTCGGTGAGGTCCTTCCAGGTGCCGGACACGCCGGCCACCGCCGCCTGGCCGCCGAGCTTGCCCTCCGTGCCCACCTCTCTCGCGACACGCGTCACCTCCGAGGTGAAGGCGCTCATCTGCTCGATCATGGCGTTGACGATGCTGGCCGAGCGCAGGAACTCGCCCTGGAGCGGCCGGCCGTCGACCTCCAGGCTGATCGTCTGCGACAGATCGCCCTTGGCGACCGCTGAGATGGCCCGCGTCACTTCCGCCGTCGGCCAGAGGAGATCGTCGATGAGGGTATTGACGGAGGCCTCCATCGCCCCCCAGGACCCGGACCGTCGGTCGAGCCCCACGCGATGGCGCGTGCGGCCCTCCTTGCCGACGATGCGCCCGGCGCGCTCGAGCTCACTCGCCAACCGCTCACTCGAGCTCACGATCTCATTGAAGGTATCGGCCACCTTGCCGGCAAGCCCAGCCTTGTCTCCTGGCAGCCGGACGGAGAAGTCACCGTCGCGAACCGACTGCAGAGCTCGGAGGATTTCCCGCAGGTCCAGCACGTCGGCTTCGCCCCGTGCGGCGCCATTCGTCTTGCGGCGCTTGGGCTCGGATCCTTGGGCTTGCGAATGCATTCTCATTCTCCAGCATGATGACCAGGCCGCGCGCGTGCGGCGCCGGCCTCGGAAAGGCAATGAGCTAGTGCCGGTCGATGCCGGCCAGGACCGACCACCGGTGCACCCGGCACCGGGAGGCGTGTGCTGCTAGGCGATGGCGGCAGGTCCAGTCGTCGCTTCGCCGGCAGTCCGCTGGGTACCACGGAATCTCCCGCAAGCTGCGTCCGGATTTCCGTGCGACTCAAAGGCCCCGACAGAAATATTCTAGTAATGAATGGCGGGTAGCCTTTCAGGGGCTACCCGGTCGGCGAACCATAGCGGAAAGCCATCAGCGAGGCAAAGCGTATTCAAAGAGCAACAGGACGGGCTCGAGCCGTCGATCGAATGGGTCGCTTGAAGCGGTTGATGACCTCGCTGAGACACGCAGCCGCAAGGAGCCCATCACAAGGCCAGGTAACGATGTGGTTTCTGGACGCCGGGAAAAACGTGGTATATTGACGCTGCGGAAGCCAAGGTTCCGATCGCACGCCCAACCCCACGCGGGTCGAGCAGGGGCATCACAATGATTGGGTCGCAACCGGTCGGGTGCGATGAGCCACCGTCGGAACAACGGACGGTGAGGCTGTCGGTGGCTGCTCTGCGCAACGCCGTTCCGGGACGTATGTGGGGCGGCAAGGGATGTGGCGCACCTTGTGACTATTGCCGTGTACTCGTGAGCTCGGAAGAGATCGAGTACGAGGTCGAGGCCCGACTCGACGGCGAGACCGTCATGCTGCATTTCCACCCGCGCTGCTACGACGCCTGGCGGACGAGCCGCGATCGACGCGGCTAGGCTCCGAGCCCACACCTGAAGACCCTCGGTCCGCCGGCTCGAGCTTTGGCGTGGGCCGGTCAGTGGGGACGCAGCCGTGCCAGTCTCTCACGCACATCCTCCATTGCGGGCTCGGGGCTCGAGAGCACGGGAGCGTTGAGGCAGGTCTGCGACGGCCGGCCTCGCCCCGCTTCGCCCATCAGAAACGCCGCCAGGCAATGACGGACTGGCGTTGCTCGCCGAGCTTGGCGATCCCGAGCCGCAGGGTGTCGCCCGGAGCGAGGTAGATCGGCTTGGGCTTGCGCGCCATACCCACTCCGGGCGGAGTGCCGGTCGCAATGATGTCGCCGGGCTCGAGCGTCATGAAACGACTGACGTAGCTGACGATCTTGGCCACGGAAAAGATCATCGTGCGGGTGTTACCCGTCTGCATGCGCTCCCCATTGACCTCGAGCCAAATGTCCAGGCTATCCACGTCGCCCACTTCGTCGCGCGTCACCAGCCAGGGACCCACGGGACCGAAAGTATCGCAGCCCTTGCCCTTGTCCCAGGTACCGCCCCGCTCCATCTGGTATTCCCGCTCGGAGATGTCGTTGACGGCGCAATAGCCAGCGACGTGCTCGAGCGCGGCGCTCTCCTCGACGTAACGGGCGGTCGTGCCAATCACGACGCCGAGCTCGGCCTCCCAGTCCGTTTTCGTCGAGCCTTTCGGGATCATGACGTCATCATTCGGTCCCTGCAGACAGCTCACCGCCTTGCAGAAAACCACCGGCTCGGTCGGGATGGGAAGATTCGCCTCCGCGGCATGATCCGCATAGTTAAGGCCGATGGCGATGAGCTTGCGGGTACCGGCGACCGGCACCCCTAGCCGGGGATTGCCCGGAACGACCGGGAGCGAGGCCGGAAGAATGGCGGCGAGCCGCTTGAGGGCGGCCGGCGAGAGGTGCTGCGGCGTCAGGTCGGGAATGCTGCCCGCCAGCGAGCGGATCCGGCCGTGGGCATCGAGCAATCCGGGCTGTTCATGGCCGGTGGGGCCGTAGCGCAGGAGTCTCATGGCTCAGGTTCGATGGCCTTCAGGACGGATGGGGCACGAAAGCTCGGCCGTGCGGGATACCTGATTGACCGTGCGTGCCGGCGCAGGACTGGGGCCACCGCAGATGCCGGGCGGAGGGGGTGGTGGAGCCAGGCGGGATCGAACCGCCGACCTCTTGCATGCCATGCAAGCGCTCTCCCAGCTGAGCTATGGCCCCATAGGAGGCCGGCGAAGGTACGTAAGCCCCGGCGGGCTGTCAAGACGGAGCGCGCCGCGGCACCGATCCGGCGGCCGCGGCAAGCGCTTTTCGCCCCGCCGGCATCCCGCACTCGGCGCGGCCGTGGCGGAGCCAGCCTCCCCTGCCCTCGCATCCCCACAGGGCCTCGCGGCCTTTTCGCGAGGCCGACCCGGCCATCGTGATCGCGGGGCGATACCCGGCCACCCCGCCGCCGCCCGGCGCGCTCGCTGTCTCCAACTTCGTACGTCTGCCCCCTGAGACATTGCGCGACGGTCGCCGAACACCCTAACTTAACCTCAAGGGCAAACCCGCCGCGAGGCGGGGACGCAAAGCCACCGGTCTTGAAGGGCTGACCACGGCCTGACGAGAAAGCGGGGTTGCCGGCCTGCGCAAGGAGCGTGGCAGCCGTCATCGGATCTGCGCCGCGGGAACTCGCGCGCACATGCCGGCGCCGGGCCGCCCTTGACACCATTTCAACATCATTGTCAGGGGGAGGCTCTCAGCGTATGCATCATTCAAACTTCAAGCGTGCGGCACGCGCCCGTCGGCTCGCAATCTGCGCCTGCGCGCTCGCGGCCATTCTGGACCTCACCACGGCACACGCGTACACGCCTCACCGCTGGAGACTGAAACCGACCATTTCCGGCACGCCGCCCACCGCCGGCACCGTCGGGACGCTCTACACCTTCACGCCGAAGGCGAGCGACGCGGACGGAGACGCCTTATCGTTCAGCATCCAGAACAAACCCGCCTGGGCGTCGTTCAGCATTGCCAGCGGCGCGCTCTCCGGCACCCCGGTGACCGCCGACGTCGGCACTGACTCCAACATCGTGATCTCGGTGAGCGACGGCCACACCAGCGCGTCCCTCGCTCCTTTCTCGATCAACGTGGCTCAACCAGCCACCTCCGGCACCGCGACACTCACCTGGACGGCGCCCGTCACCAATACTGACGGCTCTGCTCTGACCGACCTCGCCGGCTATCACGTCCACTACGGGAACTCACCCTCGGCACTCTCGACGGTCGTTGACGTCCCCAACGCCGGAGCCGTGAGCGACACGATCGGCGGCCTCTCGAGCGGCACCTGGTATTTCGCGATCAGCGCGTACACCACGAGCGCAGTGGAGAGCGCCCTCTCGAACACCGCCAGCAAATCGATTCCTTGAGCCCTGAGCGCCGGCGGCCGCTCAGGCCGCCGGCGTCGTCCGCGCCATCGCGGAATCGATACGCGCGAGCGAGCGCTCGCGCCCGAGGAGCTCGAGCGTCGCATCGATCGGCGGCGAGACCGCCGTACCGGTGACGGCCACCCGCACCGGCTGCGCGATCTTGCCGAGGCCGGTCCCCAGGGCGGTCGCAAGGTCATTGAGCGCACCGTGAATCGATGCGGCATTCCAGTCCGGCAGCGCGCCCAGACGCTCGCGGACCTTGGCCAGCATCTCGAGGCCGCCGCCGGCAAGGTGCTTGGCGGCAGCCTTGGGGTCGAGCTGCACGGCATCGGTGAAGAAGAAGCGGCTGTTCTGCGCCATCTCCTTCAGCGTCTTGGCGCGCTCCCGCTGCGCGAGGATGATGCCCTCGAGCAGGCGCTGGTCATCGCGATCGACCCCGAGCCGGCGCAGCTGCGAGCGCAGGTGAGGTACGAGAGCCGCGGGCTGCACCCGCATCATATGCTGTTGGTTAAGCCACAGGAGCTTCTCGGGGTTGAAGGCCGACGCCGCCTTGTTGACATCGCGAATGTCGAACGCGGCGATCATCTCCTCGCGCGTGAATACCTCCTGATCGCCGTGCGACCAGCCGAGACGCACCAGGTAGTTGAGAAGCGCATCCGGCAGATACCCCTCCTCCTCGTACTGCAGGACGCTCACCGCGCCGTGGCGCTTCGAGAGCTTCGCGCCATCGGGTCCG
>JAKBCR010000295.1 GCA_021807675.1 Pseudomonadota bacterium
GGGCAGGACACATTCATTCCGGCCGTCAAAATCCATCGATGCGCCAACCCGTTCGGCATCCGCGCCGTGCCGATCGGCTTCTCCGTCGGCAAGGCGCTGCTCGACGTGACGCTTGCGCACGCTTTCTGGCGTCGGCTCAGGACGCGAGATTACTGCGCCGTGCATGCGGTGGAAGAGGCCGCCTATCTCGCAGCCGTGATCTGCCCAAGGCTCGGCAAGCCCTTCGTTTATGACATGGCATCGTCCATTCCGGTCGAGCTGCGCCGCCACAAGGTCCTCGGCACGGCGCTCGCGCAACGCGCGCTCGGTGCGCTCGAGCGGTTCGTCCTGCGGCGTGCGTCGCAGATCGTTTGCAGCATGGGGCTCGCGGACCACGTTCGCGCCGTGGTGCCTGGAGTCTCCTTCGCCGAATGGCGCTTCCCGCCGCTGATCGACGGGGCCGGGGAGGCTGCCGTTCGACAGCTCCGAGGTGAGCTGGACATTTCTCCGAATGCGCATGTGGTGGCGTACACGGGCAACTTCGCCGCGTATCAGCGGCTCGACCTCTTGTTCGAGGCGTTCACGCGGGCGCTCGCGGTCGACCCGAACCTGATGCTGGTGTGTGTCGGCGCGAGCGCCGATGCTCGGGCAGCCGCACTCGCGCAATTCGCCCCGCACGTCCGTGCGCGCGTCCGGATCCTCGCCCCGGAGTCTCGAGATCGCATGCCCAAGTACCTCGCGATGGCCGGTTGCCTGATTTCGCTTCGGCCATCCAGCGATAATCTGCCGCTCAAGGTGCTGGACTACATGGCCGCGGGCAGGCCGATCGTCGCGACGAGGGGACGCGCGCATGAGCCGGTGCTGAACGGCGAGCGCGCGTTTCTCTGCGATGCGCGCACCGAGAGCGTGCAGCAAGCGATCCTCGAGGTATTCAGCTCTCCGCAGCGCGCGCGCGTGGCGGCAAGCGCGGCGCGCTCGCATGCGTTGCAACACTACGGCTGGGACCGCTTCGTGCGGCAAATCGAGGCGCTGTACGGCAACGTCACCGCCTTGCGCCCGCGCCAGCGGCTGCCGAATTCTTCTGCAAGGCAGAAGACCCGCGCCGCCTCGTGCTCGAGTACGTTACCTCATCAATGAGGCACGCTGCGGACGCCCTGCTCGGGCTGGCCGGAAGCCCCCGCGCGCAGGTGAGCCCGGTGCGCCGCCGCGTGGCCGCTACAGGGCAATCAGCTCGGGATGAAGGGAGCGGGCGGCGAGATCATGCCTGATCTCCTCGGTATAGATGGAGTTCATCACCAGGACGACATCCGGACGCAACGCCCGCAGGGCATCGGGTGAGACGATCTCCAGGCCGCTGCCCGCGAGGAATTTGCCGTGCTTGTTGGGGTTGATGTCCGCTATCGCGACGAGCTCGGGCCCGAGGTCCAGGGAGCTGATGAGCGAGACGCACTTCGATCCCGAGCCCCAGATCGCAAGCCTCGACCCGCGTGCGCGATGCCGCGCGAGCGTATCGGAAAGGGACCCCAGCCGCTCATGGAACTGCCGCTCGAAACGCGCGACGAGCGAGGTGACGGTTGCGAGATCGTTCTCCTGCGGCAGCAGCGGATCGGTGGGGCCGAAAGCCGGCTGCGCCTCCAGCATCAGATACTGACCGTCATACGCCTTGTAGAGCCGGTGCAGATCGAAGCCCGCCGAGCGGAACAGGCGCGCGAGCGAGCCACGCGTGAAATAGGTGCAGTGCTCGTAGTAGATATCCCAGAACGCCCCTTGCTCCAGGACCCGCTCCATGTCCGGGAGCTCGAAGAAGACATTCACGTGGCGACGGTCGCCGATGGTCTCGCGCACGAGTCGGACGAAATCGCGCACGGGCTCTATGTGCTCCAGGGTGTGGCGGCAGCAGAGGTAATCGGCCTGCAGATGGGCGTACTTCGGCCCATAGAGATCGCGGATGAAGGTCATTCGTCCCGCGGCGCTCGAGCGCGTGCGCTCCGGCCTGTAGGCCGGATCGACGCCGATTCCCCCGCAGCCGCTTCTCTCGCAGAGCCCCACCAGAAACTCGCCCTTCCCGCATCCGATCTCGAGCGCCGTCATCCCCGGCCCCAGCCCGAACCTCTCGATCTGATCGCCCCAGACTTCGTCGAGAAATCTCAGAAATCGCGGTGAGTAGGCCTGCGTCTCCTCATAAGCCGCCGAGTACCGATTGAGCCTCGAGTCGAACCGGACATTGCCGATGAACCCGCACCCTCTGCAAAACCCCAGCTCGATATCCCCCCGTGGAAACGCGAGCGCCTCCTCCCGCGAAGACAGCATCAGGCAGCTGTGCGCCGGCACACCCTGCACGCGGTAGAAAATCTGTACATCCGAGCCGCCACAGGCGTTGCATCGTCCCGCCGCCGGATTTTCAGACATGACAGCTTCTACAGTACGAGAGGTGCCGGCACCGGGACGATAAACCGTCCGCCTCGCCGCTGAAATTCAGCCTGCTGTTGCATGATCTCCTCCTTGAAGTTCCAAGGCAGAATGAGCAGGTAATCGGGCTGCGCCTCCAGAATCCGCTGCGGCGATACGATCGGCAGCCGCACTCCCGGAATGTACCGCCCCTGCTTGTGCACGTTCCGGTCCGCGACGAATTCCAACACTTCCCGCCCGATGCCCGCGAAGTTGAGCAGAATCGTCCCCTTGGCCGCCGCCCCATACCCCGCGACCCGAGCGCCTTCCCGCTTCAGCCTTCCGAGCAGCGCAACCAGCTCGCGTCGGATCCGGCCGACCCGCTCCGAGAATCCTGCGTAGTACTCCAGCCGGTCCACCCCCGCCCGCCGCTCCGCCTGCAGATGGTCCGCCACCGACCGATCCGCCCGCTCCCGCTTGCCCACGAAGAGGCGCAGCGATCCTCCATGAATGGTGAGCGGCTCCACACCGTTCAGCGTCAGCCCATGCCGCTGAAAGAGCCGCGCCAGCGCGGTCACGGAGAAGTAGCAGAGGTGCTCGTGATAGATGGTGTCGAACTCGCCGTGATCGATCAGCTCCTTCACGTATGGGACCTCGATGACGGCCACGCCGTCCTCCTTGAGGAGCGTTCCGATCCCCGCAACGAACCCATTCGTATCCGCGACGTGCGCGAGCACATTGTTGGCATGGATGACGTCGGCGCGCCGACCCTCGGCGGCGAGCCGCTTCGCGAGCTCATCGCCGAAAAACGCCTCCAGCGTCTCGATACCGCGAGCCCGCGCCGCCGCCACCGGGCCCGGCGCGGGGTCGATGCCGAGCACCGGAATGCCCCGTTCGCGGTAGTACTGCAGCAGGTAGCCGTCATTGCTCGCGAGCTCGATCACCAGCGAGCCGGTGTCGAGCCGGCGCTCCTCGATGCGCGCCGCGACGTTCGCCGCCGAATGCTTGAGCAGCGCATCGGTGAACGAGGAGAAGTAAGGGTAGTCCGCGCCGAAGAGGCGCTCTGGCGGTACCGTCTCCAGGATTTGCGCCAGTGCGCAGTCCGGACAGAAGGCGACGTCCAGGGGATAGCGAGGCTCCTCCCGCTCCAGCTCATCGGGCGCCAGCAGGCCGTCCGACAGCGGCATATTCCCGAGCGACAGGAAGACTCTCAGGTCCTGCCCCCCGCAGCTTCGGCAGCGGGTCATGCCGCGGAGCACTGAGGCGCGGGGCTCGCGCGTCCCGTGACTCGCCACCGCAGCATCTCATCGAGGTCGCCGGCCGTCTGCAGCTCGCGGATGCGCTTCAAACGGATGAACTGAGAGCTCAAGAATTCCTCCGCGCTCGTGCCGTGATGGCAAAAGGCCTCATACACCTGCTCGATGCCCTTGCGCACGGTCCACTGGGGCTCAAAGGCGGGCAGGCGGGAGCGGATCTTGTCGCAGGTCACGCGGTAATTGCGGGCGTCGGGACTCGCATCGCCTGCATAGGTCACCTTCGAGCCCGGCACGGTCTGTGCGACCATCGCCGCCACTTCGCGGACACGATAGTTCTCGGAAGTCAGCCCGACGTTGAACGATTCGTTATGGACGAGATCCCGTGGCGCCTCGAGAACGGCCACGAACGCCCTTGCGATGTCTTCGATGTGCACCAGCGGCCGCCACGGCATGCCATCGCTCTTGATGAGCACATCGCCGGTCGTGCAGGCATAACCCACCAGGTTGTTGACCACCAGATCGCCCCGCAGGCGCGAGGAGACGCCGAATGCCGTGGCGCTTCGCAGGAACGTGGGGCTGAACGAGTCGTCCGCCAGACCGGCGACGTCCCGCTCGACCCACACCTTGCTTTCCGCATACGGAGTCACCGGATTGAAACCCGCGGACTCGTCCAGGAAGTCATTTCCCGCCGCGCCGTAATTGCTGCAGGACGAGGAAAAGATGTAGCGCGGCACGCCGGCCTCCTTCGCGAGCCGCGCGAGGCGCACCGATGCCTCGTGGTTGATCGCGTAGGTGGCGGCGGGCTTCAGATCGCCCAGTGGATCGTTGGAGATGCCGGCGAGGTGAAGGACGGCATCGAGCCCGCGCAGATCATCGGGCTCGACCTCGCGGATGTCCTTGCGCACCACCGCGCCAGGCGATGCTTCTTCGCTGGCGAACCCACAGTCCTCGTAGAGGAAGCTGTCGAGTCCCGTCACGTGATGCCCCCGCTCGAGCAGCATGGGGAGCAGGACGTGGCCGATGTAGCCGTCGTGACCGGTCAGGAGTACTCGCATGTGTCTCATGTATGACTTTCTCGCTCTACGGAGCGGCTCGCAAAATGGCTCTTGGCCAGGACGCCGCAAGTACTTCCCTGTAGGCTTGCGCCTCGGCTCCTGCCTCGGAGCAAGCCGACCA
>JAKBCR010000066.1 GCA_021807675.1 Pseudomonadota bacterium
GGCTTTGAGGTGATCGCGTGCGACATCGGACCGCAGATGCTCGAGGCACTCGACGAGCCCGAAGCGAGGCGGGAGCGCGCCACGCCGTGGCTTACCGCTCTGGGCGAGCGTCGCGCACCTCGGGCCGGTCGCCCGCGGGCTGGAAGCGAAGCTGCTGAATAATCTCGTCTCCATAGCGAATTCCGGCTTATCATTCAGTCCCCGGGGCGGAGTGACGGCACGTTTTCGCGCCGCGCGCCTGCACCAGGTCTTGGAGGATTTGACCGATGACGAGTCTGATCGAAGATAAAGAGGCGATTCGCGAGCTGCTGGCGACCTACTGCTTCTGCGTCGATCGCGGCGACCCCAAGGGCTTGCTTGCAACGTTCACCGCCGATGGCGTGTGGGATGGGGGACCTCTTGGGCGGCATGAGGGCGAGGCAATGCGCCAGTTCCTGGGCGCTGCGGCAAGCAGTGGCGACGGCAAGCGCCGCCATGTAGTGGCCAACGAAATCATCTCGGTGAGCGGCGAGACGGCCACCGCGCGCAGCTACTTGCTGGTGGTGCAGGTGGCCGATTCCGGCGCGGCGATAGCGTTTGCCGGCTTCTATGAGGACCGACTGGTGAAGGTCGGCGGCCGCTGGCTGTTCAAGGAGCGGCTCATGAAATTCACTTAGGCGATTGCGACGGCTTCGCTCTCCCGGGTCATTCTTCCAGCTCACGGATCTCGGCCGCGATCCACATCCGTTCCCACAGATTCTTCCCGCCGCACTGCTCGAGCAACAGGGTCAGCGCACCGTGCTTGACCTCGCGACCGGAGCGTGAGGCCGGCTCGGCCGAGAGGGCAATATCGAGCAGGTGCAGGGCTTCGAGGGGCTTGCCTCGACCGACGTACTCCTGCGCACGGCGCACCAGCTGCTCGGCCCCGCCCGCCAGCTCTGCGATGGCCGGCGCAATGTTGGATGCCGGGACATCGAAAAGCTCGGTGGTACCTCGCGCGGGATCGAACCAGCCGGTGTACTCGTGCCAGATGGCCCGCACGTTCCAGGACACCTTGCCGTATTCCTCGGTCAGCGCCAGCTGCGGCGGCGGCCTCACTTCGCGCATCAGTGTTTGCAAGGCCACACCTGCGTTCATTCCCTCCACCGTGCGGTCATGAATCCACTGCACCGAGTCGATGATGCGTGTCGTTTCGCGCTCGATATGCTCCGCGCCCCGGACAACCTCATGCCCGGTGAGGAGGATCTGAGACTCGAGCGCCCGCAATGTCTTGACTGAATCGATGAACTGCAGCGCGGAGCGGGGCTTGTCACCGCGCAGGGTATTGAGGTTGGGCTGATTGCCGAACAGCGGACCGAACAGGTTTCCGACGAGCGCGATCTTCTCATCCGGCAACCAGACGATCACCGCCGAGCGGGTCTCGCCACCAGGCGTCCAGATGATCTCGAACCGGCGCCCGCCGAGCTCGATCCGATGGCGCTCGTCCATCAGATAGTCCGGCGCCACTTCCACGGCGGGCACGATGTCATCGACCCGACCGGTGATGCGGCCGAAGATGCGGCGCGATCCCCGGCGATAGTGCGCGCTCAGCAGCTCGCCGTAGCGGCGGTCTTCCGGATAATTGCGGTGCGCGATGACCTGATTGTCCGGAGTCTTGTAGATCTCCAGCCCACCGTACTGGTTGGCGTGGCTCTGGGTCAGGATGATGTACCGGATCGGCCGATCGGACACCTTGCGGAACAGCTCGCGTCCGCGTCGCGCATCGCCAAGCGTGCCGGCGTTGACGAGTACGTCACCCTGCGGCGTCGTCAGCAGGTAGCTGTTGCCGACTCCACGGCTCTCGTAGACACCGGGTGCACGCTCGATCGCGCTGCCCTGTCCCTGTCCGGACTTCACCATGTCGGCCACCCGCAGGCCGTCGTCCGAAACATCCCGTCCAGCGCTCATTGACGCTCCGGTTACGCATCGAGATCACCCCAGGACGTTCCCATTCTGCCATCGCCTCGACCGGCGGGGCGGGTGGGAGAGCGGATGATGGCCCGACGGCGAAACTGTGGCCATACTGCAATACGACCGCCTTTGCTTTAGGACGCGGGGCACCGCTATGTTCACGGGTGCGCGTGAAGAGTGCCGCCGATGCCGGCTGCGAGGAGGCCCTTGACGATGAAAGTGGGAGTGATCCACGCCCCAGGCGACCTGCGGCTCGACGAGGTGCCGCCACCCAAGGCCGGGGCCGGGGACATCGTGATCAAGGTGGCGGCCGCGGGAATCTGCGGCACCGATCTGCACTTCCGCCACCTGGGTCCGAGGTTCGACCGTCCGATGCCGCTCGGCCACGAGTTCGCCGGTGAGGTGATCGAAGCCGGGCCGCAGGTCACGAGCTTCAAGATCGGCGACCGTGTCGCCTACAACAGCAACAACAGCCCGGCCGACATGGGCCGCGGTGGCGAATGCGGTGGCTTCAGCCACTATGTCGTGCTGCGCGAGGTGGACGGCCACGTCCGCTCGCTGTGCAAGGTCCCCGACACTGTCAGTCTGGAGCATGCCGCTCTGGTCGAGCCCATGTCCGTTGGAGCCCATGCGGTCAATCGCGCCGACCCGAAGCCGGGCGAGAGCATTGCCGTTTTCGGCGTCGGTCCCATCGGACTTGCGATAGTCATGGCGCTGCGGCTGCGCGGCATCGAAGACATCGTGGCATTCGATCTGTCCCAGCTGCGCCGTGACCGCGCGGTCGCGCTCGGCGTACGGGCGGCTTTCGATCCTCGCGAAAGGCCACCCTCCCAAGTCCTCGGCGAGCTGCGCGGGCACCGTGCGCGGTGGGGCGTTCCTCTTCCCATCACGGACCTTTATTTCGAGGCGAGCGGAGCGCCGGGCCTGCTGTCGCAGATCACCGAGTTCTGCTGCATGCAGTCGCGCATCGTCACGGTGGCGCTGCACCGGCAGCCGGTGACGCTTGACGGCACCAGGATCATGAGCAAGGAGATCAGCATCATCGGCTCGCAGGGCTATCCCACGGAGTTCCCGCAGGTGATGCGCGAGATCGCCGTCGGGGAAGTGAATCCGGAGATGATGATCACCCATCGGTTTCCGTTTTCCAGATTCCTGGAGGCCTTCGAGACCGCGAACGATGCCAATCAGGCGGCCAAGGTTCTGCTGACCTTCGACTGATTCCGGCTGTGCCGCCCGATCCGTCCGGACACCCCTCGACTACCGTACCCATGTCAACGAGCCTGACCTTCGAAGAAATAGTGAATGCCGCGCGCGGGCAGACGGGTCTGCCCGACCCGGATACGGACTCCTGGCGCGAAGGCCTCGAGATGCTTCTTCGAGATCATGCCAAGACCCAGTCCCTGTCGGACCGCGGGACGGCCATCATGAGAGCGCGGTACGTGGCCGCGCTGGCAACCCGGATGCGGGTCGACGATTACCTGCGCCGCCACCCGGGGGTTGCCTTGGCGCCCGTGAAGCGCCCCGTGTTCATCCTCGGCATGGTGCGGACGGGCACGACGATGGTCAGCTATCTCATGGATGCCGATCCGGCCAACCGCTCCCTGCTCAAGTGGGAGGCGTACGAGGTGACCCCGCCGGCCGCCCCGGGGGCACTGCGCACCGATTCGCGTTGCCTCGCCGAGAAGGCGCGGGACGCGCAGATGATCGCCGCCAATCCGCAGGGAGTCGCGCAGCATTTCGAGGCGGCCGACGGACCCACCGAATGCGTGCACCTGGTCGCGCAGGATTTCCGGACCATGATGTACGGGGTCATGTGCAGCGTGCCGATGTACCACGATCGCATGCTGTTCTGTGACATGACTCCGGCATTTGCGCATCGCAAGCGGGTCTTGCAGATCCTGCAGTCGACCAATCCAGGACGCTGGGTCCTGAAGATGCCATCGGATTCCCTCTTCATCCGCGACTTGTTCGCCAGCTTTCCGGACGCAAAGGTGATCTGGACGCATCGTGACCCTTTTGCCGCTTTCGCCTCCTCGATGAGCATGCGTGGCAACTCGCGACGCCTCTTCAATAAGGACATGGACCTCGCCTACATGCGCGACAAGTTTCCGTTGCAGCTCGCGCTGCACCTGAAGAGGCCGCTGACCATGAGCCGGGAGCGGCCGGGCGACATCTACCATCTCTACTACGATGACCTCATGGCCGATCCCATTGCGCAGATGAAAAAGGTCTATGCGTGGCTCGGAGACACCTGGACTGACGCGGCGGAGACCGGAATGCGGGAGTGGCTGCGGGAGAATCCCCAGGGCCGCTTCGGCGCCCATCGCTATTCGTTGGCGCAGTGGGGTTACACCAGACAGGAGCTGGCGCCGTATTTCTCCGAGTACCTCAAGGTGCACCCGGTTGCCACCGGTGCGGAGGCTTGAGCGATGGCACGCGGGCTGTTCGATCTGACCGGCAAGGTGGTGTTGGCGACGGGTGCCAACAGTGGGATCGGTCTGGGCTTTCTGCAGGGCTGTGCGAAACAGGGTGCCGATGTCGTCGTCTGGGGCCGCCGGGCCGACAAGAACGCGCAGGCGGTCGCCGCCCTCAAGCTGCTCGGCGCAGCTCGCGGGCATGCCGAGGCCGTCGACGTCAGCGACGAAGGCGCGGTGAAGGCTGCATTTGCGTCAACCGTCAGGGCCATGGGGCGCGTCGACTGTGTCTTCGCCAATGCCGGTTTCAGCCAACGCGCTCAGTCCATTCTCGAGCTGACCAGCGAGAGGTATCACGCGCTGATCAACGTCAATCAGCATGGTGCCTTCTATACTCTGCGCGAAGCTGCGCTGCACATGCGCCGGCGCGCCGAATCGGGCGATCCAGGGGGCTCTCTGGTCGCCTGCGGCAGCCTTGCTCTGTTCCACGGCTTGCCGGGCAATGAGCACTATGCAGCGGCGAAGGGCGCGCTCGCGGCGATGGTCAAGAGCCTGGCCGTCGAGATGGGCCCCTACGGGGTGCGTGTCAACATGATCGCTCCGGGCTTCATCATCACGGGCATGATGGAGAACCAGCCGCAGATCGAGCCCCTGCTGAGGCGCTTTGCCGAAATCACGCCTCTGGGGCGTCCCGGGGCCATTTCGGATATCGAGGGTCCGGCCGCTTATCTTGCCTCCGATGCCTCGGCCTTCCAGACCGGCGATATCCTCGTCATAGACGGCGGGCGGACGGTCAGGGCGCTATAGGCGATGCGAGGATGCGGAAAATACCTAGCGTCCTTCGGGTATCCTCGTATGTCGAAGCCGGCAGCAGTGGCGCTAACGTGGTAAGAATGCATCCGAGACGGACTCTGCGATCACACTCCCAGGCGGCTCACGACGCCGACTGCGCTGCATGTCCTTCGGCGAGAAGCTGCTGGGGCGAGCCGCCGCAGCCCGGGCAGGGGGTTCGAGCCTGGAGAGAGCCCCCCCTCGAGCGCGGTGCGGAGCTGGTGAGAGAGGGAGAGCCTTCCCGGGCCGTCTACCTCGTAGCGAGCGGGGCGCTCATCCTGCGGCAGCGCCTCGGCGATGGGGGGCATAGAGTCGTCGGCTTCCGCCTGCCCGGGGAGCTGGTCGGTATGGAAGCCCGTGCGCGGGGAGAGCACCCTTATACCGCCCGGGCGCTCGTCGCGACGTCGGTGTGCCAGTTGAATCTCCCGCCCGCCACAGGCATGCAGGCGAGCAACGCCCTGCTCGAGCGGCTGCTGTTGAAGTGCGCCGCGCAGCTCGACACCGCTGCTCCCTGGGCGGACCTGCCCGCAAGAGAGCGCGTTGCCGCTTTCGTGGCGGATTTCGCGAGGCGGGCGCAAGGGAAGGGCAGCCCGATGGGCCTGATCCGGCTGCCGATGACGCGGGCGGATATCGGCTCGTATCTTGGGCTTGCGGAGGAGACCGTGGTGCGCTCGCTCAGGCAGCTGAGCTCCAGGCGTCAGCTCACGGTGAAGGGTCGCGCGGTGGGGCTCGGTGGCTGAATGCGCACCGTGGCGTCCTCGGGCGGGCGGTGATCGATCACCCAGCGCACGTTGCGGCGCAGGGGCTCGATGCCATCGTGGGGCATGCCGGGGGGCAGCGTGTGCATTTCCGCGAAGATCCGCATCGGGTCGGCGCCCTTCAAAGGCACCATCCGCTGCACGCCGACCAGTGAAAAGGCATCGATCACCCGCTCCCGCGCGCTCTCCGGATAGATGCCGACTGTTTGTGTCGTGTCGTCACACCACTTGGTCGCATCCAGAAGACTCTCCACCGGGACGAGGTTGACCACGCGATTGTTGAGCTGATCGTACCAATCGACGCGGTCGGAGAATCGTGACACGACGAAGCCGCCGTTCAGGGTATCCCCCTCGGCGTGGTAGAAGTCCTCGTCCAGCGAGGCCGCCTTCAGCTCCTCTTCCAGCTCGCTGTTGCGCGTGGGCGCCGGGGTGGAGATGACCGGTGGCAGTGTCTTGTAGGCCGCCAGCAGCTTTCTGCCGAGCTCGATCACCCGCCCGAGTGACTTCTCGTCGAGACCGCTCTCCACGTAGACGATCCGAGTGTTGGCACAGGCCGTCTGGTTGTAGAACCCGGAGATCACGGCGAGCCCGGTCGCGGCCTCCTGCATCGCGGCCTCGTCGCTCAGCGCCTCCCGGCCGATCAGAGAGACCGAATATTTCGGATTGAGCGCGGTCAGGTCGATCCCCGGCGTGAGGAACTTCTGGATGTGCTTGACGGAAGACATCCCGCCCCAGGCGGTGATCTTGTCGATGCGCGAAGTGCGCACGATCTGCGACTCCATGGCCTCATCGCCCCCCTTCCAATAAGCGACGGCCAGGTGCCTCGTGACCGGATGGCCCGCGTCCACATCGATCAGGGTGCGCGCGATGGCATTGGCGGTGAGCGGATCGTTGGAGGGCGACTTGATCAAACAGTCCGATTTGGTGAGCGCCGCCCGAATGATGGTGAGCGCGGCAACCACGGGGACGTTGCCCGCGGTGATGTGCAATTGCCGCGTCCCGACGGCCCGGACACGCACATGCGAGTGCTCGCCGCGTGCCGGCACCCAGCCGTCCAGGTAGGCGATGCCGATCGTGCGGTCGGCCAGGTCCAAGAGCGCGCCTCCGTCGAACATCCGCGGCATGTCATCGTACACGCCCCGCAGGATGGGCTCGGCCAATCCCCCGGCCTGCAGCGCCAGCGCGAACGAGTCCTTAAGATACGGGTTGTCCTCGAGGCGCAGGCGCTTGCCCACCTCCACCAGGAACTCGACGATGTCGCGCATCTTGGTGTTGTTGAGGTCCGCAAGGAGGGCCGGGCTGCCGAGCACGAGGTCCTGAATGTGCTTGTGCGGGTCCGGCGAGCGGAAGCGGGCGCCCCCGCGACCCTTGAACTCGACGGCATCCGGCCCCGGCATCAGTACCCGGCCACGAGAGATGATGGGAATGTCCACGATGTCGCTCATTGGCCTTCTCCTGATACGAACTCCATGAACTCGTTGTACGCCTGTTGCGAGCCGG
This sequence comes from Pseudomonadota bacterium, assembly GCA_021807675.1. Taxonomy (GTDB): domain Bacteria; phylum Pseudomonadota; class Gammaproteobacteria; order Steroidobacterales; family Steroidobacteraceae; genus 13-2-20CM-66-19. Next base: position 7,433 of record JAKBCR010000066.1, read on the forward strand.
CACAGGTGATCTTGTCGTCTCCACCCTCGCTCTCGGCGAAGCGGCGAATCGTTTTGGCCGCGCGCGGGCCACCCCAGCCGCAGGGACAATCCTCCTCCCAGTGCAGGGTTACCTCATCCCCCGACACGAATCCGCCCCAATAGGAGGTCGGAATCGGATCGACCAGCACCAAACGGCCCTTCTGCACACCCTCGCGCGGCATCGCTCTGCCGTCCTTGTCCATCAGCAGCGGCACGGCGTAGGGAAGAAAATGGAAGAATCCCGCATCGCACAGCGGCGCATTGCCGATGCACTCGGAGAAGCCGTACTGGTTGCCGAGCTTCTTGACCCCGAAGAACTGCTTCACCTGGTCTTCCCAGTCGGCGGGGGCGTCCTTGTAGCCTTTCATGCCGCCGCCGCCGATCATGATCGACCCGGGCGCGAATTCGCAGCGCAGGCCCTTTTCCAGGCCGGCTTTCGTTACGCGGTAAAGATCAGCGAAGGTGCCTCCGATCTTCACGCGTTGTCCTTTGAACTGCTGGATCAGCTTGCCGAACCAGGCTTCCATGTCCTGCTCCCGGCGCCGTCCCTGTGCGAGCATCTGCTGCCGCTGCTGAAGCAGCGCCGGGTCGAGGCCTAATCGCTCCACCTCACCCTTGTCCTCCGCCGACTGCAGCCGGCCCGAGAGGGCCATCAGGTCCGCGGGAATGTGCGAGTCGTAGAGCGTATGGTAGTGCTCCGGGCCTCCGGCCATCTCGACGTTGAAGAGGCTCATCATCTTCAGCATCGTCTGATAGCCGCCCCGGTGGCCCGGGAAGAACGTCGGCAGCCTGGTGAAGGTAGGGTCGACACCGCTCGATGCGTAGTTCACATTGAAGAAGTGCGCGCGCCACGGCCCAAACTCATCGCGTGAGCGGGGCACGAAGCTCAGCTTGCCGGTGGTGCCGCTCGAATAGGTGACGAGCATCCCATACGCCTCCAGGCGCGCCAGCCATTCCTCGATGGTGGTGAGACCGCTCAAGTCCACGCGGCTGAGGTCGTGGACCGTGAGCTTGTCGAGCCAGGCGGTCAGCTTGGGAAAGTCTCGGTTCTCGATGATATGGATCGGATAGTTCTTGAGGACGCGGTGGTCGAAACACACCGGCAATACATCCTCCAGCTTGTCTATGGCTCGAACGCCCTGCCGGTCGGCCAGCTTCTTGAGGGCCGGAATGCGGTCCCGCAGGCGCGCAAAGTTGATTCGGACCGCCTCGAGTTGCAGCTTCTCGCGCTCCTCGCGGCCTATGGCGTAAAGCTCTTCGAAGCGGCGGTAGGTCCACGCGGCGGGATTGTCCGGCAGCAGGGAGATGCTCATCGGGGGCTCCTCAATGACTCGGTATGGCAGTGGCCCGCGGTCGAAGCGGCGCGCCTATGGCGCGCGAGACAACGGGGAAGGGCGTTGCAGGCTGCGGATGAAAAGATCAACCGCGATACGCAGCCGTTGCCTGGCGTCTTGCGGGTCGCGAACGATCCCAAAGAGGGCGAGACGCGCCGGCGCCCCCGATACCATGGCCAGAAAGTGCTCCGCCAGAATGGGTGCATTCTCGACGACGATCGCACCACGGGCGGCATGCCGCTCGAGCAGCTCGAGCACCAGCTGGAAACGGCTCGAGACCCCGAACATCAGGGCCCGCTGCGCGATATCGGGAAAGCGCAAGGCGTGGGTCGCGGCAATTCGGGACAGCTTCACCATCGATGGATGCAGCGCACGTTCCAGAGCCGCTTGCGCGATCACCCACAGCGCGCCTCGCAGGTCATCGAGATTGGGCTGTTTCGGCTCAGCCAGCGGCCAATCGGCGCGGTGCAGCGCCCACCAGAGGACGGAGCTGAACAGGTCCTCCTTCGTCTTGAAGCGCGAGTAAAGCGTCATCTTGGTCGTGCCCGCCGCCCGGGCAATGTCATCCATCGACGTCCCGTCGTAGCCATGCTCGAGGAACTGCCGCAGCGCGCACTCGCGCACGTCCCGATCGAGTCGTGCGGCCTGCGTGGAGGTCGGGCGGCCCGTCCGGCGAGGTCGCCTGCTGCGCTGCGGGGCAGCGCGATGGAGCGCCAGCGCTTCAGTCATGTCGCCTCGGTCGGGCAGGCCGCAGAAAATATACTCACCGGTATAGTTTATACGACACTCGTCAAGGAGGCAACGCCTGGGCCAGCGCCCGCGGATCGAGGCGGCTGTCCCGCCCGCTGGCCCGCACGGGCAGGGGCGCGACCCGGCGCTTCGAACTACAGCGGGCGCAGAGCGCCGGCGCCCATGTAAGCGGCCAGGTTGCGGTGGAAGTTGGTGATCTTTCGCTCCTGGTGCGGGTTGGGCAGACACCCCGTGAAGCCGCGCGACTTCATGCCTTTTTGCACCGCCACCATGTTCGAGAAGTCCTGCGCGATGACCATGCGCCAGTTCTGCGCCGTCGGCTCCGCATATTTCCATTCCGTCCTCGGCTCCCGTCCCGGAGGAAAGCGCTCCAGGGCGACGGCCTCGTAGATGCACTTATCGGGATCCACGCCATAGGGCCGGGTGCGATAGTAGAGGGCGAAGGTGGGTCCCGGGATCATCCCGAGGTTCGGGAAAAGATGCCAGGCGAGGCCTGCTTTGGCCATCTGCTCTTCCGTGATGGTCGGCCAGATGACGCCTCGCGCCGCATCTTCGCGCCGTGCGGACTCGAGCCAATGGTGGTGCACCTCTTGGGAGGGAGTGCCTTCCGGCAGCTCCTGGGCCAGCCGCGCCGCGGCGCTCACCAGAGTCTCCGTGGTGCTCGCGCCAACCGTTTCCCAGAATTCCTTCTGCATCTCGGCGATCATGGCGCGCGCGTCGCGTCCCTTGCCCGTCCGGTGGACGGTCGTGACCGCCGCCGAGCCATCCTCGGGCGTGCGCGTGTCATACCCATCGTTGCCATGAAGTCCTTGCGCCTTGCTCCAGGCGTAGAAGTCCCCGTACTTGAGCAGTTGCGGGTGCGTCGCGGCGACGTGGTATGGCTCCATGAATGCCTCGAGCGCCACCTTCCAGTTGCAGTCGAAGACGACCCACTGGCGGAACCTGTAGCGCATCTTCTCGAGCTCGAACGGATCGAGCAGGGTAGCGGCAGGCTCGAGATACTCGCGCAGGGGCACGCACTGTGGATCCATGTTGATCCAGATCCAGCCGCCCCAGGTGTCGACTTTTACTTCCCGCAGGTGCGTGCGGGCGTCCGTCAAGGCACCCTGCCAGTCATCCTTGTCGAGCGCGTAGGTGCATCGTCCCTCGGTGTTGAACTGCCAGCCGTGGTATCCGCAGCCGAACTGCTTCTTGCTTCCGCTGCCGCTGTGCGCGCCGCTCGGCGCATCGACGAGTCGACGGCCCCGGTGCGTGCACACATTGTGGTATGCCTTGATCATGTCGACCGCGGTGCGGACGATCAGGATGGAGTCGTTCGCTATGTCGTAGGTGATGTAGCTGCCGACGTCGGGAATCTCCTCGACCCGGCCGGCGTGCTGCCACACCTTCGCCCACAGCCGCTCGCCCTCCGCCCGCGCGTACTCCGGTGAGATATAGGCTTCCACCGGCAGGGAAAGCGGCCGGGACAGATCCTGCATCTCGATGTTCTCAGGCTTTCTCATCAGTATCTCCCGCGCTCGGCTCTTCATTGCCTCGGCCCTTCGGAGCCCTCGAGCACCAATCCATCGAGGTCGCCCCGGTCCCGCCAGGTCTGCATCAGATCCTCGAAAGCGTAGAAGCCGGGTCCATACGGCTCGCCGAGGAACCAGCGGAGCTTCTTCTCGCCCTCGTTGTTGAAATACCCGGGTGTGCATTCCCGGGCGATCTGGCTCACATCGTTCCCCGTCTCGCGGATGATCCTGACCCAGTCCGCCTGGGCCGCTTCGCTCGGCTCGACGGTACGGGCGCCGCGCGCCAGCGCCTCCTTGACGATGTAGCCGATGTGCCGCCCCTGGGAGACGAAAGTCACGCTGTTCGTGGCGTTGACGCCCGACTGCGTGAAGCCCGTGAAGAAGAGGTTCGGAAACCCGTGCGTCATCATGCCGTGGAGCGTCTCGAAGCCCTCGCGCCAGTGGTCGTAGATCGACAGACCCTTGCGGCCCTCGATCACCTCGATGCCCCAGCGCTGGCGCAGCTCGCTCGTCATCTCGTAGCCGCTCGCCAGAATCAAGCAGTCGATCTCGTGCTCTACGCCGTCGTGGACGAAGCCCTTCTCCGTCATGCGCTCGAGCCCTTGGGTCCCGGAGACATCGATGAGCTTCACGTTGGGACGGTTGAAAGTGTCGTAATAATCGTCGTTGGAGCAGGGCCGCTTGCACAGGAAGCGGTAATAGGGCTTCAGCGCCTCGGCCGTGCCTTTATCCTTGATGATGCCGTCGACCCGGCGGCGCAGACGCTCCATGACCCGGTAGTCCTCGACCTCTCGCATCTCCAGGTACTTCGCCGGCGTCAGATCGGGCCAGCCCCGTGCCGCGAGCGTCGCCGACATGTTGCGGTTGATCTCGGTCCAGATGTCGCAGATCAGGTCCGGCTCGCCGGGAGCCAAGCGCTCCATCGCCGCGTGGTGAAAATTGATCTGCCGCTGCTTCTGCCAGCCGGGCGTCAGCGTCTTCACCCACTGCGGATCCGTGCGCGTGTTGTTGCGCTCGTCGACGCTCGAGGGCGTGCGCTGGATGACGTAGACCTGCTTGGCGTAACGGCCGAGGAAGGGGACGACCTGAATCGCGGTCGCGCCGGTGCCGACGATGGCCACACGCTTGTCGGCCAGCTTCTCGAGGACGGGATTGCGCCACTCGCCGCCGGTGTACGCGTAGTCCCAGCGCGCCGTGTGGAACAATTTTCCCCGGAACTCCTCCAGTCCCGGCACGCCGGGGAGCTTCGGCTTGTTGAGCGGTCCCATCGCCAGCACCACGAAACGGGCGCGGATGTCATCGCCACGGTTCGTGGTGAGGCGCCATCTCTTGAGCACCTCGTCCCAGCGCAGGCCCGTGATCAGGGTATGGAAAATCGCGTGCGGATAGAGGTCGTAGTGCTTCGCGATCCGCCGGCAGTGCTCCTGGATCTCCCAGCCGTCGGCGAATTTCTTCGACGGCATGTAACCGGTCTCTTCGAGCAGCGGCAGGTAGCAATACGAGTCGTTGTCGCACTGGATGCCCGGATAGCGGTTCCAGTACCAGCAGCCGCCCCAGTCGCCGGCCCAATCGATGCTGCGAAATCCCGTGACGCCGGCCTCCTTCAGTTGAATGGCCGTGAGCATGCCGCAGAAGCCCGTGCCGAGGATGACGACATCGATCTCCTGCGAGATGGGATCGCGCGGAAGAACCGGCATGAAGGGATCGGACTCGTAGCAGTCGGCGAAGGCGCCCACGGGCTCGATGTACTGCTTCTGGCCCTCGGGGCGCAGGCGCTTGTCCCGCTCCCGGCGGTACTTCTCCCGCAAGGCGCCGATGTCGAAATCATCGGGTGTCAGTGTCGGATCGCAGATGGTCATATTCATCCCCGTGGGCGCAGAGCGCAGGCTGCCACGACTAATCAACAGTGGTGTATAGTAATGGCGCCGCGCGGGGGGATCAAGAGGCTGGGGCCGGTTCCCGCGGGAAAGTTGATATTTGTCATGTTTTTGCCAACCCGGTCGGCAGGAATGGGGTGGGCGCGGGCGTCACGCACATGCGCGTTGGCGGCGGGCGGTCGATAAGTTGACTTTCGTCAACTTAGGCAAGGTGGGCGCCACGAATGCACGCGCATCCCGACGGATGGCGCGGCGTGACCGGCCGTCTGTTAGCGTCGCAAAATCAGGAAGTTATGACGATACGGCCGCCGTTGCGGCGCGCGCGTGCTCTCCGCGGGCGCGAGCAGCTGTTGACATCGGTGGGTTTCGTGCGTAGACAGCAGTGTTGACTAGTAATGTGCGAGCGGGCGACCCATCGAGCCGGCCCGCGCACGGGCCGAGGCGGCGACAACCTAGAAGGGGTGAAAACCATGGCGAGCGCTACCGCAGCGAAGCTGCAGGCAACCGATCTGGATGAGCTGAAAGCGACGGACATCTCTCTGTTCATCGGCAGCAGGGTTCATCTGACGAAGGAGGAATTGCTGAGCGGCCGTTATGCAGGCGCGCTGCGCGAGCTCCTCGAGCGCCGCGGCGTGCTGGTGTTTCCGCTGATCAGGTTCACGGATGAGGAGCAGATCGCCTTCACCAAGACGTTCGGCGCCTTTGCCCACGAGCTGCGCGGGGAGGAAGTCTTCAGGATCACGCTCGACAAAGGCGTCAACGCGGCCGCGGAATACCTGAAGGGCTCGCTCTACTGGCATATCGACGGGACCATGAACCCGGCGCCGATCTTCGCCTCGATCCTCTCGAGCAAGGTGTTGTCTCCGAGCGGAGGCAATACGGAGTTTTGCAACACGTACGCGGCCTGGGAGAACCTGGAGGAGGATGACAAGAAGAGACTCGAGGGGCTGCGGGTCATGCACTCGGCGTGGAACTCGCTCTTTTATTACGAGCCGGAGCCGAGCTACGCCAAGCTCGAGGAGATGATGTCCCTCGGCAAGGGGGAGACGGAGCTGCCCCTGGTTTGGAAGCACCGCTGCGGACGCAAGTCGCTCATCCTGGGGTGCACTGCGCACCACGTAATCGGCATGAGCGCCAGGGAAAGCACGAAACTGCTCGTGCGCCTGCGGGACTGGGCGACTCGACCTCAGTTCACCTACAGCCACAAGTGGCGCGTCGGCGATACCGTGATGTGGGACAACACCGGGACGATGCACCGGGCGACCCCCTATGACCCGAGCTGTGGCCGGCTGCTGCACCGCACCATTCTGCAGGGGGACGAGCCTTTCACTTGAAGAGCGACTCACCCTGCTGCGGGAGCCAGTCGCGAGTGTGGTGGGACTGCGGATCGAGAGGTCGAACATGAACGATGTTGCCAAGGTCTCGGGCAGGACGGGGCCCGAGCCGCTGCAGGAGCTGTCCGGGCCGGTGATCATTCCGACGGAAGCCTACGTTTCCGAGGAGTATGCACGTGCGGAGCGTGACAGACTGTGGCGCAAGGTATGGCTGCAGGCCGGCCGGCTCGAGGATATCCCCGAAGTCGGCGATTACATCACCTACGACATCCTCGATGACTCGGTGCTGATCTTGCGCACCGCGGCGGACAAAGTCGGGGCCTACCACAATGTCTGCACGCACCGCGGCCGGCGGCTGGTGGACACTCCGCAGGGAGCCCGGAACGCGCGCGGGAATCGGCGCCAGTTCACCTGCGGCTTCCATGGGTGGACCTTCGGTCTCGAGGGCCGGTGCACCCACATCCTGCAGAAGGAGGACTGGAGGGGCGCGCTGACGGACGAGCGTACCCGGCTCGGGCAGGTCACGGTGGACACCTGGGGAGGGTGGATCTGGATCAATCTGAATCCCGAGTGCGAGCCTCTGCGCGATTACCTCGAGCCGGCCGCGGGCGTGCTCGATCCCTTCGAGCTGCAGAACATGCGCTACAAGTGGCGCAAGTGGGTGGTCTTCGACTGCAACTGGAAGGTGGCGCTGGAAGCGTTCGACGAGACGTATCACGTGCCGGCCACGCACCCGGAATTCATGCAGTTCGGGGACTTTCGAGGCTGGGGCAGGCCGCGAGGCAGACACAGCCACATCGGCTATGACGCGCCCGAAGGATTGGAGGAAACGCAGGCAAAGCTGCGGCTCGGCAAGGGCAAGGACCCGAGGGTCTCTACCGCGCGGATGCAGCAGTTCACCCAGGACACGGTGAACGCCGTCACGACCCGGACGCTCGTCGATGCGGCGTTGCGGCTGGTCGATGAGTTGCCCGAAGGGACTCCGCCCGATCGGGTGCTCAAGCATTGGCTCGAGTCGGCGCGGCGCGACGATGCCGCGCGCGGCGTGATCTGGCCGAGCGTCGACCCGGGCCACATCGCCAGAAGCGGCACCGCGTGGCAGGTGTTTCCCAACTTTCAGATCGGGCACGCCGTGAACAACGCGCTGTGCTACAGCGCCCGGCCGTACGGCTACGACCCGGACAGGTGCATTTTCGAGGCCGCCGCCCTCGAGCTCTTCCCGCGAGGAGAGGAGCCGAAGACGGAGTGGATCAAGTGCATGCCGACCGTGGAGGATTTCGGTCCCGTGCTGACGCAGGATTTCTCCAATATGGCGGCGGTGCAGCAGGGCATGAAGAACGGCGGTTACCGGGGCAACATGCCCAATCCCAAGTCGGAAGGAGCGGTCGCCAGCCTGCATCGCAACCTTGCCCGCTACATGGGCGCCGGAGAGCCGCGCCCCCTGAAATAGGCGGTGGCTGCCCCGGTGCCTCTCGCCATCTGGTCGAGCCGATTCGGAAGGTCATCATGAGCGACACATCGCATCGAGCGCATTCCCAGGGTCCGTCGAGCGGCGAGACGGCCTGGCCGGAAGGCTGGCTGACGTCGCCGTATGGTGTTGGCGTAGGCCGCTATATCGACCCGGCTTTCGCGCGGCTCGAGCACGAGCGGCTCTGGATGAGAGTGTGGCAGGTCGCCGCTCGGCTGGATGAGATCCCGGGGATCGGTGACTACACCACCTACGAGATCGGGGACCAGTCGTTCCTGCTGGTGCGGGTCGAGGCTTTCACGGTCAAGGCGTATTACAACGCGTGCCCGCATCGCGGCACCGCGCTCGCCGAAGGCTGCGGCCATTTCGGCCGCGGACGGATCATGTGTCCGTTTCATGGCTGGCGGTGGCATCTCGACGGCCGCGTGCAGTTCGTGCTCGAGCGGCAGGAGTTTCGCGGTGGCCAACTGCGCGACAGCGATGTGGCACTGAAGGAGGTCAAGGTCGCACTGTTCGCAGGGTTCGTGTTCATCAACCCCGATCCGCATGCGCAGCCGTTCGACGAGTTCATCGCGCCGGTCCGCGGCCTCATCGAGGATCTGGCGATCGGGGAGATGCATCACCGCTGGTGGAAATCTCTGCCCGTACCCGCCAACTGGAAGGTCGCGCAGGAGGCGTTCCACGAGGCGTTCCACGTTCCGACCACGCATCCGCAGCTCGAGAAGAGCGGCGCGCAGGTCGTCGCGGGCGAGCGCGGCGACGCAGAGTTCACCCATCGCTACGTGCAGTACGAGGTCTTTCCACACGGCCATGGCCGGTTTTTCGGCGGCGACAAGACGCCGATGGCGGGCCATGTCAACGATCTTCAGGGCGATCTGCTCGATGCGATGACGGCGCGGCTGAACCTGCTGGTCGATGGCCTCGATGCCCAGGTGCTGAAGGAGGACGTGGACGTGCTGCAGGGACTGCGTGGCAAGCCTATCCCGGAAGGCTCGAGCCTGGGCGCGGAATTCGCAAAGGCGCTGTTCGCTCAGGCGGCAGCGCAGAAGCGCCCAATGCCCAAGCCGACGCGCGAGGTGCTCTCGCAATGGGGCGGCGAGGTGTTCATCTTCCCGAACGTGATGATCCTGCCTTTTGCGGGCAACGCGATGATCTACCGGGCGCGGCCCAATGGATTCGACCCCGACCGCTGCACGTTCGAGATCCTCTCCACGAGAACACTGCCTGAGGACGTCAAGCCGCAACGGGCAACGCTGCAGCGCGTTACGGATCCTACCGACCCGGAGCAGGTCCGGCTCATTCCGCGCCAGGATGTCGGCAACATTCCGCGCGTTCAGAGGGGGCTGCACGCTCGCGGCATGCATCAGGTGTGGCTCGCGGCCAATCAGGAGAAGGTCATCCTCGGCATGCACCGGGAGCTCGATCGATATCTACGCTCGGACTCAGGTGCAGCAGGGTAGATAAGGTGGCCTGGGATAAGGGCCACACGATGTAAAGAGAGCGCAAGGCCTCGCAGGTGGCCGGGGGCTGAAGTCGGCACCACGTCCTCAGGCGACTCGGGAACTCGAGGGCGGGGGAGAGGCGCTTCCGGGGAGGGATTAAGTTGGCTGTTGCGTACGGACAACGAGCCGCCGGTCCTCCGCCAAGACACGGTTTGCGTGTATAGTGGCGATACGGCTCTCTGGGGGACCCGTAAATATGCTCTATCCTGGCGATAGCAGGCTCGGCGACGTCATGACGGTCGAGGCGCAGGTCAGCATTCCCGTTGCGGCCGCGCAGCTCGTTCGCTTCCATTTCGATGAGCCCGTGTCGGGCACTTTACGCGAAAAGGATGCCTACGTCCTGAACCTGTCCGTCACGCCGCGGCCGCGCAATGCGCGCGCTCGCTACTGCGAGCGCTGGACGCCGCACCGGTTCGAGCCGCTAGGTGACATATTCGTCTTGCCCCCGGGAGAGCTCATACATGCCGGAAGTGATCGGGGCAGGACCACCGCAGTTTTCTGCTGGCTGCCCTCCGAGCCCATCCGGAGCTGGTTCGGGGCCGATCTGAAGTGGACGGACCGGCGTCTCGAGGCCACGCTGGATGTCTCCGATGCGAATCTGCGCGCGCTTCTCCTGCGATTGGCCGAGGAGCTGCGCCATCCGGGCTTCGCGAGTCAAATGCTGATCGAGCTGCTCGCCGCGCAGATGGCGATCGAGCTCGGCCGATTCTGTGCGTCCGCCTGCGATGGGCCGATCACGGGGGGACTCGCGCCATGGAGGCTGCGGCTGATCGATGAGCGGCTGCACGAGATGGGCGGCGCACCCAGCCTCTCGGAGGTCGCGGGCCTCTGCAACCTGTCGGTCCGGCAGCTCACGCGCGGTTTCCGAGCGAGTCGCGGCTGCTCGATAGGCGACTACGTTGCGCAGAGCCGAGTCGAGCAGGCAAAGCGGCTGCTCGCAACCGACCGCAGCGTCAAGGAGATCGCCTATTCCTTGGGTTTCGCCTCCCCCTCGGGCTTCTGCTACGCGTTCCGCCGGGCAGTAGGTGAAACACCGCGGAAGTTCCGCCAGCGTGTCCTGCGCGAGGACTGAAGGCTCGGTCGCGATAATCCGTCCGGGGCTCGAAACGGAAGCGCTTGCGACGCCACTGCGAGTGCAACCATGATCCAGGGCGCGAGTGAGCCGGCTCTGGTTGAACGGCGCACCGTCATCAACGCGAGGGGAGCGCTGCGGCATGGCACGACAACTGGTTGCGGACGAGCTGATCGATGAAGCGCGGCGGGCCAGCGGCCTCGAGCGCTTCGATTCCGAGAGCTTTCGGGAGGGTCTGGAGATCCTCCTCTCCGATGTCAATCGCGACACGCGGCCGGAGCCTCTGCTCAATCGTTCCCGCGATGCCATCGTCGAGGCGCTCACGCTCCGTCTGAAGACGACGGGCTATCTCGAGAGCCACCCCGAATCGTTGCAGCGGCCGATCGAGCGGCCGGTATTCGTATTCGGCATCCCGCGCACCGGTACGACGCTTCTCAGCAATCTGCTCGCCGCCGATCCCGCCCGGCGCTCGCCGCTCACTTGGGAGATCGACGAGCCGGTGCCGCCGGCGACGACCGCGACGCTGCGCACCGATCCGCGCGCGCTCGCGCGCCTCGAGCAGGAGCGCAAGCTTCTCGCGGCGCATCCGGAGGCGGGCAAGTACTACCGCAATTCCGCGATCTATCCCAATGAATGCGTCTTCATCATGGCCCAGGATTTCAAGACGCTCCGGTGGGAATCGCTGGGCAGGCTCCCGGCCTACCGCGACTGGATCTTCCAGACCGATATGAGGTCCGCTTACCGCTACCACATGCGCTTCCTGCAGCTTCTTCAGGCGCAGGCGCCCGGCGTCTGGAATCTCAAGATGCCCTCGCACGCGCTTTACATTCCAACGCTGCTCGAGGTCTATCCGGACGCCCGTCTCGTTTGGACTCATCGCGACCCGTTCACGGCGACCGGCTCGTTTTGCAGCCTCATCAGTGTTGCGCATCGCGGTTATATCGGCAGGGTGGACGTGGAATGGATCCGCGAGAACTGCCCCTGGCAGGCCGCCGAGCACGCCAACCGCGTCATGGATGCGCGCGATGCGCTCGGCGAGGACAGGGTGATCGACGTGCACTACGCGGATCTCCTGCGCGACCCCATCGGCACCATGCGCAGGCTCTACGGTGCGCTCGGCGATGACTTCACCGCGCAGGCGCAGACCGCCATGCGGGCCTGGCTCGCCGACAATCCGCAGGGAAAGTTCGGTCGGCACGAATACCGGCTCGCCGAGTTCGGGCTCAGCCCGGAAGCGCTCGCGCCGCGCTTCGAGAGATACCTCGCGCGCTACGACATCGAGCGCGAGGGCTGAGCGCGGCTGGATGGCGATCTAGCTCCTCATCGGCACGTTCCTGCGGATCTCCTTGCCCGCGGACGCTCACGCGATCACACCGGCCGCCTTCAGCCGCTCGATGCGCTCCCACTCGAAGCCCAACTCCAGCAGGAAGGTCTCGGTGTGCTCGGACGCCTGTGGCGCGCGCCCGACGGGCTTCGTGGCGTGGTCGAATTGCACGGGGGAGCGGACGAGCTTCATGGGCTTGCCGCCGTCGATAGCCTCGACCTCGACGATCATATCGTTGGCGAGGGCCTGCTCGTCGATCGTCAGATCCAACAGGCTCTGGAAGGGTGCCCACTGGCATCTCGAGGTCTTCAGGTGCTGGCGCCAATAGGCGAATGGCTTCTTGCTGAAGGCGACTACGAGCAAAGCGCTGGCCTCGGCCCAGTTTGCCATCAGCGCTTCCGCCG
>JAKBCR010000004.1 GCA_021807675.1 Pseudomonadota bacterium
GGTGTTCCCGGGCTCAGCTCCTCGGCCATTGGCGCTCCTCATTAAAAGCGCTGGATCCGGGCTCCTGCCCGGCCCAGCGCTGCTTGGGTCAAAAAACGTGGTTTTTGCCCAAAGCTCCGCCACCTGCGGCGGCGGGGCACATCCTGTGCCTGGGTTACGCGCTGGATCCGGGCTCCTGCCCGGCCCAGCGCTGCTTGGGTCAAAAAACGTGGTTTTTGCCCAAAGCTCGCTCGGCGGAGCGAAGCGGTGCTTCGCTGAAAGCATCGCCTCGCCCTGCGGCGGCGGGGCACATCCTGTGCCTGGGTTACGCGCTCGTACTGCATGAGCAGGGTCAACATGAATCGATGGGATGCTTCTCAGAGGATGGACCAGCCGCGCGTGCGGCCGGTGTCGATGCTGACCTCTGCGCTCATCCCCGCGCGCAGCGGAGGCAGGCTTCGGTCGCTCGTGTCCACGGCTACGCGCACCGGGATGCGCTGCACGACCTTCACCCAGTTGCCGCTCGTGTTCTGGGCCGGCAGGAGCGAGAACTGCTGCGCGGCCGCCGGACTGATGCTCGCGACAGTGCCGTGCCACGTCTTGCCGGGATAAGCGTCGACCGTCACGGTGACGGCCTGTCCAGGGCGGACATAGGTCAGCTCCGTCTCCTTCGGGTTCGCTCGCACCCAGACATCGTCGGTGTCCACCAGGTAGAACGCAGTGGTCGCGGCCGCAAGGTAGCTGCCCGGCTGGATCGAAGTCACGCTGGTCACGATGCCGTCGAAGGAAGCTCGCACGACGGTGTGGGCCAGCTCACGCGCCGCCTCGTCGCGGGCCGCCAGAGCGCTCAGATATTGCGGATATTGCTTCACCGCCCCAGTCGGCTGGCCGTTGAGATTGGCCGAGATCCCCGCGAGTTGCTCATTCAGCGACGCCAGTGCCTGTTGCGCGCTCTCCAGGTTCCGGTGCGCGGTGTCGTAACCCGTGCGCGAGACGATGTTCACCCGGGCGAGATTGCGCGCTCGATGAAATTGCACCTGGCTGTAGCCCAGGTCGTACTTCGCCTGCGCGATCTTCGCCTGCATCTCCCGATAGCTCGCCTGCATGGCGAGCAGGTTGTCACGCACGGCAACGAGCTGTGCGTTGGCGCGGTCCAGCGCGTACCGGTATTGCCGATCGCGCAGGGTGTAGAGGATCTGGCCGCGCGTGACGGGTTGGTTTTCCTTCACGTACACGCGCCCGACGATGCCTGACACGTCCGTGGAGACGCCGACCGTGCTGGCCTCCACGTACGCGTTGTCCGTCGAGACGGTTCCGCCACCCAGCGCATAGACGATGACGAAGACGATCAGCACCAGCGGCAACAGCACGAAGAGCACAGCCCGCAGCCGTCTTCGTGCGGCCGAAGGCGAAGCGTGCGCTGGCACTGGTGTTTGCGAGGGTGCATACACCGCGGCTGCGGGGCCGGCTTGCAGATCCGAGCGCCCTGCGGGCTCGCCGCGCTCTGCGCTTGCGACATCGGGCGCTCCCGGCCCCGGGCTGGCGGACGGGTGCAATGCGGTCCGCGCGAGCAGGATGGTGAACTGCTCTTCGTCGATGACGTTCCGGCACACCAACAGGCTGCAGCGAATGTGATCGCTCAGGTAAGCCCCGGTGGCTCCTGACCACCATCGGCCGATCGCGCTCTGGCGCCGATGTCCGACCGCGACCAGATCCGCTCTGACCTGTTCGGCGTAGGCGGCGATCTCCCGCGCCGGCTCGCCGATCACGAGCTTGCCCGAGGCCTGGAAGCCGGCTGACGTGAGCCGCGACATGCCTTCCTGCAGCACACGCTCGTACTCCACCCGCTGCTGCGCGACTCCTGCGCCGCCGACTCCCTCGCCGAGCTTCGTACCTGCCGCTTCCGGAATGACCGAGAGCACGAACACCTGTGCCCCATACCGCCGCGCCAGCAATGCCCCCTCGCGCAAGGCCGTGCGCCCCTCGACGGAGCCGTCGTAGGCCAGGAGAATTCTCTGGTACATCGTGTGCCTTTCTTGGGATCCGCGGGCACGGACCGCGAGCCCCGGAGCTTCGCTCGAGAGCCGCGTCCGCAATGGACGTGCTCCCCCTGCGAGCCCTCGCAGATCCGCATCCGCTGGTACAGGCGCCCAGGATACCTTGGCTTATTTGCCTATGCAGAAGCTGCCGAAGATCCTGCCCAGCAGGTCCTCGTTGGTGAACTCCCCGGTGATCTCGTTGAGCGCTTGGCTAGCGCCCCGCAGCTCCTCGGCGACCAGCTCGCCGGCGCGGCTGTCCCGCAGCCGCCGCTCCGCCTCCGCTACCTGCCGCCGTGCACGCTCGAGCGCATCCAGATGTCGTTGCCGGGCGGAGACGGTGCCAGCCTCCAGCGTCCGGTACCCCATGCAGGTCTTCAGGTGTACCCGCAAGGTGTCCAGTCCCTCCCCAGTGAGCGCGGATAGTGCCACTCTGGGGGGGCCTGTCACGGTGTCGGCGATCGGGATGCCCGTCGCCAAGTCGCATTTGTTGAGCACCAGCGTCACGGGTACTTCCGCGGGTAATCGGCTCCTTTCTTCCCTGTAAGAGCCCGCGCCCGGATCGGCTGCCGCATCGATGACGAAGAGCACCCGGTCCGCGCGGCGCATTTCAGCGTGCGCCCGGCGGATTCCCTCCGCCTCGACCACATCCGCATTCTCGCGCAGGCCCGCGGTGTCGAGGACGTGCAAAGGCATTCCATCGATATCGATGCGCTCGCGCACGATGTCACGAGTGGTCCCCGGAATCGGGGTCACGATGGCCGCGTCGTACCCGGCGAGCCGGTTGAGGAGACTCGATTTGCCGGCGTTCGGTCGGCCGGCTATCACGACTGTCATGCCTTCGCGCAGCAGCCGACCCTGCCGCGCGCTCTGCTCGACCGCATTGAAGTGCTCGTGCACCACCTGGAAGCGCTCCTCGAGCTCCCGATCGGCCAGGAAGTCGATCTCCTCCTCGGGGAAGTCTATGGCCGCCTCGACGTAAGTCCGCAGGTCGATCACCGCTTCGGTGAGGCCGCGCACCATCGCGGAGAACTCCCCTTGCAGGGATCTCATCGCGGCTCGCGCCGCCTCGCGCGAGCCGGCGTCGATCAAGTCGGCGATCGCCTCCGCCTGCGTCAGATCCAGTTTGTTGTTGAGGAAAGCGCGCTGCGTGAATTCTCCCGGCAACGCACGCCGCGCCCCGAGCTCCGCCACCCGGGCTACCAGCACCTCGAGCACCAAGGGTGCTCCGTGACCGTGCAACTCGAGAACATGCTCGCCGGTGTAGGAATGCGGCCCGGGAAAGAAGAGGGCGAGCCCGGCGTCGATCGGCTCCTGCGCAGCATCGAGGAAGCGGGCAAATCCGGCGCGGCGGGGCAGCGGCAGCTCGCCGAGCAGTACGGCGGCGATCTCGGGTACGCGTGGACCCGAGACCCGTACGATCCCGATCCCGCCTCGCCCGGGCGGGGTGGCCGCCGCCACGATGGTATCGGTGCGGCTCATGGTGATGAGGCTACCGCCCCTTTCGCGTGGGTTGAAAAGTTTCTCAATCAGGCAACGACAGGTGTTCCGAAACCGATCCAGTGCGCGCGGGGCCGCTCCCAGAAGTCGCGACGTGCGAAAGCAACTGAATGAGCGGCCCGAGGCCGCCCTCGGGCCGCGGGGCTAAGAAAGTCAAAGGGCCGAGCCTGCCCGAGTCGGCGTAGCCGACGTCGGGCCCAAGAGAACGAGCAGGCGCCTCAGGCCTTCTGGGGCGCGGTATTGACGCCCAGACGGCGATTGATGTTCCACTGCTGCGCGATCGAGAGAATGGTGTTCGTTACGTAATAGAGCACCAGCCCAGCCGGAAAGAACGCGAACATCGCCGACATGACGATCGGCATGATCATCATCACCTTCGCTTGCGTCGGATCCGGCGAGGTCGGGTTGAGCTTGTACTGGACGAACATGGCGATCGCCATGATGGCCGGCAGGATGAAATAGGGATCGCGCGCCGAGAGGTCGTGGATCCAGAACGCGAACGGCGCCTGGCGCATCTCCGCGCTGTAGAGAAGCACCCAATAGAAAGCGAGGAAGACCGGGATCTGCACGATCATCGGCAGGCAGCCCGAGACCGGATTCACCTTCTCGCGCTTGTAGATCTCCATCATGGCGCGCCCGAGCTTCTCCTTGTCGTCCTTGTACATCTCCTGGATGTTCTTGATTCGGGGGCCCAGCGCTTTCATCTTCGCCATCGAGCGGCCGCTCGCCTCCGACAGGGGATAGAGCACGAGCTTCAGGAGGAACGTCACCACGATGATCGACACGCCCCAGTTTCCGGTGATGGCGTGGACTTTGCTCAAAAGCCAGAAGAGCGGCCCGGCCAGAATGGTCAGCATGCCGTAGCCCACGACGTACGTCAGGGTCGGATCGATCTTCGCCAGCTGCGCATGAAGCATCGGACCGACGAAGAGCGTCTGGCGAATCGTTGTTGTCGCGCCTGGCGCAACCGTTTGCTCGGGGCCCACCGCCGACAGCAGGTAGTAAGGACCGGAGACGTCGGTGGTGAAGCGGTACGGAGCGCCCTTCGGCGGCACGACCGCGCTCACGAAATCGTCCTGGGTCGCGGCGATCCAGCCGTCGGTGACCGTTTTGGAGAAATGCTGGTACTCGGTCTTGGAAGGATCGAGCACCACATATTTGCTGCCATTCCAGATGGCAGGCCCATGATAAGCGTAAGTATTGGGGTGGAAGTAGCTCCGCTTGGTACGCGGATCGTCGCGGTAGAGTTGAGCGTACGGCGCTGCCCGCCAAGGCGCTGCGCCGCGATTTTGGACGGTGTAATCGAGCCGGATGCCGTAGGAGCCTTTGGTGAAGACGTACGTCTTCGTCACCGTGATCCCGCCGCTGCTCCAGGTTAGAGGCACACGCAGCTGCCGTGCGCCGTCCATCTGATAGCTTCGCTGGGGCGCCGTGAAGAGCGCGGTGTGGTTTGGATACGGCGCACCTGCCGGCCCGGTCAGTCCGCTTTGCAACAGATACACGGTGCGAGGGCTCGCGTCGTTCTCGAGCTGCACGCGAGCGGGTTGTCCTTTGACCTCCGCGTACTTGAGCAGGCGCGCCTCTTCGAGCGTTCCACCGCGGGTGCTGATCTCGATGTCGTACACGTCCGTGTGAACGCGAATCAGCGGTGCGTTTGCAACGGCCGCGGGCTTGACGGCAGGAATACCGGGTGCCGGCTGGGGCGGCAGCGGTGTGGGTGTGGCAGCGGCGGGAGCCGCACCGGGTGCGGCCGACTCCTGGGTCGGGGGAATGCTGTTGGCCAGCGAGCTCGGCTGTTTGGACGGAGCCGTCTGGCTGGATGCCGCGAGGGACGCTGCGGGATTCGGTGGGAACTCGCGTTGCCAGGTCGTGTAGTTGAGGTACAGGACAAAAACGAGCGCGAGCCAGAGGTAGGGGCGCAGACTGTTATTCATGAGGGTGGCGAGACGAAGTCGGGGCATTGCCGGCGGGCACCGGGTGGAATCCTGGCGGATTCGGCCTCATGCGCCGGGGTACTGGATCGAATCCGCCAGGATGCCACGGATGGCAACGCGCGATGCGCCTCACGCCGAGCCAGCCGCCGCGCAGCAGGCCGAACCGGCCGATGGCCTCGAGAGCGTACTGGGAGCATGAGGGATGGAATCGGCAGCAGGGGCCGAGAAGCGGACTAATGGTCCACTGATAGCAGCGGATGAGAAAGATGGCGATAAGGCGTGCGGCCCGGTCCATATTGGCCGAGGCCGGTACTCGGCCGTCCTGGGTCTCGCCCCTTCGGGGCCGGCATCGCACCTTCATGGATCGCTCCCGCCACCGCAATGTTCGATTACCTTCTTCCACAGGGAAGCCAGGCTCGCGTGCAGTTCGGTGCCTGGTGCTTCGCGCGCCTTCGGTCTGGCGCTGACGACGAGATCGACAGCCGGAAGCCCACTCTGGTGCAACCGAAATGACTCCCGAATGATACGGCGGATGCGGTTTCGCTCGACGGCGTTCCCCGCCGTGCGCACGGCAACCGCCATGCCCAGGCGTGCTCCGCTCTTGTCATTGCTACTTGCCGTCACCGCGAAGAATCCGTTGCCAAAGCGCCGCCCGCGCGCATACGCGGCGTCGAATTCCGCCTTGCGGCGCAGGCGCTTGTGCGCTGGAAAAGTGAGCCGGTGCATATTCTCGCCGCGCCCCACTGATTCGACCAGCGATGTTGCGCCAAGGTCTGTCCCTTGGCGGCAGAGCCGTGTCCCGGTGCGCCTCCAGCTCAGCGCCGGCGGCCCTCATAAGGGCCCGCACTCCCTGTGCGGGCGCCTGCCGGAACGGGGCCACATCGAGTGTCCTCGCCGCAGGGCATCGGCACGCCCGGAAGTACCAGGCCCCGAAGCCGGCGCCTGCGCGGATCGTTTAGGGGATCAGCTTCCGCCGGCCTTTGGCGCGGCGCCGAGCGAGCACTCTCCGACCGTTTTGGGTCGCCATGCGCGCCCGGAACCCATGCGTACGCTTGCGGCGCAGCTTGCTCGGCTGATAGGTACGCTTCATACCGGGAGCTCCAGGGGATCCATGGGTTCCAAAAAGGGGCGGCAAGGCTAAGCCGTTGAGCGCCAAGGTGTCAATATGTTGTTCAGGCGATCTTACGCCTCGGCCCCGCTCCCGGGTCCTCATTGCCTCACCGCAAAACCTTCAGCGCTGGCGCGCTAGGGTATAGACTCCGCAGCCCTTTCCCCGTCGAAGTGGTCGCGGAGGCAACGCACGTGGAAGCGTCGCTTTGGGCTCGGTGCAAATGCGCCTTGGAGACCGAGCTCCCGGAGCAGCAGTTCAATACCTGGGTGCGGCCGCTACAGGCGCTTGAGGGCGCCGGCGCGCTCAAGCTCCTTGCACCCAATCGCTTCGCGGTGGAATGGATCAACGAGCATCTATTGCCGCGCATAGGGGAGCTGCTGCGCGACGAGAGTACCGGCGACGCGCCCATCGTCACGGTGGAGGTCGGATCGCGCAGCGCACCCATGCGCGCGGCCGTGGCGACGGCATCTGCCGCGGGATTGGCCGCGCCGTCGGCCCAGCGTCCGCGGCGGGCGGAAGGCCTGGTGGTAGGTGCGCGCCTCAATGCGGACTTCACGTTCGGCACGTTCGTCGAGGGCAAGAGCAACCAGCTCGCAAAGGCCGCCTCGCTGCAGGTGGCCGAGAATCCCGGGCGCGCTTACAACCCGCTCTTCCTGTACGGCGGTGTGGGTCTTGGAAAGACGCATCTCATGCATGCCATTGCCCACCTCATCAAGGAGCGTGACGCCGAGGCGCGGATCGCGTACGTGCACTCGGAGCGCTTCGTCAGCGATATGGTGCGTGCCTTGCAGCACAACACCATGAACGAGTTCAAGACCGCGTACCGCTCGCTCGATGCGCTACTGATCGATGACATCCAGTTCTTCGCCGGGAAAGAGCGCTCGCAGGAAGAGTTCTTCCACACCTTCAACGAGCTGCTCGAGGGCCAGCATCAGGTGATCCTGAGCTGCGACCGTTACCCGAAAGAGGTCGACGGGCTCGAGGAGCGGCTGAAATCGCGATTCGGGTGGGGATTGACGGTTGCCATCGAGCCACCGGAGCTCGAGACCTGCGTAGCCATTCTCATGACCAAAGCGCAGCACGCGGGCGTTCCCCTCCCGGAAGAAGTGGCGTTCTTCATCGCCAAGCGCATCCGCTCCAACGTACGGGAGCTGGAAGGCGCCCTGCGGCGGGTAATGGCCAACTCGCGCTTCACCGGGCATGCGATCACACTGGATTTCACCCGCGAGGCGCTGAAGGACCTGCTGTCCCTGCAGGCGAAGCTGGTCACCATCGAGAACATTCAGAAGACCGTCGCCGATTACTACAAGGTCCGGATGGCGGATCTGCTTTCCAAGCGCCGTAGCCGGTCAGTGGCGCGGCCTCGGCAGGTCGCCATGGCCCTTGCCAAGGAGCTCACCAGCCACAGCTTGCCGGAGATCGGCGATGCCTTTGGCGGCCGCGACCATACCACGGTGATCCACGCCTGCAAGCGTATCAAGGAGCTGCGTACCTCCGAGGTTCGCATGACCGAGGACTATTCGAACCTGTTGAGAACCCTGACAGGTTGATGGGGGTAGGCCTGTGGATTTTCTGTGAGCGCCCGAGGGGATAAAGTTACGCACAGGCGGCCCACAACCCGCGCCCAGGTCGTACCGCAAAGCTTTGCGGGTCGTGGACAGGCCAAGCCTCTGATCTTATGGGGCCGGGGATATTGTGCCCGTTATCCCCAGGGCCAATCACTACTACAATCTGATTTCAAGACTCTCTAAGAAAGATTAGATCTATGAAGCTGACAGCGACGCGCGAAGACCTTCTCGCTCCCTTGCAAAGCGTGATCGGCGTGGTCGAGCGGCGGCAGACGATGCCGGTGCTCGCGAACGTGCTGTTGTCGGCACGCGATGGGCGGCTGGCGATCACGGGGACGGATCTCGAGGTGGAGCTCGTCGCGGCCGCAAAGGTTGGAGTCGAGCAGCCGGGGGACATCACGGTGCCGGGTAGGAAGCTCGTTGACATCTTTCGCGCTCTTCCGGACGGAGTGAGTGTCACGCTGAGCACGGAAGGAGAGCGTGTGGTCGTGCGCGCGGGCCGCAGCCGCTTCACGCTCTCGACTCTGCCGGCTGCTGAGTTTCCGGTGGTCGAGGAGATCAATGCCTCTCAGACGCTCTCCGTGCTGCAGGGAGAGTTCCGGCGGCTCATCGACAAGACCCACTTCTCCATGGCGCAGCAGGACGTCCGTTACTACCTGAACGGGCTTTTGCTGGAGACTCAGGAGAGCGTGCTGCGCGCAGTAGCGACCGACGGGCACCGGCTCGCGCTGTCGGAGATGACGCTTTCCACGCCGGGCAGAGCGGGACAGGTCATCGTGCCGCGCAAGGGCGTGCTCGAGCTGCAGCGGATCCTGGGAGCTGAGGGGACTGTGGAGCTGGCGATTGGCACAAATCACGTTCGCGCCCAGATCGGCGATATTCGCTTTACTTCGAAGCTGATTGATGGAAGATTCCCGGAGTATGGCCGAGTCATCCCGAGCACTCCACCGAAGCTGGTGCAAGCGGACCGGGACCTCCTCAGGCAGGCACTGCAGCGGACCGCGATCCTTTCGAATGAGAAGTACCGGGGCGTTCGGCTGGGTGTGAAGACCGACCTATTGACGATTCAGGCGCACAATCCAGAGCAGGAAGAGGCGGAGGACCAGGTCGAGGTGGTCTATGCGGGGGATGAGGTCGAAATTGGCTTCAATGTGAACTATTTGCTGGATGCTTTGAGCGCGATCGAGGGAGATAAGGTGGAGATCGGGCTCAGTGACTCCAACAGCAGTTGCCTCATTCATGCGCCGGGATTGACTCAGACTCGGTATGTTGTGATGCCCATGAGGCTTTGAGCGCAGGGCATCTGGCTGCTGGTGTTCCTGGGTGAGGGAGGCATTCACTACGCTTGCGGTAGGGGCGAGACGCGCAAAAGGACTTTGCGGGGGACGCCGTGAATACGGTCTCGCGGCCTCACGGCCGCGAGCCAGGATTCACGGCGTCCCCCGCCAGGCCCCTTTGCAGGCGCTGCCCCGAGGTTCGGAATGCGAGAATAGCCGCATGATCCTCAGCGAGCTCACCGTCCGCGATTTCCGATGCATCGATCACGCCGAGCTCTCCCTGCATCCTGGCCAGAACCTCATTTGTGGAGGAAACGGCACAGGGAAGACTTCTTTGCTGGAGGCGATGTTTCTGCTGGGCCGCGGCAGATCGTTTCGGACGAGGAATTCGGAGCGTCTGATCAGGCACGGCCAGGAGCGGCTGGTGGTCTTTGGTCGGACGGAGAGCGGCGGACCGGAATTGAGCGGCTTGGTGCACGGGGTGGGTGTCGAGGTGCATCGGCGGGACGGTACGAGGGCAAGGGTGGATGCCGCAGCTGTGGAATCGCTGGCTGATCTCTCGCGGGTGTTTCCGGTGCAGGTGATCGATCCGGAGATTCATAAGCTCATCGAGGAAGGTGGCAGGAGAAGGCGGCGTTGGCTCGACTGGGCAGTGTTCCACGTGGAACCTCAATTCGGTGAGTGGTGGGTTCGATACGGGCGCGCGGTCCTGCAGCGGAACGCGGCTCTGAGGGCAGGGCCTGGGGCAGTGAGGCCGTGGGACCGGGAAGTGGCAGCGCTAGGTGAGAGGATCTCGAAGGCGCGTCGAGCGGTAGTGGAGCAAATCCAGCCCCACTGGCTGGAAGCGATCGCAGGCCTCGACTGTCCGGCGGGGGATCTGCAGTACTTCCAGGGTTGGGGAGCGCAGCACTCGTTGGCCGAGGCACTCGAGGCCTCACGCCCTCGGGACGAGGTCCGCAAGATCACTCATGTTGGACCCCACCGGGCGGATGTGCTGATCCGGGTTAACGGGAGGCTGGCACGTGAGGTCCTCTCCCGCGGGCAGCAGAAGCTGATGGCGGTGGCGCTCACGTTGGCGCAGTTGCGGCTCTTGAGGGAGGTCTCGGCTACCGTTCCGACGCTATTGCTCGACGATCCGGCGGCTGAGCTGGATTGCGCGCACTTGGGCCATTTTGTCAGTCAGATCAAGCCTCTTGAATGTCAGTTGGTGATCACTGCGCTGGAAGCGGAAAAGCTGGCCTTTGGGGCTCCGGATAGGGTGTTTCACGTGGAACAGGGGAGGGTGGGGCCGGTATAATGCCCCATCCTGAGACCGGACCTTTTCATGGCTGCCGAAGACGTCTACGACTCCAGTAAAATCAAAGTCCTGAAAGGCCTCGACGCGGTGCGCAAGCGCCCCGGGATGTACATCGGTGACACGGATGACGGCACCGGTCTGCACCACATGGTATTCGAGGTCGTCGACAATTCGATCGATGAGGCACTGGCAGGCTACTGCGACCGGATCGTGGTTACGATCCATGCCGATGAGTCCATCACGGTCTCGGACAATGGCCGGGGTATTCCGGTGGACATGCACCCGGAAGAGGGGCGCTCGGCGGCAGAGGTCATCATGACCGTGCTGCACGCGGGTGGTAAGTTCGATGCGAGCTCCTACAAGGTCTCGGGCGGGCTCCACGGGGTCGGCGTGTCCGTGGTCAATGCGCTGTCGGATTACCTGCTGCTGACCGTCTACCGCGACGGCAAGGTTCATCGCCAGGAGTACCACCTCGGGGATCCTGTCGCGCCTCTCGGCGCAGTGGGGGACACGTCCGAGCGCGGTACGGTCGTGCGCTTCAAGCCTAGTGCGCAGATCTTCACCCACATTCAATTCAACTACGAGATCCTGGCCAAGCGGCTGCGGGAGCTCTCTTTCCTCAACTCCGGCGTGCGTATCGAACTCGTCGATGAGCGCGAGAACAAATCCGATGTCTTTCAGCACGAAGGGGGTCTGAAGGCCTTCGTAAAGTACCTGAATCGTGCGCGTGTACCCATTCACGAGTCGGTGCTCTGGTTCAAGACCCAGGAAGGGCCCGTCACCGTTGAGGTCGCGATGCAGTGGAACGACTCCTACCAGGAGAGCATGTTCTGCTACACCAACAACATCCCGCAGAAGGATGGCGGCACGCACCTCGCGGGCTTTCGCAGCGCGCTGACGCGGACACTGAACGACTACATCGAGAAGGAATTATCCACAAAGAAAGATAAGTTGCCGACCACGGGCGACGATGCCCGTGAGGGACTCACCGCGATTTTGTCTGTGAAGCTGCCAGACCCGAAGTTCTCCTCACAGACGAAGGACAAGCTGGTTTCCTCCGAGGTCAAGGGTCTCGTCGAGGCTGCGGTCGCCGGCAAGCTGGGGGAATTCCTGCTCGAGCATCCACAGGAAGCCAAGTCGATCGTCGCCAAGATCATCGAGGCTGCTCGCGCCCGCGAGGCCGCGCGCCGTGCGCGCGAGATGACCCGCCGCAAGGGCGCGCTGGACATCGCGGGGCTGCCGGGAAAGCTGGCTGACTGTCAGGAGAAGGACCCGGCCCTCTCGGAGATTTTCATCGTCGAGGGCGACTCCGCCGGTGGCTCCGCCAAGCAGGGCCGTGACCGGCGAACTCAGGCAATCCTGCCGCTCAAAGGCAAGATCCTGAACGTAGAGAGGGCGCGCTTCGACAAAATGCTGTCCTCGGCGGAAGTTGGCACGCTGATCACCGCGCTGGGATGTGGTATCGGCAAGGACGATTTCGATATTACTAAGCTACGTTACCATCGGGTGGTCCTGCTGACCGACGCGGACGTCGACGGGAGCCATATCCGGACGCTGCTCCTTACGTTCTTTTACCGCCAGCTTCCGGATCTCATTGCGCACGGGCACATTTACATCGCGCAGCCGCCGCTCTTCAAGGTGAAGCGCGGGAAGCAGGAGTTGTATGTCAGGGACGAGGCGGAGCTCGACGCTGCCTTGCTCAATACCGCACTCGAGAATTCCGCCCTCCACGTGAATGTCTCGGCGCCGCCGCTCCAGGGTCCCGGCCTCGAGGCCTTGTCGCGTAAGTACATGGAAGTTCAAGCCATCATCAAGCGCTGGTCACGCCGTTATGATGACCGGTTGCTCGATCAGCTCATCTACATGCCGGAGGTCACCCCTGGGGACTTCGACCGGCCCGACTGGCTGCGAAGCTGGGCTCAGGATCTCGACCAGCAGCTCAACTCCCTCGACGATGCAACCCGGGCTTACCATGTGGAGCTGCGTGAAGCGTCCGGTGATCATGCGATGCGGATCATGATCCACAAGACGGAACATGGCACCGCAAGCCAGAAATACCTGCCGCGCGAGTTCTTCGAGTCGGCGGAATATCAGCGGATCGCCGAGCTCGCCCGCACGCTGGCGGGCCTCATCGGCGACGGTGCCTATGTCGGCCGCGGTGATGAGCGCCAGGAGGTCGGCTCATTCAAAGAAGCCATGAAGTGGCTCTTCGACCAGGCCCGCAAAGGTCAGACGATCCAGCGCTACAAGGGCCTGGGAGAGATGAATCCCGAGCAGCTCTGGGAGACCACCATCAATCCTCAGACGCGGCGCCTGCTGCAGGTGAAGATCGAGGACGCGGTTGCGGCCGACGACATTTTCACTACGCTGATGGGGGACCAGGTCGAGCCGCGCCGGGAATTCATCGAAAAGAACGCGCTGTCGGTAACGAACCTGGATGTTTGAGCTGCCAAGCAGACGGAAGCCTCCCGTCTCATCGCTTCCGGTATCGTCTCTTTAACGAGACAATCAAACCGTGTTTCAAGCATATTGAAGCCTTTGGCGATCAGATTACTGGCTCGCACCTGGGCCGAGCACTACCCTGTCACCCAGGGGCACCACCTCAAGTCCGGCTGATGCCTCGGGTCCAGCTCGGTCGGCGCGACGCACGTAGGCTACGATTTGCCTGGATGACCGACACGGTTACGCCCAGCAGCCTGGAGCCACTCGACCGGGTGATCCGCCCGCGGACCGGCCGCTCCCGTAGCTTCACGGCCGCCCAACGGTTTCGATATGGCTGAGAGCGTGGACTGCGTCGTCATCGGCGCAGGCGTGGTTGGGCTGGCGGTTGCGCGTGCCCTGGCCAGGCGTGGTCGCGAGATCCTGGTCCTCGAGGCCGCGGATGCCATCGGCACCGGCACCAGCTCCCGGAACAGTGAGGTGATCCACGCCGGGATTTACTACCCTCCAGGCTCCGCAAAAGCGAGCCTCTGTGTCAGCGGGAAGCGTTTGCTCTACGCCTACTGCGCGGCGCACGGAATCGAGCACTGCAATTACGGCAAGCTGATCATCGCCGCGGACACGGACCAGATCGAGGCTCTCGAGAACATCGCCGCCAGGGCGCGCTCGAACGGTGTGGACGATCTGCGCTGGCTCACCGGCGAGGAGGCGACAGCCATGGAGCCCGCCGTGCGTTGCGTGGCGGCGCTGCTCTCTCCCTCCACCGGGATCATAGACAGTCATGGCTTCATGCTCGCCTTGCAGGCAGACCTGGAGGACGCCGGTGGGATGGTAGCCTTGCGAGCCCCGGTAAGAGGCGGTCACTGCGGTGGAGACGGTATTCACCTGCAGGTCGGCTCGGACCCCCCCCTCGAGCTCACGGCGCGGGTCGTCGTCAACAGCGCCGGACTTCAGGCCGAGGCGCTGGCGCGGCGGATCGAGGGCCTCCCGGAAGAAAGCATTCCCTCATTGGCCTACGCCAAGGGTAACTACTTCGTGTTGCGGGGCAGGGCGCCCTTTCGGCACCTCGTCTACCCGGTACCCGAGCCAGACGGCCTGGGCGTGCATCTGACGCTGGACCTCGCCGGCCGGGCGCGATTCGGACCGGATGTCGAGTGGGTGGAGAGGTTGGATTATGCGGTCGATCCCGGCCGGGCCGCGCAATTCTACCGAGCGATCCGCCGCTACTGGCCGGGCTTGCCGGACGGCACTCTGCATCCGGGCTATGCTGGCATTCGTCCGAAGCTCGCCGGAGCGCATGGCGGGCCCGCTGATTTTCTGATTCAGGGTCCGCGAGCCCACGGCGTGCGCGGTCTCATCAATCTCTACGGCATCGAGTCGCCCGGCCTGACGGCCGCGCTCGCGATCGCGGAGCAGGTTGCCGAATCGGTCCCGTCCTAGTCCATCCCGCTACGCCGTGAAACGCACACCGCGCCGCTCCGGTCCCAGGAGGACAAGCAGCACCAGAGCCACGGCAACTACACCGGCGACCACCGTCAAGGAAAATGCGTAATCCGGATGCCCGTGGCTCGGGTACGCGGCTGCGATGGCCGCTTGCAGCGTGCCGTTGAAGGAAGTCAGAAGATTGCCGAGCTGATACACCACGCCCGGGAAGGTGGCGCGCATCCCCTCGGGCGAAAGCTCGTTGAGGTGCACCGGCACGACGCCCCAGGCGCCCTGAACCATGAACTGCATGGCGAACGCCGCGATCGCGAGCGACACCGCGGTAGTCGAGTACGCCCAGAAAGGAAGCGCCACCAGCGACAGCGCCGCCGCCAGCGCAATGGCCCGGCGGCGGCCCAGCCTCCCCGACAGCAATCCGAACACCATCCCGCCCACGATCGCCCCGATGTTGTAGACGACGGCGATCGCGGAAATCGTGCCCGGGGAGAATCCGCGCTGTTGGCCCAGCAGAGTCGGATACAGGTCCTGCGTACCATGACTGAACGAGTTGAAGCAGGTCATCAGCGCGATGGCATAGAGCGCCAGCATCCCCTGACCGCGCAGGCCGGCCAAGAGGCTCCGGTGCTGCGCAGGCCCCGTGTGGCCGGCCTTCCAGGTCCGCGATTCCGGTACCTTGCTGAAGATATAGAGCACCAATAGCGCAGGGGCCGCCCCGACTACGAACAACCCCCGCCAGCCGATCCGGTCGAAGAGCAGCCCGAACGCCACCGAGGCCAACAGGTAGCCGCAGGGATAGCCGGCCTGCAGGATTCCAGAGACCAGGCCACGCGATCGCACGGGCACGCTCTCGAATGCGAGGGAGGCGCCGATCCCCCACTCACCGCCCATCGCAACACCATAGAGTGCCCGCAAGACGATGAAGACGCCCAGAGAGGGCGCGGCAGCCGTGGCGAGCTCCATGGCCGAGTACAGCAGGATGCTGGCCATGAGCGCCGGCCGGCGGCCATAACGGTCGCCGAAGCGCCCGAAAAGAAAAGCGCCGACCGGACGCATCGCCAGCGTCGCGCTGATCCCGAGCGTCACCGCCGTGATGTCAGTCCTGAAATCGTCGGCAAGACGTGAGAGCACGAACACGACGAGAAAGAAATCGAAAGCATCCAGCGTCCATCCCAGGAAGCTGGCGATGACCACACTGCGGCTTTCGGTCGTCCAATTCTCGCTCGCTGTCATGCCAGACTCTCACTCATGACAAACTCCGCATCATATCGCGTCACGACCGCCCAGCCGCGCTCACTTGCGCGCCGCGTCGGCCCTCGGAGACAATTCTGGCCAGGCCGTGCGATCATCCCAGTCGCATGAGCGAGAGCACCTTCGTGCGAGTCGCACGCGTTACCGATCTGCCCAGGGGCAGAATGCTCGAGGTAACCGTAGGCTCACGCAGCATCCTCCTTTGCCACACGCGCGAGGGATGGTATGCGGTGGACAATATCTGCACGCACGCGTATGCGAAGCTGAGCGAGGGCCGGCTGCGCAAGGCGAAGCTGGTCTGCCCTTTGCACGGTGGAACGTTTGATTGTCGCACCGGGGAGGCGGTCGGAGCGCCCGCGGTGAGGCCGGTTGGAGTCTACGCGGTCCGGCTGACCGGCGATCACGTCGAAATCGCCGTTGAGGAGCAGCCGGCGGACTCCTGACCGGCGCGAATGGCTCGGCACACGGACGGAATCGGGCATTTGCTTCCGCCGTCGTGAGACATCTTCAGCATTCTTCACGGCGCGGCCCGGGCCGGCCCCTTAAGATCCCATTTGCCTACAGCCACCATTTCCCTCGAGCCGTCAACGTCATCGCCGGGCTGACATCGGCGTTGAGATCTTCGTCGCCCTGGAGCGAATCCGAGTCATGGCAAAGCCCCTGATCCCTTCCTTCCAAAGCCCACACACGATCGCGAGCTCAGCCGCTGCCCTGGCTGCCGCGCCTCCTTCCGGCATCATGCGCGAGACCCGGCAGCCAGGCGCGCTGTGGAGCTACACGGTCTACGCCATGATTGCTGTCGGCTGCATCGTCCTCGGCTATTACCAATTTCACGCCGTTGCGCTGCGTATCCTCGCGATCGCCACCCGGCAGCACGGGATCCGCGCGCTCGCGTACTCCGGTCTCTTCTGGCTGGGTCTCGGCTTCCTGCTCGTCGTCATCCGCACCATCTTCTGGATGCTCTACCGTCCGGCGGCCGCCGCGACCCGGGAGAGCGCTCCCCGCATCACGATCATCATTCCCGCCTACAACGAAGGCGCGATGGTGCTGCAGTCGATCGAGTCGGCTGCGAAGGCCGATTATCCGCATGATCGGCTGGAGATCCTGGTCATCGACGACGGCAGCAAGGACGACACCTGGAGTTATGTCTCGCAGGCCGCCGAGCGCTATCCCGGGCTCGTCACGGCGCTGCGCCACGAGTGCAACCGCGGCAAGCGCGAAGCGCTCGCGCTCGGCTTCAGCCGCGCCCGCGGGGAGATCCTGGTCACGATCGACTCGGACAGCGTGATCGAGCGCGGGGCGCTCCTCGCTCTGGCCGGGCCATTCCGCGACCCGAAGATCGGCGCGGTGGCGGGCCGGGTGGAGGTGTACAACCGCGCGCACGGCATCATTCCGCGCATGCTGCACGTGCGCTACATGCTGTCTTTCGACATGCTCCGCGCCACGGAATCCGTGTACCGCAATGTCTACTGTTGCCCGGGCGCGCTAACCGGCCTGCGGGCATCAGCGGTCCGGCAGGTGCTCGATCGCTGGAAAAATCAGGAATTCCTCGGCTCCCGCTGCACTTTCGGCGAGGATCGCGCGATGACCAACTATCTGCTCGACAGCGGTTACGACACGGTCTACCAGCGCACCGCGGTCGTCCATACCCTGGTGCCGGTCTCGTACGTGAAGCTCTGCAAGATGCTGCTGCGCTGGGATCGGTCCTACGTGCGTGAGGAAATCCGCTTCACCCGCATCGTGTGGAAGCGGCCCTGGCCCACACGCATCATGGCGCTCTTCGATCGCGCCGTCACCAACTTCCGCTACCCGGCGTCCTATTCCAGTCTCGGGCTGTTGCCGCTTCTCGTGATGCAGGATCCGACCATCACGGTTCCCATGATGACGATGATGGGGGCGATGTCTCTCTTCAGCGTGCTCTACTATCTGCGCAGCGAGCGGTCGATGAACTTCCTGTACGGTGTGTTGTATACGTACTATTCGTCCATCGCGCTCTTCTGGATCTTTCCGTATGCGGTCGCCACCGTCCGCTCCCGGAAATGGATGACGCGCTGAGTCCCGTCGTCCCTCTCACGTCTGCAGCGTGGCGACGGTCGCCTCGATCCATTCCTGGATCTCACGGTTGAGCGCGCGGATGTCGCGACCGGCGGCGGACACGGGCTCGCCGATCACGACCCGGATGGTTCCCGGCTTCTTGAGAAGGCCTCGCCGCGGCCAGTACCGGCCGGCATTGTGCGCGACGGGAACGATGAGCTTGCCGGTTTCCGCGGCGAGCAGTGCGCCGCTGACGCCGTAGCGACGAGTCTCTCCCTGCGGCATGCGCGTGCCTTCGGGAAAGACTATGATCCAGTCGCCTTCCGCGAGCCGCTCCCGGCCCTGCGCAACGACCTGCGATACCGCCGAATGTCCCGATCTCCGGTCGATGGCGATGGCATGGAGCTGCCGGATTCCCCAGCCGACCACCGGAACCCAGAGCAGCTCCCGCTTCAGCACCCATACCTGCCGCGGGAAGACGACGGTCATCGCGATAGTTTCCCAGGAGGAGGAATGCTTCCAGAGCGCGATGTGATTGCCCGATGGCAGCCGCTGCGCTCCCTCCACTTGGAAATCCAGCCTGCAGGTCCACTTGAGCGCCTTGAGCAGTACCCGCGCCCACAGCCGTGCGAGCACGAACCGGTACCGGAATGGCAACAGCGAGCAGGCGAGCACGAAGAAGATGGCGTAGCAGAAGGTCCAGGCGAAGAGAAACGCGGTGAAGACGATCGAGGCGATGAGCTGCATGGCTGCCCGCGCTCCTCAGCCCGGGAGCCGCGACAGATCCGCCACGCCTGCGAAAAGCTCACGCATCTGGGCAAGGAGCGCCAGCCGATTGGCCCGCAGCCTCGGATCCTCGTCCATCACCATCACCTGGTCGAAGAACGCGTCCACCATTGGCCGAAGCTGGGCCAGCAGCGTAAGCGAGCCGGCGTAATCCTTCCGCGCGGTCGCAGCCGCAACGTCGGCACCTCGCGCCCGCATCGCCTCGAACAGCTCGCGCTCCGCGGGCGCCTGCAAGGCGGCCGTGTCCACGGCTGGCGGAGCGCTCTCACCGGCTTTGCGCAGGATGTTGGCGACGCGTTTGTTGGCGGCAGTCAGACTCGCCGCCTCCGGTAAAGTCAGGAAGGTGCTGAGTGCCTTGAGGCGCGCATCGAGGTCCAGCGGCGAGGACGGACGGGTCGCAAGGACGGCGTCGAACATCTCGGTGGTGATCGATGCTGCCGGCGCCTCTGCGGCGCCCGCCGTCTCCGTGGAGCCATCCGCGCGCTCGAGGTAATAGGCGCGCAGCCGCTCGAGAACGTAATCGTAGATCTCGGCAGCGATGCTCTCGATTGCGAGCGCCGGCGCGGCTTTGCCCGCGGCAGCCGCCGCCTTCTCGATGTCCGCGCGTGCCAGCGCTACTGCGAGAGCGAGAAACCGCGCGAGGTCGAGATCGAGCCCTTTCTCGATCGCGATTCGCACGACGCCGATCGCTGCCCGGCGCAGTCCGAACGGGTCCTTCGTTCCGGTGGGCTTCTCGTCAATGGCGAAAATGCCGGCCAGCGTATCGAGCTTGTCGGCGATCGCCAGTGTGGTGCCGGTGTCAGTGGCGGGCAGCTCGGCACCGGCGCCCCGAGGCAGGTAGTGCTCCCGGATCGCGGTGGCGACCTCCGGCTCCTCGCCGTCCGCGAGCGCGTAGTAGGTTCCCATGACGCCCTGCAGCTCCGGGAACTCCCCGACCATGGCGGTCAGGAGGTCGCATTTGCAGAGCTCCGCCGCCCGTCGGGCGCGGGTGGCCGGCTTGGCATCGCGAGTATCCGGGCGTCCGCGTGCCTCGGCGATCTCGACCGCAAGCGTGCGGACGCGCCGCGCCTTGTCGCCGAGCGATCCGAGCCGAGCCTGAAAGGTGACTTTCGCCAGCCCGCCGGCGCGCTCGGCAAGAGGCGACTTGCGATCCTGCTCCCAGAAGAACGCCGCATCGGCCAGTCGAGGACGTACCACCCGCTCATTGCCCTCCACCACCCTGGCGGGGTCGCGGCTCTCGATGTTGGCCACCGCGACAAAGCACGGAAGGAGCCGCCCGTCCGCGCCTTCGACCGGAAAGTAACGCTGGTGATCCTCGAGAGTGCAGATCAGGACCTCGCGCGGCAGCGACAGGAACCGCTCCTCGAAGCGGCCGGCGAGCGGTACCGGCCATTCCACCAAAGCCGTGACCTCATCGAGCAGCGCCTCGCTCATCAGCGGTCGGCCGCCCAGGCCGCTCGCTACGGCGTCGACCCCTTCGCGCACCAGTGACCGCCGCGCTTCGAAATCCGCGATCACATGACCGCGGTTGCGAAGCGTGCGCTCGTAAGCCGACGGGCTCGAGAGGCGCAGCGGCTTCGGCGCGTGGAATCGATGGCCCCGGGTGAGATTGTCCGATGGCGTCTCGAGAAGCGATGCCGGCACGATCTCCTTGCCATAGAGCATCGCGATCCAGTGCACGGGCCGCACGAACTGCGCCTCACCGGCGCCCCAGCGCATGCGTCGCGGAATTGGCAGCGCATCGAGCGCGCTCTGTACGAGCGCCGGCAACAGCGTGGAGGCCGGGGCTCCGAGCTTGACGCCCTCGTAGTAGAGGAACGTCCCCTTTCCCTCCTCCCGAGTCCGCAGCTCCTCCACGGACACCTTGCAGCTCGCTGCGAACGCCTGCGCGGCTCTCGTCGGAAGCCCCGCCGCGTCGAACGCCGCGCTCACGGGAGGGCCGCGCCGCTCGATCTTCTGATCGGGCTGCTGCGCCGCCAGGCGGCGGACGAAGACGGCCAGCCGGCGCGGAGTCGCGAACGATTTCACTTCTCCATGAGCGAGTCCCGCCTTGGCGAGCCCCGCGGCGAGCGCGCCGGCAAATGCCCGCTCCAGCAGCCGCAGCGCCTTGGGCGGCAGCTCCTCGGTGCCGATCTCGACCAGGAAATCGCGCTTCTCGGAGTGGTGAAGCTTCGTCCCTGCGCCCTCTGAGGCCCGCATTCGCGACCCGACACTCACCGGGAAACCCCTTCGGGCCGGCTGCCGCCGTCCATAAAATCCGCTGGAGCGGATGTTGAACGCCCGGCTTCGCCGGGCGGGCCCGCAGGGCCGAGGCCCATGGAGGGACCGAGTAAAATCGCCCCGGTCGATTTCGTCATGTGGCGCTCTCGGCAGTGGGTGCGGGTGCTGACTGCCGCGCGCAGAGCATGGGAAACCCCAACGCCTGCCGGCTCTCGTAGTACGCCCGCGCCACGCCGCCGGCGAGCGCGCGCATGCGCAGGATGTACCGCTGCCGCTCCGTCACCGAAATCGCGCGCCGCGCATCCAGCAAGTTGAAGGTATGCGAAGCTTTCAACACCTGCTCATAGGCGGGTAGCGCCAGCCCTCCCTCGAGCAGCTCCTTGCAGGCTCGCTCGTGATCGTCGAAATGGCGGAAGAGCGTCGCGACATCGGCCCGCTCGAAGTCGTAGCGCGACTGCTCGACCTCGTTCTGATGGAAGACGTCGCCGTAGGTCACTCTGCCCAGCGGCCCGTCGGTCCATACGATGTCATAGATGCTCTCCACTCCCTGCAGATACATCGCGAGCCGCTCGAGTCCGTAGGTGATCTCACCGGTCACCGGGCGGCAGTCGAGGCCACCCACCTGTTGGAAATAGGTGAACTGCGTGATCTCCATGCCATTCAGCCACACTTCCCACCCGAGACCCCACGCGCCCAGGGTCGGCGACTCCCAGTTGTCCTCGACGAACCGAACGTCGTGCACCAGCGGATCGAAGCCGAGCGCCAGCAGGCTCCCGAGATACAGGTCCAGGATATCCAGCGGGGACGGCTTGATGACCACCTGGAACTGGTAATAGTGCTGCAGTCGGAACGGATTCTCGCCGTAGCGGCCGTCGGCCGGCCGGCGCGAAGGCTGCACGTAAGCGGCGCTCCAGGGCTCGGGTCCGATGGACCTGAGAAAGGTGGCCGTGTGGAAGGTGCCGGCCCCGACCTCCATGTCATAGGGTTGCAGCACCACGCAGCCGCGCTCGGACCAGTAGCGCTGCAGCGCGAAGATCAGCTCCTGAAAGGTGCGGGGCGCCGTGCCGGTTCTCATGGGGTCGGGTCGAATGCAAAAGAGCCGGCGAGTATAGCCGCCGCAATCGGCCCAGCGGGACCCTGGCGACACGCACCAAAACGAGGCGCGGGCCGCAACCGATTCGCAAGCCAAATCATGGCATTTGCACCATTGCAGTGCCACAATACGCCTCGGCGCACCCACATGGCGCACCGGCAAGAGCCCAGGGGCTGCTAACCCTTTGATTTTTAGAGCAGCTCAAGCTGGCACACTGCCTGCACTGCCACTGCGCGTCAACCGTTTGCCCCGAGCGACCGCCTTCTAGTCCGCACCGCAGAGGGCCGTGCCACTGGCCATCCGTGGCGGCAGGGCCCCCGGCCCGCACATCCGTGTGCGGGCGCTCGCTTGAAAGGCACCGGCTCGCCCATCCTTTTTTCCGGAGGAGATATGACACCGACCGATGTGCTCAAGCTGATCAAAGAAAAAGAAATCAAGTTCGCGGACCTGAGATTCACCGACACGCGCGGCAAAGAGCAGCACGTGACCATTCCCGCGCGCCTGGTCGATGAGGACCTGTTCCGCGACGGCAAGATGTTCGACGGCTCCTCCATCGCCGGCTGGAAGGGGATCAACGAGTCGGACATGATCCTGATGCCGGAGGCCCATACGGCGGTCATCGATCCGTTCTTCGAAGACGCGACGATCAACATCCGCTGCGATGTGATCGAGCCGGCCACCATGCAGGGCTACGAGCGCGACCCGCGCTCCCTCGCGAAGCGCGCTGAAGCGTACCTCAAGTCCACGGGCATTGCGGATCATGCTCTCTTCGGGCCGGAGAACGAGTTCTTCATCTTCGACAGCGTGCGCTTCGGAAATGACATGCGCGGCTGCTTCTACGCCATCGACTCCGTACAGGGCGCGTGGAGCTCCGGCACGGAGTACGCCGACGGCAATCGCGGCCACCGTCCCGGCATCAAAGGCGGGTACTTCCCTGTGCCTCCGGTCGATGCGTTCCAGGACATCCGCTCGGCGATGTGTCTGGCCCTCGAGGATCTCGGGCTGAAGGTCGAAGTGCACCATCACGAAGTCGCGACCGCCGGCCAGAGCGAGATCGGCGTCGGCGCCGGCACTCTCGTGCAGAAGGCCGACCAGGTGCAGATCCTGAAGTATGCGGTCCTCAACGTAGCCCAACGCTACGGCAAGACAGCCACCTTCATGCCTAAGCCCCTCGTCGGCGACAACGGCAGCGGCATGCACGTTCACCAGTCGCTGCAGAAGGAAGGCAAGGCTCTCTTCGCCGGCGACAAGTACGGTGGCCTCTCGGATCTCGCCCTCTACTACATCGGTGGCGTCATCAAGCACGCGCGGGCGCTCAATGCCTTCACCAACGCCGGTACCAACAGCTACAAGCGCCTGGTGCCCGGGTTCGAGGCGCCCGTGATGCTCGCGTATTCCGCGCGCAATCGCTCGGCCTCCATCCGTATTCCGTGGGTGTCGAACCCGAAGGCGCGCCGCATCGAAGTGCGCTTCCCGGACTCGAGCGCGAATCCCTACTTCGCGTTCGCGGCGATGATGATGGCGGGCCTCGATGGCATCCAGAACAAGATCCACCCCGGCGAACCCGCCGACAAGGATCTCTACGATCTCGAGCCGGAGGAAGCCAGGCACATCCCGACGGTGTGCCATTCGCTCGACATGGCGATCGATTATCTCGACAAGGATCGCGAGTTCCTGACCCGCGGCGGTGTGTTCACCAATGACGTGATCGATGCGTACATCGGCCTGAAGATGCAGGAGATGACGCGCTTCCGTATGGCGACCCACCCGGTGGAGATGGAGCTCTACTACAGCTGCTGATGAACGGAAGGTGAAGCCAGACGCGCTCTCGATCGGCACCGGAGGCTCCCCGCGCTGCGGGGAGCGCTCCGGTTGGGCTGGGGAGCGCGCGATGTCTCCATCCGTCCGTGCGATCGCCGGGACACGGACTGCGAGCGTCTCGCCGCCACAGATAGGCGGCCTGGACGGCCCGCCAGCGACCGTGGCGGAATATGGACCAGGTCCTTTGTGTCGAACCCGGCATCCGGCTATGCTCGGGGCCTATGTGCCCCACCCGATTTACCTTAATACGGTCGGTGGCCCTGGCGGCCTTCGGACTGCTCTCCACTGCCGCGCTGGCGGACAATGGCGGTACCACGACCGTCTACAAGTGGATCGATGCCCAGGGCGTCATCCACTACAGCGATCAGCCCCATTCCAACGCCCAGAAGTTGGAAATCCAAGGCGCGCAGACTTTCTCTGCGCCACCCGTGCCGGAGACTTACTCCGCAGCGGCGCCCCCGGAGGCCCAGCCCTCCGGGCCGGTATACCAGAGCTGCTCGATTGCCCAGCCCACCGATCAGCAGATGCTGATGAACGTCTATCACACGACTGCGGTGGTGCAGACGTCCCCGGCACTGCGTCCCGGCGACGACATCCACCTCTTCGTCGATGGCAAGGAGATCGCGGGGTCCGGCACCTCGTTCACCTTTCCGGTCTACCGCGGCCAGCACACCGTGCAGGCCGTGATCGAGGACAGCGTCGGCCAGATCGTCTGCGAGACGAGCACCGTCACGTTCTACGTGCATCAACCCTCGATCCAAAACCCCCACAATCCCGTCCACCCTCGCTAGCAGCCGGCAGCACTCCAGCACCAAGGATCCCGGCGGGGGACCGGACATCAAGGCGCGAGTTCCCGCTGGGTGCGAATGCGCGAGGAGGCTCGCGTGGCGGCTGAGTACAACGTTCCCTCGGCCCTGTCGCATTTCGATCCGGCTGATCTCCTGGACACGCTCTCGACCGGCATCATTGTCCTGGATGCCCAGCTCTGCGCCATCTACGCCAATGTAGCGGCGCAGGACCTCCTCGCGTTCAGCCTCAACAAGGCGCGCGGCCGGCCCTTCTCGGACTTCCTGCTCGAGGGTAACGGCCTGACCGCGATCCTCCGGCGTGCGCTCGAGGCCGGTGAAGGCATCGCCGATCGCGAGCTCACCGTCCGCCCGGTCGGCGCGCCACGGGAATCCCGCACCCTCGACATCACCATTACACCGCTCGAGGGTCAGATCACCGGAAACCACCTGCTCCTGGAGCTGGCCGACACCACCCAGCGGCAACGGATCTCGCGCGAGAACGACCTGCTCGCTCGCCTCGACGGCAGCCGCCTCATGATTCGCCAGCTCGCCCACGAGATCAAGAATCCCCTCGGCGGTCTGCGCGGGGCCGCGCAGCTCCTCGAGCGCGAGCTGCAGGGCGCCGCCTTGAAGGAATACACGCGCGTCATCATCGGCGAGGCTGACCGACTGGCCGCGCTGGTCGATTCCATCGCAGGCCCCAAGCGCGTCCCGCAGAAATCACCGACCAACGTGCACGAAGTCTGCGAGCACGTGTATCACCTGCTGCGGGCGGAGGCGGGGTCCGCGATCCACATCGAGCGTGACTACGATCCGAGCCTGCCCAACGCCATGCTCGATCGTAACCAGATCATTCAGGCACTGCTCAACGTGGCCCGCAACGCCATGCAGGCGCTGGGTGCTCGCGGCCGCCTCGTGCTGCGCACGCGTGTGCTCTCCAACGTCAGTATCGGGGCGGCTCGCCATCGGCTGGTGGCCAGCGTGCAGGTGGAGGATGACGGCCCGGGCATCCCGGAGGAGCTGCGCGCGAGCATTTTCTATCCGCTGGTGACGGGCCGCCCGGATGGCACCGGGCTCGGCCTCGCCGTCGCGCAGGAGCTCGTGTCCCGCAACGGCGGTCTCATCGAGTTCGACAGCGAGCCGGGGCGGACCGTGTTCACACTTCTATTGCCGATCGGAGATCCCGCATGAATGGCGGTGCGCTGCGCGTCTGGCTCGTCGACGACGACGCCTCCATACGCTGGGTGCTGGAGCGTGCGTTGCGCAACGGCGGCATGACTCCGCGAGCGTTCGAGGCCGCGGAGCCCGCGCTGGAGGCCCTGCGGCGCGAGGCTCCGGACGTCCTGATCACCGACATCCGCATGCCGGGTCAATCGGGACTATCGCTGCTGCGGAAGATTCGCGATGCCCGCCCCGCCCTGCCCGTCATCGTCATGACGGCGCATTCGGATCTGGGCAGCGCCGTCTCGGCCTACGAGGGCGGCGCGTTCGAATACCTGCCGAAACCCTTCGATATCGATCAGGCGGTCGCGCTCGTGCGGCGCGCCGCGAGTGCCGCAAGTCAGGTTACGGCCGAAACGGCCCCGGCACCCCGCATCCCGGAGCTCTTGGGCAGGGCGCCGGCCATGCAGCAGGTATTCCGCGGCATCGGACGCCTCTCGCGCTCCAGCGTCACCGTGCTCATCACCGGCGAGTCGGGCACCGGCAAGGAGCTCGTCGCCCGAGCCCTTCACGATCACAGCCCGCGCGCGGGCAAGCCCTTCATCGCGCTCAACACCTCGGCAATTCCCGCGGATCTCCTCGAGTCGGAGCTCTTCGGCCACGAGAAAGGCTCGTTCACCGGCGCCGACGCCTTGCGTCGCGGCCGCTTCGAGCAGGCGGACGGCGGTACGCTGTTTCTCGATGAGATCGGCGACATGTCGACGCCGCTGCAGACGCGTCTGCTGCGTGTGTTGGCGGAAGGAGAGTTTTACAGAGTAGGCGGCCAGACGCCAATCCGAGTGGACGTCCGCGTCATCGCCGCGACCCACCAAAACCTGCAGGACCGCGTAGCACGCGGCCTCTTCCGCGAGGACCTCTACCACCGTCTGAATGTCATCCGCCTGGAGCTCCCTCCGCTTCGCGCCCGCTCGGAAGACATTCCTGATTTGGTCGCGCACTATCTCAGGGTCGCGGCCAGTGATCTCGGCGTCGAGCGCAAGGCCCTCACCAAGGAAGCGGAGGCAAAGCTGTCGGCGTACAGCTGGCCGGGCAATGTCCGCGAGCTGGTCAATCTCTGCCGGCGTCTATCGGTCCTTGCGCCCGGCAGCGCGATCCAGGTCGAAGACTTGCCGCCCGAGATTCTCTCGGCCGGCGGCGCGGCCGACGGCGACGCCGACTGGGAGAAAGCGCTGGCCGGCTGGGCCGACCGCCAGGCACTCGGCGGCAAGCGCCCTCTCCTGGAGGTGGCGTTACCGGCCATGGAGCGCATCCTGATCCGCGCCGCGCTCAAACGCACCCAGGGCCATCGTCAGGAAGCCGCCAAGCTCCTCGGCTGGGGCCGCAATACCCTGACACGCAAGCTGAAGGAGCTCGGGATGGCGGAAGGGGAAGCGGAGGAGCCGGAGGAGCCGACTGCCTAGCCGAGTCGCGGCGGGGCGGCCCGGCTCGGCCGGATGGCGCCCAGCCGCAGGATCTCGGCGGTGCGCTGATTGACCCCCGCCTGGGCCGGGCATAGGCTGCGCGCCATTCGATCCCAACTCCGGCCGTATCCGCCGGATGCGCCCCGCCAACCGAGAGCCGCGCCGCGATGAGAACGATATACGACCAATGGATGAAGGATACGGCTGCCTTGGCGCGTCCCCGCAGCACGGAGCTGAAGGCGGTGGATGCGGCACTGAAAACCTACGAGCACGCGGTGGAGCATTCGCCGGGCTCGGTCCTGGGGGAGAAACGGGCACTGCAGCGGGCGCTCGAGGGCTGGAAGGCCGCGCAGAAGGCGAAGGGGCAGGACTGGCGCTCGAGCGTGCGCAACAAGCTGAAGGCCGTCGAGAGGCTCCATGCCGAGCTCGGCCAGATCATCACCGGCGCCGGCGGACTCAACAGTCAGGGCGAGGTCATGGATACCGAAGAAGCGCGCGCCCGCAGGATCGTTGCGGAGGCGATCAGGCAGAACACCGGCAAGATGTTCCGCGGCCGCAAGCTGACCGTCAAAAACTCCAAGGCGCTCGCGACCCTCAATGACGTGCGCAGCGCGATGTCGAGCTTCAAGACCGCCTGCGGCAAGGTCCAGAGCGCCGCGAGCGGGGCCACCTCCCCGGGCCTTGCGCAGCAGGTGCAGAGCATGCTCGTGAGCCTCTTCGGGGACGCCACCGCTGCCCAGGTCCAGGAGGCGCTGGGACCGCTCTTCGCGGAGTTTCTCACCAATGTCACGCCCTTCGTGGGCGCGATCAAGTCCGGCGCCAAGGCCGTCCTGAACTGGGCGCAGGCGGCCAAGTCGCTTTACATGAAATCGAAGATCCAGGACGGCGTCGGATCGTTCGCGCCCGGCGACCCCGTGGCCGCTTTCGAGGCGATCGTCAGGATCCAGCAGCGGGAAATCAACAGCTACGCCGCCTCCGCCTCCGTCTACACGGTCTGCGCCACGGCCAAGGCCGCATTCACCGCGGCGGACTTCGGGGCGGTGAGCGGCGCTGTGCTCGGCGCGGCCGAGACGCTCGCCGTGCTGGTGCAGAAGATCTACCTCTTCGCGCGCGACTGGACCGAGATGAGCGAGGCCAACGAGCTGCTGGAGGCCGGCGTGTGCGACCTCGGCCTCTTCAAGACTTGTCCGCTGCTCGGCTGCTATCTGATCGCCAACTCCGATACCAGTGCGATCATCAACATGGCCGTGGGCGACTACGGCCGGGCCGGCTGGATGTTCGAGGTCGAGGCCATGGTGGCGAAGGCCCGGCCGGCTTTCGACAAGGCGCGCTCGGTGATCCGGGAGTCACGCTACGAGATCGCCGCGATGAGCGGCATGAAAGGGGCGGCCGTCGATCGGACAGCCAAGACCCTCGGCG
Organism: Pseudomonadota bacterium; assembly: GCA_021807675.1. Taxonomy (GTDB): domain Bacteria; phylum Pseudomonadota; class Gammaproteobacteria; order Steroidobacterales; family Steroidobacteraceae; genus 13-2-20CM-66-19. Next base: position 28,615 of record JAKBCR010000004.1, read on the forward strand.
TCCCGACGGGAAAGCTTACCGGCCTCATCGCCGACGTCACTGCCAAGATTGACCGGGTAGGGGCTTAGATGACGCGTCGGATCCGGGCTTTGCGCTGCGCAGCCCCTGCTGCGCGCAAAGCTCCGGGGTGCCGTCCATGGCCACCCGTGCGACGCATGCGTCGCACTCTGCCCGGCCCAGCGCTGCTTCGAGCAATTCACGTCCGGGCATAACTACCGTGTGGACTGGCGTCGAGGTAGTATTGGGGCGGCACCCCGGCCTGGCCGGGGGCGAGGGAACGATGTCCAGGGGGCCTTCCGGCGCAGCGAAATGAGAACCACGAGCGCATGAGCCGCGACTTGCAAGCTCTGGTCGATCCGATTTCCGCCGACGCACCCTGTGGCGCGGATCTCGAGGATACCCAGCTTCTCGCCAGCTTCGATGCCTTCCGGCTCTTTGGCAGCGCGACGCCGCTGCCGCCCGAGACGGAGTGGCGCGCCATCCGCGACCGCTCGCTCGAGGCGCTCGCCCAAAGCCAGGACCTGAGGCTCCTGGCGCACCTCGCCGCCGCCGTGCTGCGCATCGAGGGGCTGGCGGACTTCTGCGCCACGGTCACCATCGCTGACCGCTGGCTCTCGGAGCGCTGGGACCTGGTTTATCCCCGGGTGGATGAGGACGCTCTGCTGCGCAAGAACGCGCTCAACTGCCTTGCCGATCGCATGGGCATCGTCGATGCCGTCCGCCGCGCGCCGATCGTCACCCATCGCCAGCTCGGGTCCTTCAGCCTGCGCGACCTCGAGCTCGCCAACGGGGAGCTGACCCCGACGGAAGCGGACACGAATCGGCCCGGCCTCTCGCAGATCGAGGCGACCCTGGCCGGCTGCGCCGTCGAGGAGCTATCGACGCTGAGCGAGCGAATCCGGGCGGCAACGGCGGCTCTTCGGAACGTCGTCACAGTCATGCAGGCGCAGGGAGGCTACGATTCGGCGCCGGACTTCGATCCGCTGCTGAAGCCGCTGCTACGTATAGAGAAGCTGCTTACCGGCCATCTGGCGGCACAGCCGGCCGCGGCCGCGGCTGCGGATGGGGTGGTCAGCGGCACTGGGGGCGCGCCTTTGGGGACACCGGGCGAAATCCGCTCCCGGCAGGATGCCATCCGAGCGATCGCTGCCGTGAGCGCCTTTTTCCGGCAGCACGAGCCGTCGAGTCCCGTGCCCCTCCTGCTCGAGCGGGCGAAGCGGCTCGTGTCGATGAGCTTCATGGAGGTACTCGAGGACATGGCGCCGGACGGCCTCTCGCAGGTCAGGCTGATCGGCGGGATACGCGAAGAGGGACAGTGAGCCGCCGCGGGCGGCGCGAACCGAACTGAGTCACTAGAGTAAGGGGTCATCCCGTGGCCAAGGCAAGCAGTCAGAAATTCATCGCACGCAACCGCGCTCCGCGGGTGCAAATCGAGTACGACGTCGAGCTCTACGGGGCGCAGAAGAAGGTTCAAGTCCCCTTCGTGATGGGTGTGATGGCGGACCTGTCGGGCGATCCCGCCGAGCCGCTCCCGGCGGTCGACGAGCGCAAGTACCTCTCGGTCGATATCGACAACTTCGACGAGCGGATGAAGTCGATGAAGCCCCGGGTGGCTTTCCAAGTCCCGAATACCCTGACGGGCGAGGGCTCGCTCAACGTGGACATCACTTTCGAGAGCATGGATGACTTCTCGCCCGCGGCAGTGGCGCGCAAGGTCGCGGCCCTGGGGAAGCTCCTCGAGGCGCGCTCGCAGCTCGCCAACCTCATCACCTACATGGACGGCAAGGCGGGCGCCGAGGAGCTCATCTCCAAGGTGTTGAATGACCCGGCGCTGCTGAAATCGCTGGCCGAGAAGGCCAAGCCGCAGGGCTCGGGCGAATAGCCCGCCCCACCGACGGAGAAACGCAATGGCTGACGCCAAGACGCAAGCACCTGCACCGGGCGCCGCAGCGCTCGAGGCCGACCAGTTGACTTCGCTCCTGCAAAAGGAGTTCAAGCCGAAGACCGACCGAGCGCGCTCCGAGGTCGAGACCGCGGTCCGCACCCTCGCCGAGCAGGCGTTGCGCGAGACTGCGGTCGTCTCCGAGGACGTCGTCGGTACGATCAAGGCGATCATCGCCGAGATCGATCACAAGCTCACGGAGCAGGTCAATCTCATCCTGCACCATGAGAAGTTCCAGCAGCTCGAGGGCGCCTGGCGCGGCCTGAGCTATCTCGTCAACAACACGGAGACCGACGAGATGCTCAAGATCCGTGTCCTGAACATCTCGAAGAAGGACTTCGGCAAGACGCTCAAGAAATACAAGGGCGTGGCGTGGGACCAGAGCCCCATCTTCAAGAAGCTCTACGAGGAGGAGTACGGACAACTCGGCGGCGAGCCCTTCGGCTGCCTGGTCGGCGACTACCAGTTCGATCACACGCCGCCCGACGTGGAGCTGCTCGGCCAGGTTGCGCAGATCGCGGCTGCCGCCCACGCGCCGTTCATCGCTGCCGCCGGGCCCTCTCTCATGGGGATGGATTCCTGGCAGCAGCTCGCCAATCCCCGCGACCTGGGCAAGATTTTCGGCGCTCCGGACTATGCCGCGTGGCGCTCGCTGCGCGAGTCGGACGATGCGAAGTACGTGGGGCTCGCCATGCCACGCTTCCTCGCCCGGCTTCCCTACGGCGCCAAGACCTCGCCGGTGGAGGAGTTCGATTTCGAGGAGGACACCGGCACTGGCGACCATTCGAGGTATACCTGGGCCAATTCCGCGTATGCGATGGCCGTCAACGTCAACCGCTCCTTCAAGCTCTACGGCTGGTGCTCGCAGATCCGAGGCGTCGAGTCCGGCGGAGCTGTCGAAGGGTTGCCGGTGCATACCTTCCCGAGCGATGACGGCGGCGTGGACATGAAGTGCCCCACCGAGATCGCGATCAGCGACCGGCGCGAGGCGGAGCTCGCCAACTGTGGGCTGATGCCGCTCATCCATCGCAAGAACACCGACGTGGCGGCCTTCATCGGCGCGCAGTCGCTGCAGAAGCCGGCCGAATACACCGATCCCGATGCGAGCGCCAACGCCCGGCTGTCGGCCCGCCTCCCTTATCTCTTCGCGAGCTGCCGTTTCGCGCACTACCTGAAATGCATGGTCCGCGACAAGGTCGGCTCCTTCAAGGAGCGGGCGGACATGGAGCGCTATCTCTCCGACTGGATCAAAGGCTATGTGCTCGGCAATCCGGAGAACGCCGGCGACAGCCTCAAGGCACAGAAGCCGCTGGCCGGAGCGGAGGTGAAGGTCGAGGAAGTCGAAGGTAACCCCGGGTACTACAGCGCGAAGTTCTATCTGCGCCCCCATTATCAGCTCGAGGGCGTCAACGTTACGCTGAGCCTGGTGTCCCGACTGCCGTCGCAGAAGGCGGCCTGAGCCGATCGCACGGCGTGACAGCGCCGGCGCGCTCGTTCAACAAGTTCAATTAATACGGGAGTCTTGCATCGATGGCAGCCGACATGTTTTTGAGCCTGGATGGAATCAAGGGCGAATCCTCGGATTCCAAGCACAAGGGCGAGATCGATATCCTGTCCTTCTCCTGGGGAATGGCGCAGATGGGCAGCGGCCATCGCGGCACCGGCTCGGGCACAGGCAAGGTGGACATCGCCGACATCACCATCACCAAATTCATCGACAAGGCCTCGCCGTCGCTCATGACGGCCTGCGCTACCGGCGAGCACATCGCCAAAGGGAAGTTCACGGTCCGCAAATCCGGCGGCACGCCGCTCGATTACCTGACGCTCGACATGGAGAAGATCTTCGTATCGAGCTACCAGACCGGCGGCTCCGGCGGTGAGCTGCTGATGGAGACGATCGCGCTCAACTTCGTCAAGGTGAAGCTCGAGTACTGGACCCAGACCGACAAGGGCGCCAAGGGCGAGAACGCCAACTTCTCCTGGGATATCGCCCAGCACGAGAAGTTCTGACGCGCCGGCGGGATGCCCCGCCGGGACGGCCGATGACGACATCCGCGGAGAGCAAGCTGCGCGAATCGGACCTCGCCGGGTGCCTGTCGGACCTCAAGGAGGAGGTGCGGCGCAACCCGGCCGATCCCAAGCCGCGCATTTTTCTCGCCCAGTTGCTGATGGTGCTCGGCGACTGGGAGCGCGCTTTGACGCAGCTCGAGGTCGTCGGAGAGATGGACGCTGCCGCTCTTCCCATGACGCACGCGTACCGTTCGGCCATGCAATGCGAGCGGCTGCGCGGCTCCGTGATGCGGGGCGAGCGCTCGCCGCTCGTCCTCGGGGATCCGCCGCCCTGGATCGCGCTCCTGCTGCAGGGCCTCGCGGCGCTCGCCGCCGGAAGAACCGAAGACGCGGAGGCGCTTCGCGGCCGGGCATTCGACGCCGCGCCGGCGAGCGCCGGGCGCTTGAACGGCGTCGAATTCGAATGGATCGCCGATGCGGATCCCCGGTTGGGACCGGTGCTCGAGGTGTTGCTGAACGGTGCCTATTACTGGGTGCCGCTCGAGCGGATCGCGGCGATTCACATCGATGCGCCGGAAGACCTGCGCGATCTCGTGTGGCTGCCAGCGCAGTTCACCTGGACCAACGGAGGTCAGGCGGCCGGATTCATTCCCACGCGATATCCAGGGAGCGAGGCCTCGCAGGATGCGGCCATACGCCTCGCTCGCAAGACGCAGTGGAGCGCCATCGGGCCGGAGTCCTTCTCGGGCCTCGGCCAGCGGGTGCTCGCCACCAGCGCGGACGAGGTGCCGCTGCTGCAGGTACGCGAGCTCGAGCTGCGGCAGGCCGAGCCCTGAAGGGGCGGCCGTGGCGGACCTGACACTCAACGATCGGCTGCAACCCGCGCTCCTCGACCGGTTGCTCGATGACGAGCGTACCGTTGCCCTCATCCGCGTTGGCATCGAGCGCGCGGCGCTCGAGCCGCTCGGATTGCCGGTCGAGGCGCTGGTCGATATCCTGAGCGCGCAGGGCCTGGCTCTGCAGGCGCGTGACGAGGCTGGCGGGCATGTCGAGCTGCGCTTCACCGCCTCGCGCTTCCAGGCCGGGCCAGCGCAGTTGCGCTCGCTGCTCATTCGCCCCCCCGGCGCTGCGGCAGGTATCACGCTGCAGAGCATCGCGGCGCTCGAGTTTGCCGCCGTTCGCAACACGGAGCTCGAGCCGGCCGAGCGGCGCATGCTCTCGCGGCAGAAGCTGCGGGAGTGCGTCCACCGCGACCTGGGCTGGCTCTTCAACTCGATGAGCCTCGATGCGGAGCAGGACCTCGCCTCCCATCCCGAGGTCGAGCGGTCGGTCATCAACTACGGCATGCCATCGTTCGCCGGCCGCACCGCCTCATCCATCGATCCGATGCAGGCCGCCGAGCGCATGCGCCGTGTCATCGAGACATTCGAGCCGAGGCTGCGGGACGTCCGTGTCAGGCCGCTGCAGACCGCTCGCGGCGAGGCGCGGGAGTCCGGTAACGAAGGGACTCTCGAGTTCACCATCGAGGCGGAGCTCTGGGGCCAGCCCATCGCGCAGCAGATGACGTTGCGCACCCGTATCGACACGATGAGCGGGGACGTCTCGGTGCTCGAGAGCAGAGACTGATCCTCGGGCGCGCGATCATGGACCCGAGACTCCTCGAATACTACAACCGCGAGCTGCAGTTCATGCGCGAGTCCGGCGCTGACTTCGCGCGCCGGTATCCGCGTGTCGCGGCGCGCCTGGGTCTCGATGGTCTGGAGTGCGCCGATCCGTATGTCGAGCGGTTGTTGGAGGGGTTCGCATTCCTCGCCGCCCGCGTGCAGCTGAAGCTCGATGCGCGCCAGCCGCAGTTCACGCAGCACCTGCTCGACATGGTGTACCCGGGGTTCCTCGCGCCTCTGCCGGCCGCGACCGTCGTGGAGATCTCGCCGGACCTTCAGGAGGACTCGCTCAAGTCGGGGGTGCGGATCCCGCGTGGCAGCGCCCTACGCACGCCTCTCGGCAAAGGGGATCGCACGTGCTGCGAGTTTCGCACCGCGCAGGACGTGACGCTCTGGCCCCTTACGGTATCAGAGGCGAAATACGTCTCCGGCGCCGGCGCGCTCACGGACCCGGGGGCAACGGTCGACCCGCGCGCCAAGGCGGCCATCCGCCTGCGCCTCGCGAGCGCCGGCAACCTGCCGCTCGGCGCGCTGCCGGTGGACCGGTTGGATTTCTATCTCAAGGCCACTCCCGGAATCGCTTCGCGGCTCTACGAGCAGATCCACGCCAACTGCATCGGGGTGAGAGTGCGCTCGCTGCCCGTGGGGACGGTCGGGGAGGCCACCCTGCCGGCAAGCGCCGTCCTCGAGGTGGGCTTCGAGGACAGCGAGGCGTTGCTGCCCGTCACCCGCACCGGCTTCGGCGGTTTCCGGCTGCTCAGGGAGTACTTCCTCCTGCCGGAGCGGTTCCGGTTCTTCGGGCTCGAAGGCCTGGCGGCGGCCCTCGGGAATTGCACGGGCGGCGAGATCGAGATCGTACTGCTGCTCGACAGGGTGCAGCCGGTGCTCGAGAACGCCATCGATGCGAGTCAGTTCCGCCTGAACTGCACGCCTGCGATCAACCTCTTCCCGATGAGCTGCGGGCGTGTCGAGCTCACCGGAGCCGATGTCGAGTATCACATCGTTCCGGATCGCAACCGGCCTCAGGACTTCGAGATCTACGGCATCGAGAAGGTGACGGGCCTCGCGCGGGGCGGCGGCGTGACCTTCCCGATCGAGCCGTTCTATTCCGTGGCGCACCGCTCTGCCGCCAGCGAGGAGCGGGCCTACTACACCGTGCAGCGCCGGCCGCGGCTCACGGGCGTGCGTCAGGCACGCACTGGCGAGCGGGCGAGCTATCTCGGCACGGAGTGTTACCTTTCCGTCGCGGATACCGCGCGGCGCATCGAGCGCGGCGAAGCGCCGCAGGCGCAGGTCGAGGCGCTCTGCACCAACCGCGACCTGCCGATCTACGCGAGCTTCGGCAAGGGACGCACGGATTTCCTCCTGGAGTCCGGGGCGCCGGTGGCGGCGATCCGTTGCATCGCGGGCCCCAGTCCGCCGCGCGGCGCGCCCGCGTGGGGCGAGGGTGCCTGGCGCCTCGTCAGTCATTTGTCTCTCAACTACCTTTCGCTCGAGGCGGAGGGAACGGACCTGTTGCGCGATTTTCTCGCACTCTATGCCGATCCCAACGATGCCGTGGCAGCGCGGCAGATCGAGGGGCTGAGCGCGGTCAGCTTCGAGCCCGTGGTGCGCCGCATGCCGCTTCCGGGACCGATCAGCCACGGTCGCGGGCTGGCCATCACGCTAAGCCTCGACGACGGGGCCTTCGAAGGCACGGGCATCCTGCCGCTCGCGGCCGCGCTCGAGCGTTTCTTCGGCCGCTACGTGAGTCTCAACTCCTTCACTCAGCTGCGGCTCGATTCCCCGAGCCGCGGCCGGATCAAGCAGTGGCCGGTGCGCCTCGGCAGCCGGCACATCCTGTGAGCGCGACGCCGGCGGTGAGCGATCTCACACGACAGACCGATGCCGAACGGCCCGATGCCGGCACCCTCGAGCCGCTCGAGCGCCAGCCCGAGCGATTCACCCTCTTCGCCGCACTGCGGCGCATCGAGCAGGTCCATCGCAACCGCCCTCGGCTCGGCGAGTCCCGCAAGGCCGCCGATGACCCGGTGCGGATCGCCCAGAGGCCGCATCTTTACTTCGCCCCGTCCGAAGTGGCGGGATTCGCGCCTGACGAGGACGGCGTGCCTCGGCTCGAGCAACACTCCTTCGGGGTCTTCGGCCCCAACGGCGCGCTGCCGCTGCACCTCACGGAGCTCGCGTACGCACGCCGGCATCAGGCCGACGACCCGACCCTCGATGACTTCGTCAACACGTTCCAGCATCGCCTGGCTTCGCTCTTCTACCGCGCGTGGGCCGACGCCGACCCCTGCACATCGCTCGACAGGCCGGGCGGCGATCTTTTCCGTCTCTATGCCGGGGCGCTGATCGGCATCGGTGCCCCGACGGCCCGCGACCGCGACGCCGTGCCGGATTACGCGAAGCTCGCCCGCGCCGGCCTGCTCGCGCCCCACAGCCGTCCGGCGCAATGCCTCGAGCGGCTGGTCGCGGATTACTTCGGGCTCGAGGCGCAGCTCGTGCAATTCGTAGGCGAATGGCTGCCCATCCCGCCGCAGGCTCGCCTGAGGCTCGCAGAGGAAGGCGCGGCGCTCGGCGTCGGCGCGACGCTGGGCGAGATGACTTGGCAGTGTCAGACCCGCTTCGAGATCGTGCTGGGCCCGCTCGCGATCGGGGAGTTCGTCAACTTCCTGCCCGGCGCGCGCGGACTCGAGCAGCTGCGCGCGCTCGTCAAGCTCTACACCAACGGTGAATGGTCGTGGCAACTCCGGCTCCTCATGGAGCCCGCCGCGCTGCCGCCGCTTCGGCTCGGCGAGAGCGGCTGGCTCGGCTGGACGAGCTGGCTGGGCGAGCGCAGAACGGCGGCGCGGGATGCCCTCATCGAAGGCTCGGAGCCGGCCGCCTCGGCCTGAAACCCGGAAATGGCCACGATTCCCAAGGTACCCAAATGAGTGACATCAGCCGCGCCGCACTTTTCGGCAAGCTCAACAGTCTCGCCTACAAGGCGGTGGAGGGAGCGACGGTGTTCTGCAAGCTCCGGGGCAATCCCTACGTCGAGCTGTCGCACTGGATGCACCAAGTGATGCAGCTTCAGAGCTCAGATCTGCACTGCATCGTGCGCGCCCTCGAACTCGATGCGGGGCGTCTGTCGCGCGACCTGACCGCCTCGCTCGACCGGCTGCCGCGGGGCTCCACGGCCATATCGGACCTTTCGCCGCATCTCGTCGATGCCGTGGAGCGCGCGTGGGTATGGGCCACCCTCAAGTACCAGAACTCGCAGATCCGCACCGGACACATCCTGCTCGCATTGCTTAAAACGCCGGGGCTGCGATCGGTGGCGTTCGGCATCTCCCGGGAGCTCGAGAACATTCGCGCCGATCAGCTGGCCGACGAGCTCGAGGCCATGACCGCCCAATCCCCGGAAACGGCGCTCACCGCGGCCGACGGCACGGGGCTCGGGGCGTCAGGAGAGCCCGGCGAGGCGAGTGGTGCGCTCGCGCCGGCGCAGCTCGGCAAGCAGGAGGCGCTCAAGCGCTTCACGGTGAATCTCACCGAGCAGGCGAAGCTCGGCAAGATCGACCCCGTCGTCGGCCGCGACGATGAGATCCGACAGATCGTCGACATCCTGATGCGCCGGCGTCAGAACAACCCCATTCTCACCGGCGAGGCCGGGGTGGGCAAGACGGCGGTGGCCGAAGGCTTCGCACGGCGCATCGCATCGGGAGACGTTCCTCCGATGCTCAAAGACGTCTCGCTCCTGACGCTCGACGTCGGCCTGCTGCAAGCCGGCGCGAGCATGAAGGGCGAGTTCGAGCAACGCCTGCGGCAGGTGATTGACGAGGTGCATGCCTCGCCGAAGCCGATCGTGCTCTTCATCGACGAGGTGCACACGCTCGTCGGCGCAGGCGGGGCCGCGGGGACGGGAGACGCGGCCAATCTTCTCAAGCCTGCGCTCGCTCGGGGCACGCTGCGTACCATCGGCGCGACCACCTGGGCTGAGTACAAGAAGTACATCGAGAAGGATCCCGCGCTGACGCGCCGCTTCCAGACGGTGAAGATCGAGGAGCCGGAAGAAAGCCGGGCCACCCTGATGTTGCGGGGGATCGTGTCGGCCATGGAGAAGCACCACCGGGTCCAGGTGCTCGACAGCGCCCTGGAGTCGGCAGTCAAGCTCTCGCATCGCTACATTCCCGACCGGCAGCTGCCCGATAAGGCGGTAAGCCTGCTCGATACCGCCTGTGCCCGTGTCGCGGTGAGCCATCACGCCACGCCCGCGGAGGTGGAGGACAGCCAACGCCGCATCGAGGCGCTCGAGACCGAGCGGCAGATCATCGCGCGGGAAGGCGCGATCGGCGTCGATATCGCGGATCGGGCGCGCAATGTCGAGGAGGCGCTGAAAATCGAGCGCCAGCGGCTCGAGGAGCTGCGCGCCGCGTGGGCGAAGGAAAAAGCGCTGGTCGAGGAGATCCTGGCGCTGCGCGGCAGGCTTCGCGAGGCGACCGGCCATGCCGACAGTGCGCCGGCGGCAGCAGGTGCCGCGGAGGCGGTCGCAGCAACCCCGCCGCGCCTGTCGGAGGCGGAGCAGCAGGAAGCGCGCGGCCGCCTGAAGGAGTTGCAGGCGGCGCTCACCGCGGTCCAGGGCGATCATCCGTTGGTCCTGCCGAGTGTCGAGGCTCAGGCGGTTGCCTCGGTGGTTGCCGATTGGACGGGCATTCCGGTGGGCCGGATGGTCAAGGACGAGGTTGCGACCGTGCTCAACCTCGCCGGCACGCTCGGCCACCGTGTGGTCGGACAGGATCACGCACTCGAGATGATCACCCGGCGCGTGCAGACCGCGCGCGCCGGTCTCGAGAATCCCAACAAGCCGATCGGCGTCTTCATGCTCGCGGGCCCGTCCGGCGTGGGCAAGACGGAGACCGCGCTCGCGCTCGCCGAAGCCCTGTACGGGGGCGAGCAGAATCTCATCACCATCAACATGAGCGAGTTTCAGGAGGCGCACACCGTCTCGACGCTGAAAGGCGCGCCTCCCGGGTACGTTGGCTACGGGGAGGGCGGGGTCCTCACGGAGGCCGTCCGCCGGCGTCCCTACAGCGTCGTGCTGCTCGACGAGGTCGAGAAGGCGCATCCTGACGTACACGAGATCTTCTTCCAGGTCTTCGACAAGGGAATGATGGAGGATGGCGAGGGGCGGCTCATCGACTTCAAGAACACCCTCATCATCCTGACGACCAACGCCGGGACCGATCTCATCATGAATCTCTGCAAGGATCCGGAGCTCCTGCCGCAGCCCGAGGGGATCGCGAAGGCGCTGCGCGCGCCGCTCCTGAAGACATTTCCGCCGGCGCTGCTGGGCCGCATCGTGATCATACCCTACTATCCCTTGAGCGATGCGGTGCTGGGCCGCATCATCCGGTTGCAGCTCGACCGCGTCGTCGCGCGCATCGCGAGCCAACATGCGGCGACCCTCGAGTACGCGGGCGATGTGGTGACGCTGATCGCGGCGCGTTGCACCGAGCCGGAGAGCGGCGGCCGCATGATCGACGCCATCGTGACCAATACGCTCCTGCCCTCGATCAGCCGCGAGCTCCTCGGCCGGATCTCCTCGGGCGTATCGACCAGCAGCATAGCGGTCTCCGTGGCGAACGGGGACTTCACGTACCGGTTCCAGTGAGAGACGCGAGACACCGATGCCGACGGCAACCCAGAAATCCCGCCTCTTCCAGCTGAAGACTCCTCTCGGCAAGGACGTGCTCCTCCTGCGGCGCATGACGGGCAGCGAGGCCCTGGGCCGGCCGTTCGAATGGGACCTCGACCTGCTCAGCGAGCGCGGCGACATCGAGGCCGAGCAGCTCCTCGGCCAGAAAGTTGCCGTGGCGTGCACGCTGCCGGGCGGAAACAAGCGCCATTTCCACGGATACGTGACCGAGTTCGGCCAGGAGGGCTGGGTGCAGCGCTATCACTGTTACCGGGCCATCGTGAAGCCGTGGTACTGGCTGCTGACGCGGACGGCCGACTGCCGCATCTTCCAGGACTTGGCGGTCCCGCAGATCTTCGAGCAGGTCGTCAAGCAGTATGGCTTCACCGACTATCGTCTCAAGCTCTCCGGCAGCTACGAGGCTCGCGAGTACTGCGTGCAGTACCGTGAGACGGACTTCGAGTTCCTCTCGCGCCTGCTCGAGGAAGAGGGCATCTACTACTTCTTCGAGCACTCCGAGTCCGCTCATACGCTGGTGCTCGTCGACGATCCGGGCCAACACGAAACGGTCGCGGGATACGAGAAGGTGCCGTTCTATCCGCCCGGCGGTCCCGATATCAGGCGGGAGCGGGACCACCTTCAGGCCTGGACCTGCACCAAGAGCGTGCGCACCGGCACCTTCGCCACGACCGATTTCGACTTCGAGGCGCCCCGCAAGTCGCTCGCGGCGACCGAGAGCATTTCCCGCTCGCACGACCAGTCGCATTTCGAGGTGTTCGACTATCCGGGCGAGCCCGATCAGCTGACCGGACAACAGGCCTCGCAAGTTGCCAAGCTGCGCATCCAGGAGCTGCAGGCGAACTACATGCTCGCGCGCGGCGACGGCAATGCGGCAGGCCTCGCGACGGGATACCGCTTCACCCTCGAGCTGCATCCGCGGAAGGACCTCAACACCGAGTATCTCATCACTCGTGCGCGCTACTCTCTGGCTTCCGACGCCTACGAAGGTGGTCAGGCGGAGGTCGGCGACGACATCGCCGTATCCATCGAGGCCATCGACGCGAAGACCCACTTTCGCCCTGAACGGCTCACGGCCAAGCCAGTGGTGCGCGGCGCGCAGACGGCGATGGTGGTGGGAAAAGCGGGTGAGGAAATCTACACCGACAAATATGGACGGGTGAAGGTGCAGTTCCACTGGGACCGCTACGGCAAGCAGGACGAGAAGAGCTCCTGCTGGGTGCGGGTTGCGCAGCTCTGGGCCGGCAAAGCGTGGGGAGGCATCCATATCCCGCGCATCGGGCAGGAGGTGATCGTCAGCTTCCTGGAAGGCGATCCGGACCGCCCGATCATCACCGGACGGGTCTACAACGGCGACTCGCTGCCGCCTTATGCGCTACCCGCGAATGCCACCCAGAGCGGCATCAAGAGCCGCAGCAGCAAGGGCGGCGGCGACGCCAATTGCAACGAGATCCGCTTCGAGGACCTCAAGGGCTCCGAGCAGCTCTATATGCATGCGGAAAAGGATCACGCCGTCGTGGTCAAGCACGACGAGACGCATTCCGTTGGCCACGACCGCACGAAGACAGTCACTCACGATGAGACCGTGAAGGTGGACCACGATCGCACCGAGACGGTGGGCCACAACGAGAGCGTTTCCATCGGGGCGGACCGCGCTCACAAGGTGAGCGGCAACGATGATCTCAAAGTGAGTGGCAAGCGCACCGTCAGCGTCGATCAGGACGACAGCGCGAAAATCGGCAAGAATCTCGTGATCGATGCGGGCGAGTCGGTGACCATCAGGACCGGCAGCGCCAGCATCAGCATGAAGAGCGACGGCACCATTGCCATCAAGGGCGCCGACATCACGATCGAGGGCAGCGGCAAGGTGACCGTCAAGGCCTCGGGTAACCTCGTGATGAAGGGCAGCAAGATCCTGCAGAACTGACCGGAGCGCGATCATGAGCACCGTGGAGCTCGAACTGACAGAGCGCGAGGCGGCCGCCCCGCTGCCGGCAAACGCCATGTCCGGAATCGTCACCGGCACCCTGATCGGGTTCAAGGACGAGGGCCGCACGCCTCTCGTGCTCTATCCCGGACAGCCCGGATCGGCGGCCATCGGCGCGGCCTGCGTGGTCGACCTGCACGGTGCGCACATCGGTCGCCAGGTCGCGCTGATGTTCGAGCGTGGCGATCCCCGCCGGCCGATCGTGATGGGCGTGCTGCGAGGGCCGCAGCCATGGCCTTTCCCCGAGCAACCCGGCAGCGTCGAGATAGACGCCGACGGGGAGCGTCTGCTGGTCACGGCCACGGAGCAACTCGTTCTGCGCTGCGGCAAGGCGAGCATCACGCTCACCCGCGACGGCAAGATATTGATCGATGGCGTGTACGTCTCGAGCCGCTCCTCCGGCGTGCTGCGGATCAAGGGCGGCGCCGTGCAGATCAACTGATGCGGCTGCGCAATGCGACGCCGATGACCGCGGGCTACACGCTCTCCATGGAGCCCAGCGGGCGCGAGCTGTTGGTCGTGGTCGTGAAGGGAACTTTCCGCATCCCGGCGGAGCCGGGTGGGCGGCTGCGGCTCGCCGAGGAGCAGGTGCCGCTCGTCACGAGCGATGTCTTCCACGGCGAGCCGGGCCGCTCCGCGCCCAGGTACGAGGCCGATCTCGCGCCCCGGAAATCCTTCTGCGACCTGCTGCTCAATGGCTGCGCCTATGCGCCGGCTGGACAGCCCGCCGAGCGCGTCAAAGTGGGATTGAGAGTGGGCGAGTGGTCGAAGACCCTTGCCGTCGTAGGTGATCGCGTGTGGCGGGTCGACGGCGGTATCCGGGCAAGCGCACCGCTTCCGTTCGAGCGCATGCCTATTACCTATGACTGCGCCTTCGGGGGTGTCACCACGCGCGAGGACGACCCCGCAGGAGCGGCCGCTTTCGCCAACAACCCGTCCGGCCGGGGTTTCTTCGCGGGCGAGGCGACACAGGCGCTCGCCGGGATGCCTCTGCCCAACACCGAGGAGGTGGGTGTCGAGGTGGCCCGTCCGGATGGAACTTACCGGCCGATGGCCTTCGGCGCGCTCGGGAGGCACTGGGAGCCTCGCCGGCGCTACGCGGGCACCTACGATCAGCATTGGCTGGACGAGGACGCCCCGTTCCTGCCCGCCGACTTCGACGATCGTTACTACCAGTCATCACCGGCTGACCAGCAGCTCCCGCTGCTGACAGGCGAGCGGGCAGTCTCGCTCCTCAATCTGACACCCGACGGCCGGTGCGACTTCGTGCTGCCTGCGTTCGAGGCGGTCTTCTACATCACCCCGAAGAGGGGAGCGCGCGAGGCGCTCGAGGCACCGATCGATACCGTCCTCATCGAGCCGGATCTGCAGCGCGTCATGCTCACGTGGCGGATCGCGCGGCCCCTCAAGAGAAGCCTGCTCGAGATCGCCGAGGTTCAGGTCGGGCGCGCGGGGCGGACATGAGCCCACGCCCGCTGGCGATCCTCGGCACAGGTCTCGTGACCCCGGTCGGACTCTCGGCGCCGGCCGCCTGCGCGGCGATTCGGGCAAAGGTGGCGAGCCCGATGGAGAGTCGCTTCCTCGACTCGGCGGGGGAGGTGATCATGACCTGCCCCGTGCCGCTCGCCGAGCCGCGCGAAATGCCGGCGAGGCTGGCGAGAATGGCCGCGATGGCGATCGAAGAGTGCCTCGATGAGGTGCCGCCTGCGGATGGCGAGGGCTTGCCCGTGCTGGTCTGCGTAGCCGAGGAGGGCCGTCCGGGACGCGCAGGCGGGCTTGACGCGTGCCTGCTCGCAGACATAGAGGCGGAGCTTGGCGGGCGGTTCTCGTCGGCCTCGGCACTCATTTCGCTGGGTCGAACAGGTGTCGCGTCCGCGCTCACCCGCGCACGGGATTTGGTCTATGAAGCCGGCGTGCCCCGCGTCCTCATCGCCGCGGCAGATAGCCTGCTCGGCGAGCAGCAGCTGGCCGCGCTCGATCGGGCCGGGCGCCTGTTGACTCCGGGCAATTCGGACGGCTTTCTGCCCGGGGAGGCCGCTGGCGCGATCCTCGTCGGCGCTCCCGCAGCGCCGGGCACTGCGGCGCAGCTCGTCGTGAACGGGATCGGGATCGCGCAAGAGGAGGCGACGCTCGAGTCGGGTTTGCCGCTGCGAGCGGACGGGCTGTTGCGCGCGATCCGCGCCGCGCTGGTCGAGGCCGGCTGCGGGGTGCACGAGCTCGACTTTCGCATCGCCGATCTCTCCGGCGAGCGGTACTACTTCAAGGAGGCGGCCCTCGCGGTCGTCCGTGTCCTGCGCCAAAGCAAGGACGAATTCGATCTCTGGCACGCCGCCGAATGCACCGGCGAGGTGGGCGCCGCGGCGGCCCTCGTGGCCCTCGCGGTCGCGGACGCGGCGTGCCGCAACGGATACGCGCCGGGTCCCGGCGTTCTCGTTCATTTGAGCAACGACGACGGCCGGCGTGCCGCGCTCGTGCTCGGCTACGGTGATTGACGATGGCAAACCAGGTTTACGCCAACATGATGGAGGTCTGCTGCAAAGCGGCCCAAGGCAAGTCGCTCTGCGCATTTCCCGATGTCTGTATGACGCCCCCGCAGACCCCCGCCACCCCTCCGGGCGTGCCCGTCCCCTATCCCAACACGGGTCTGGCCTCGGACTGCGAGAACGGCTCGAAGAGCGTCGTGATCTGCGGCCAGGAGGTCATGCTGAAGAACAAGTCCTACTTCAAGAAGAGCGCCGGCGATGAGGCGGGGAGCGCGCCGAAAAAGGGCGTCATCACCAGCCAGATCCAGGGCAAGGTGTATTTCAACATGTGGTCCATGACCGTGCAGATCGAGGGGGAGAACGTCGTGCGTCACCTCGACATCACGACTCACAACCACGCCGGCGCGATGCCCGGCAATACGCCGCCCTGGCCGTATCTGGACGAGATGGCCGTCTGAGAGAGCCAGGCATGTCGACAGGTCGAACGCCCGTAAACCGTGCTCCCAGCGACGGATCGATTGCCGCTCGCCGCGCACCTGTTCCCGCCGTTCTGCGACAGCACGTCGATGACGCGGCCGATCTGCACGCGATCCGGACGCGACTTTGCACCGCTCCGCACGTGAAGCTTGAGCACCTGCGGCGATTCGATGACCGCCTCGCCGCTCATCTCGATGCGCTTGCGATCGCCGGTCCGCCGGCCAGACGTCTTTGCGAGACGGCGCTCGAGGCGGCCGCTCCCTCCGCCGTATTCACCGCTACCGTACAGGCCCTTGGCAGCAGGGACGTGGAGTGGCTCGAGCGCCTGCTCGCCTTGGCTGAAGTCCTGCCGCCCGTGCGGGACGGGCTGGTGGCGGCCTTCGGTTGGGCCGAGCCCGAGCAGCTTCGCGGAACCGTCGCGACGCTGCTTCGCTCGGAGAATCCTCTGAGGCGATACCTCGGGGTCGCCGCGTGTGGAATGCATCGCGTCGATCCCGGGCTCGGCACGTCACGACTGTTGAATGACCCCGACGCGCGGGTGCGCGCTCGCGCCTGGCGAACGGCGGGCGAGCTCGGCCGCCACGAGCTCGCGCCTGCTGCGGCTGCTGCCTTGTCCGCTGAGAAGGACCCCGGGTGCCGGTATTGGCTTGCCTGGGCCGCGGTGTTGCTGGGCAACCGCGGGCCGGCGCTGCAGGCTGCGGCGCAGATCGGAACCGTTCCCGGCGAGCATCAGGAGGAGGCATTCGGACTGGCGCTCCAGGCGTTGCCCCTCGATGCCGCGCACGAGCTGTTGCGGCCCTTGGCACGCGGCGCTGCGCAGATTCGTCGAGTCGTCATTCGCGGTGCGGGCGTCGTGGGCGATCCCACCTATCTTCCATGGCTGCTCGGCCACATGACGGACGATGCGCTCGCTCGCCTTGCCGGCGAGTCGTTCAGCGCAATCACGGGCATCGATCTCGCCGCGCTCGACCTCGAGCGCAAGCCGCCCGAAGACCTCCAGAGCGGCCCGAGCGACGATCCCGAGGATGCGCGCGTTCACCCGGATGCGGACGACGGTCTACCCTGGCCGGACGCGGCGAAGGTGCGATCGTGGTGGGACGCCAACGCGCATCGGTTCCAACGGGGTACGCGCCACTTCATGGGTGAGCCGCTGAATCGCGAGAATTGCCTGCGGGTGCTGGCCCAAGGCTGTCAGCGGCAGCGCATCGCGGCGGCAATCTCCCTCGCGCTGCTCAGTCCCGGCGAGCCCCTGTTCGAATGGCGTGCTCCGGCACGCCGGCAACAGAGCGCGCTGGCATGAGCTTTCCGCCGGGAGGGTCATGAGCGAGCGCCGCTCGGGCGCGATCCATTGACTCAATTGACCGCTTCCGGCGGAGGAACGCTGCCCTGGCCGGGCTGCTGGAGCAAGGGCATGTCTGGACGCATGAATTCGTCGTCGGCGAGCTCCCGTGTGGCAACCTGACCGTATCCCAGTACGGCTGATGCAGCGACGGAGTCATCGACCGTCCTGAGATCGGGATCCCAGGTCGGCGCGTTGGTAGACGTATCGCCCCACGTGCCGCAGACGGATCTGCGGGTCGATGTACGGTCGATGCCCGACGCGCCTCGCGAGCGCCGAGAAGAAGTAGTCCTCCGACAGGAATTCCCCTTCGCTGACGCCGCTCTGGAAGAAATGCCGCTGCGACTTGCCTTGATAGGTGTAGGTCGGGCAGAGCCCCGAGCCCG
This sequence comes from Pseudomonadota bacterium, assembly GCA_021807675.1. Lineage (GTDB taxonomy): Bacteria > Pseudomonadota > Gammaproteobacteria > Steroidobacterales > Steroidobacteraceae > 13-2-20CM-66-19. The sequence goes on from JAKBCR010000004.1 coordinate 46,595, forward strand.
CCAGATCATCGAAGACGCGCCGATCGATGCCCAGAAACCCGCAGGGGATGTCGCGTACCGGGACGAGACCTCCCGCGCTGCCGCAAGCGCCAGGCTCCGGACGAAATGTCCACGGCAGCTCCCGCGACTTGGCGGGATAGAGGCCGCTCACCAGCGAGACCGGGGCTCGCGCCAGGCGCACCAGATCGTCCCGCGAGAAGCCGATGTCGCCGTCGATGAAGACGAGCCGGTCACAGTCGCCGGCGAGAAACTGCGCCGCCAGCACATCGCGCGCGCACGAGATGTTGGAGCAGCCTTCCACGCAGGCCCAACCGACGTAGAGACCGCTGATCGAGATCAGGCCGCTGATGAACTCGCGATCCGCGCGGCCGTCGATGAGCGGTGTCGCAACGAGGATCTTCATGAGCTACGACGAGCCGAGCTCCACGCGCAGCCCGATGTCGAACTGGTGCTCGCTGATGAGCTGAAGGCCCGAGATCGCACCGTAATCGATGAAGCCCGCGATGCCATACGGGAACTGAGCCTGCAGGCTCAAGCGCCAGTCGAAGTAGTTGCGGTTGAGGGAATCGCTGTAGACCTGGTACATCCGGGCCGAGGCGCCCGGCAGCGTATCGGCTGCGAATCCGACGAACTGCGCCCGCGCGTCGTTGCGGAACTCGTGCAGGTAATGCGCCTGTATTTGCGGCAGGAGCACCGCCCAGGGCGTCTTGATCGCATAGGAGGCATAGCCTCCGAGCTTCGCGAGCAGCGAGTCGGTCGTCATGCCGGAGTAGGTCAGGTCGAGACCCCCCGCGCCGCTTTCGGCGAAGCCGCCGACACGCACCTGCCGGTATTCGACGCCGAGCGAGGGACCGAAGGCAATCGCGCGCCAGTTGAAGTCTCCGCCCGCGGTCGCGCTCGCCATGTACTCGCGCGAGCCGGTGGAGCCGTGGGCCGTCATGGAGCACACGCCCCCGCCGCAGCCGGCACTGTTGGAGCTGCTCTCGTAACTGATCTGGCGGTCGAGCGCCAGCGAGCTGTGCTCGAAGCCGGCCAGCCAGTCGACGTGAAAGCGTTCCGTGAAGTAACTGCCGTACAGCGTTGCCGACCAGTGTCGGGCATCCAGGCGGCCGGCGGCGTTGTAAAAATCCGTGTGGCCAAGGCCGTAGCCGCCGGCAATCCCGAGCACATAGGAAGTCCCTAGCCGGTAGTCGGTTCCGACAGTGATTCCGTCGTCCTCGTAGCCGAAGCCCTCCTCGGCGCTCGTGGTGCTCTGCGAGCCCCGGCGAAGCGTCCCGCTCATGAACACACCCAGGCGATTGTCGAGCAGGCCACCGGGGGAATCGGCGCCCGCACTGCCGCCGAGCGCCCCGCGGGCCAGTTGCAGGATGGGCCCGAGGAGGGCCTGGGCCGGCCCCGGCAGACCCAGCTCGAGGCCCGTCAGGCTGATTCCGCGCTCTCCTGCCTGCACAGCCTGCAGGCGGCTGTCGATATTGGCGATCTGTCCCGCCGCGAACTGCATCGGCATGCGGGCGGCTGCCATGACCTGGCGGCCGGAGATGGCATTCATGGCAGTCTGCAGTCCGGACCCGTTCGCGCCGCCCGAATAGTCGGAGATCAGCGCGGTGCACTTCTCGAGCAGATCCTGCTGTGCAGCCGAGAGCGCAGTGCCCGTGTCTGTCGCCTGAGCCAGCGCGCCACAGGTCTGCTCCACCCCTCGCGCCGTCGCGACCTGCTCCGGAGTCAAGTTGGGCTGGCTGGAGAGAGGCGCGTTGGTGACCGTGCCGGGCCCTTGAGAGATGAGCAGCTTGATCGTCGAGCCGCGCGCCGCCGCCGTACCTGGCGCCGGCTGCGAGCTCGCGATGTCTCCCGCCGATACGCTGGTGCTGTACACCGTCCCCACGGTCACCGCGAATCCCGCGGCCGTCAGCTCCGCTGTGCCCGCCGCCTGCGTCTTGCCGACCAGGTCGCTCGGGACCGTGACGGTCGGCGTCAGGACCGTGATCGTCATGGTGCCGCTGGCGATTTGGTCCCCGCCGTCGGAGACCTCATAGATGAGCGAGTCGGTGCCGGTGAAGCCGGGGCTCGGCGTGTAGCTGACCGAAGTCCCCGAGAAGCTGGCGGTACCGTGCGTCGGGCCGGACGACAGGAACACCGCGAGGGGCAGGCCGCTGCCGCAGCTGACGTTGTCGCACTTGATGTCGCCGCTCGCGGCGAGATCCACCGTGAGCGGGGTCCCGGAGGTGGTCGATGCCGTGAAGCTGCTCGCGCTGAGCTGTGCGGGCTCGTCGGTCACCGAGACCGTCGAGGTTGCGCTCGCCGGGCCGCCGGGCGCGTTGACCCCGATGGAGAAGGAGTCGTTGCCAAAGTAGTCGGGTGCCGGCGTGTAGACGTAGGTCAAGGTGCAGCTCATAAAGCCGCTGACGGATGTGGGGCAGGTGCTGCCGCTCGCTTGATAAGCTACCGTGCCCCCGCCCGGGGACGCGACGCTCTGGGTCCAAGTCAGTGTCGACGAGAAGCTGCCGGAGACCGTGACGCCGACGGAAAAAGTGAATGGGCTCGGCGGGGGATTGGTGACGAAGAAGCCCGTCGGCGCCGAGAGGGAGATCGACGGAGCGGCTTGCGCCTGCGCCGTCTGGACATGGGAAAGTATCGAGCCTGCGGCCAGCAGCCCAGCCGCACCTCGCATCATGCGGCGGACTAAAGCTGCTAACTCGGACTCCCCCAAAGCACCATCCACCGGTCGAAGTTTGGACGACTGTCGTCCGCGCACACCCTGCGGGTGAGTCGACGTCAGCGCAAAAATTGTGCGTTGAGGTAGGATAGCATTGGTGAGGTTGTATCGCACGTCTCCCCCCGCGCGGTAAGCATGACCACTCGGGCAAAGCATGTCGTCGTCACGCCGTACCTGCACGAAGCGTCCGCGCTGATCGTCAGATGCATTGCGAGCGTCAAGCGTCAAACGACTCGCACCGATCACCTGGTGGTCGCCGACGGCTGCGCGCAGGACTGGCTCGATCGCGAAGGCGTACGTCACTTGAGACTCGACCGCACGCACGCCGATTTCGGCAACGCCGCTCGAGGCATCGGCGCTCTGCTGGCGGTCGCCGCAGACTACGAATCGATCGCGCTTCTGGATGCCGACAACTGGCTCGATCCAGATCACATCGAGCGCTGCATCGCCGCCTCCCGCTCGCTGCCGGGCGAAGGCTGCGACTTCGTGGTTGCAAGACGAAGGTGGATTCGGCCGGACGAGACGGCGATAGAGAACGTTCCGGACGAGGCGCCGGAGTGGCACGTGGATACGAATTGCTTCGTGCTGCTCCGAGGCGCCTTCCATCTGGTGTCGCTGTGGTCAAGCATGCCGCGGGAGTTGAGCGCGATCGGCGATCGCATCTTCTACACCGTGCTCCGCAACAGCGGACTGTCAAGCGCATCCGTGGAGCGTCCCACCGTCAACTACAGATGCCTCTGGGAATACGTGTACCGTGCGGCGGGCGAGCCACCACCGCCCGGGGCGAAGCCGTCCCTGGACGCCTCGGCAATCGAGGCCTGGTTGCGATCCCGCTCGGACCGCGAGCTCGAGATCGCGAGCCGTCTTGCGGGGGTGCGACTGCAGCGTCCCGAGACCTGAGCGGCGCTCGCCGGGGCGTGCCGGGCCGCAAGCCGTCGAGATGTGCTCTCGTCGCTTGCGTCCCGTGGTGGTTTCAGGTACTTACCTTGCAGTTTTGCCGGCTAAGGGGTCGATGTGGCGCGGGCCAAGGTGATCGATTTCGATTACTACCAGTTCATCGGCATCCTGCGGCGCGCGACCGACACGGGAAAGCGGCTGGAGCAGGCGGATGCGGGATGGGCGCAGTACATCAAGTCTCACGGAATCAACGAGATCGCCGCTTCCGCCATTGCCCGCCAGAAATTCGAGAGCCCGGCGGCCGTGATCATCGACGAAGGCCAGGAGACCGACGGGCTTTATTTCTATTCGAAGAATGAAGAGGCGTGTCTCCGGCTGGTGCCGCTGCCCGAGTAGGCGGCCATGTATCTTGCGCTCGAAGTCGTCAGTCCTCAGGCCGCTTCCCTCGGTGCGGAGCGGCGCCGCGTGGTCGGTCCCGCGGGCCTGACCATCGGGCGGGAGCCGGGCAACGACTGGGTCATCCCGGACCCTTACATCTCCAAGCAGCACGCGCGCATCACATTTGCGGACGGCGGGTTCCTCGTCGAGAGCCTCGGGCGCAATCCCATCGCGATCGGCAGCCCGGAAAATGTCATTCCGAGCCGCCAGCCGCGGCCGTTGCGCGGCGGTGACCGCCTCTTCATCGATCAGTACGAGATCCGGGTGTCCGCAGTCCAGGGTGAGACCCCGCGCGCAGCCGCAGGGTCCTCGCCAGACGATCCGTTCGGAATCATCGATGCGGCGCCACCCGCTGCCGGGTCTTTCGAAAATGCGCCACAGTCCGTCCGGCCAGCCGCCGCGCGCGTACCGGAGTCCTGGGACGGTTATAGCGGCGGCATCGCAGAGACGGCGGACCTTGATCCGCTGAATGCCCTGGGTGGCGCGGGGACGGCGCCCGTCCATGGGCCGCCACCGGTCGACTGGCAGCGTGCCTCGCCGCTCGCGGATCACTTCGACCCGCCCGCGCCGCGCCCGGTCACCCCCGGTATTCCCACCAACTGGGACCAGTCTGTCGTGGCGCCTCGACGTGCGCCAATGCCGGCCACCCCGCCCGCCGCCATCCCGTCGAACTGGGATCAATCGGTCATGGCCGGTGCGCGGCCGGCTCAAGCGCCGCCTGTCCCGCCGCCTCAGGAGCCCCTGCAGGTGCCGCGGCCGCGGAGTGCGTCACGGGAGCGCTCCGAGTCCGCCTCGGCCAGGTCCCTGGCGGACCCTGAGCGGCCGGCCGCCGCTACGCCCTTGGGTCGGCCCGCCATGGCCTCGGCGCCGAACGGTCCTGCCCGCACGGCGCCGGTAGTGCCACAACCCTCCGCTCTGCCCGTCGATCTGGTGGAGCTGCTCCGTGGCGCCGGGCTCGCCGATCGGGATTTATCGCCCGAAACACAGCGGGAGCTCGGGCAAGTGCTGCGCATCGTCGTGCAAGGTGTCATGGAGGTCCTGCAGGCGCGCGCCGAGATCAAATCCCGGTTTCGCCTGCCGCTCACCCGCGTTCAGGCGAAGGAGAACAACCCGCTCAAGCTCTCTCCCAATGTCGAGAGCGCCTTGCATACGCTGTTGGTGCAACGCAACCCGGGCTACCTGCCGACCGTGCAGGCGTTCGAGGATGCATTTGCGGACATCCGCAGCCACCAGATCGCGATGCTCGAGGGGTTGCGCGTCGCGTTCGAATCGATGCTGCGGAGCTTCGAGCCCAAGGGGCTCGAGCAGGAGTTCGACAGGTCCGCCGGCCGAGGCGGCCTGCTCGGTTTCGGGGGTAGAGCGAAAAACTGGGATCTATACGTGGAGCGCTTCTCGCGGCTGGGAACGGATGCGGACGATACTTTCAGGCGGCTCTTCGGCGATGCATTCGCGGAGGCGTACGAGCGGCAGCTCGAGCGTCTGAAGAGCCTGCGAGGCTGAGGTCGACGGGTAATAAGGGGGTCGTTGGTCTTGAAGAGAGCGCTCTTGAGCGCGGCGCTCGGCGCCGCGGCGTGGGCTCTGGCCGGTTGCGCCGGCACGCCACCGCCGAAGCCGACCATAATGGCGACTGCGGTGCTATCCGCGGCCCCGAACGTCAATCCGGACGAGACGGGCCGCGCCTCTCCCATCGTCGTGCGCGTCTATGAGCTCAAGCAACCCGATGCGTTCAACAATGCAGGCTACTTCGCCCTGATGGACCATGAGCGCAAGACACTCGGGGACAGCCTGGTCCACGGCGAGGAGTACGAGCTCTCCCCGGGTGAGACGCGGACGCTCCCACTCAACCTCCCGCCTCAGGCCCGCTACATTGCGGCGATCGCGGGCTATACGCAGATCATGAGCGCCCGGTGGAAAGCGCTCGAGCCCGTGCCCGGGAAGTGGCTGCGCGATCGCAAGCATCCCCATAGAGTGACGATCCGGATCGGGCGGTCCGCCGTGACGATCGTGGAATAGGCAGGCACATGTCTTCTAACAATCGAGTCGTCTGGTCGGAAGGGCTGTTTCTCAGGCCGCAACACTTCCAGCAGCAGTCCCGCTACATCGAGCGCTATGTCGAGGGACGCAGCCGCGAGCTGCGGGCACATTCCTGGGGGTTCACGGAGATCGAGATCGAGCGCGACCTGCTCGGCATCGGCAAGCTCGGACTGCGGCGAGCCGCCGGCGTCCTTCCCGACGGGACTCCCTTCGCCATGCCGGACGACGACCCCTTGCCCTCGCCGATCGAGCTGACTGCGCAGGTGCGCGACCAGCAGGTCTTCCTTGCCGTGGCGCTGCGCAAGGAGGGGGCGCGGGAGTCCGACCGCGCGGACCGGCCCGATGGCCTTGTGCGCTATCACTCGGCAGACTTCGAGTCGCGGGACGTCACCTCTGATTCTAACACGACGGCGACATTGGAGGTTGCGGCGCTGCGCTCGCGGCTGCTGCTCGCCTCGGAGCCGCGGGAAGACTATGCGTGCGTTCCGCTCGCGCGCATCCGCGAGTGCCGCGCCGACCGTGTCGTGGTTCTGGACGAGCGATTCATTCCCACTGTCCTCAATGCCCATCGGGCACTGCCGCTCGCCACCTTTCTCACCGAGCTGCAGGGTCTGCTGCACCAGCGGGGCGAGGCACTGGCGGCGCGGGCCGTCGCGACGAGCCGCGGGGGAGCCGCCGAGATCGCGGATTTTCTCATGCTGCAGACGGTCAACCGCTACGAGCCGGTGATCGACCACTACGTATCGAGCCGTCTCCTGCATCCGGAGGATCTCTACCGGCTCTGTCTGGAGATCGCGGGCGATCTCGCGACGCTCACGATGACGAGCCGCCGTCCGGGAAAGCTACCCGGATATCGGCACGAAGACCTGCAGGCCGGGTACGAGCCGCTCATCGCGGCGCTGCGCGCCTCGCTCAGTGTCGTCCTCGAGCAGAACGCGGTTCCCATCCCGCTCGAGAAGAAGCGTTTCAACATCTTCGTCGGCGTGGTGAACGACAGGTCGCTGTTCGAGAGCGCGGCATTCGTGCTCGCGGCCCGCGCCGACGTCCCGGCTGACACACTCCGACGCGGATTCCCCTCGCAGGCCACGCTTGCGACGGTCGAGAGCATCGCCAAGCTGGTGAACGACCATCTGCCGGGGATACCGCTGCAGCCGCTCTCGGTGGTGCCGCGGCAGATCCCGTTTCACGCCGGCTTCAGCTACTTCGAGCTCGACCGGTCGAGCCCCAAGTTCCGCGAGCTCGCCGCAGCCGGCGGCATTGCCGTCCACGTCCCGGAGACCTTCCCCGGCCTGGCCATGGAGCTGTGGGCCATCCGAGGGTAGCGTCTGATGTCAGAACACACGCCAGACGGTTCGTCGACACCTCCCGATGGGACATTGATGCGGCCCAGACCGGGAGCGGGCCGGCGCGCCGCGCCCGCTGCTCCGCCATCGAGCCCATCTCCACCCGCGGGCCAGCGGCCTCTCGCCAGCGCCGCCGCGGCCCCGCCGGTCGAAGCGTCCGCCGCCGATCTGAACGAGTTTCTCGGCGGAACGGACAATCCCGTGCTGCAGGCTGCCGCGCCCCTCCTGATCCTTGCCGCGCGGCTCGCGACGAGTGTCGAGCAGGCGAGCATTCCCACTCTGCGGCAGCAGGCAGTCGAGGAAGTTCGTTCCTTCGACGAGAGACTCCGCTCATCCGGTGTATCGCGCGACGACGCGCTCGTTGCCCGGTACGTTCTCTGCACTTTCGTCGATTCCGCGGTGCTCAACACGCCCTGGGGCGCGCAGGGCGACTGGGCAAGCCAGTCGTTGCTCGTGATTTTTCACAAGGAGGTCTCGGGAGGCGAGAAATTCTTCGAGATCGTGAAGCGACTGCAGGCCGATCCGGCGCGGTACCTGAGCCTGATCGAGCTGCTCTATGTCTGCCTCGCGCTCGGGTACGAGGGCAAGTACCGCCATGATCCGAAGGGTGCCCTCGAGCTCTCGCGCCTGCAGCACGATCTCTACGGTGTGATCCGTGAGCGCCGCCGGCTTCGCGACGAGGATCTCTCACCGCGGTGGCAGGGAGCGGATGACCGCCGTAATCCGGTCGTCCGCTACGTTCCCTGGTGGACGGTCGCGGCCGCCGGCGCAGCCGTGGTGTTCGTGACGTTCTCGGCGCTTCGCGTCCGGCTCGACGCCCAGGCCCGGCCGATCGAGGCCGCGCTCGCCGCTCCGGCCGTGACGGTGGATTACGCGGCGACCCCGAGTCCGCCCACGCGGCTGCAGCAGCTGCTCGCACCGCAGATCGCCCGCGGGCTCCTGACGGTGGAGGATCTCGGCGGCAAGACGGTCATCACCCTGACCGCGACCGATCTTTTCGCCTCGGCGAGCGCCAGGCTCAACTCGAGTCTCGCCCCCACGGTGCGTAAGATCGCGCAGGCGCTCAACCAGCTTCCCGGGAGAATCGTGATCGTCGGACACACGGACGACCTGCCGGTGCACTCGCTCCGGTACGCCGACAATGACCAGCTGTCGCGCGCGCGCGCGGTGACGGTCGCGGATTTGATGCGGCCTGAGATCACCGACTTCGGCAGGGTGCAGTGGCAGGGCGTCGGCTCGAGTCAGCCGCGTTACCTGCCCCAGGATACGCCCGAGAATCGAGCTCGCAACCGGAGGGTGGAAATCATCTACCTGCCGAGCACCGACGGCTGGCAGGTGCCGCCACGATGAAGACCCTCCTCGGCAAGCGGTGGCTCTGGCTGCTGCTCGGCCTGATCCTGTTGTCCGGGGTCATCTGGTTCGGCGGCCCGTACCTCTCGTTCGCCGGCTACCCGCCGCTCGCACCGCCGTCCGCGAGAGTAGTGCTCATCGCGCTGCTCTTCGCCGTCTGGGGAGCGCGGATCGCGTGGCGGAAGCTCTCCGCCGCGCGCGCTGCAAATCACCTCGCGGGACAAATGGCTCGTGAGGCCGATCCGGCCGCGGCGCGCGCCTCGGCTGATGTACGTCAGATGCAACAGCGATTCGAGGAGGCCGTCGAAGCGCTGCGCCAGTCACGCAAGGGACGCACGAGCCTCTACGATCTGCCCTGGTACATCATCATCGGTCCGCCGGGCGCGGGCAAGACCACGGCCATCGTCAACTCAGGCCTCAACTTCCCGCTCGCGCAGAAGTTCGGCAAGGAGGCGCTGCGCGGCGTCGGCGGGACACGCAATTGCGACTGGTGGTTCACCGACCGGGCGATCCTCCTCGACACCGCCGGCCGCTATACGACCCAGGACTCCGATCAGGCGAGCGATGCTGCCGGCTGGAAGGCATTCCTCGGTCTGCTGCGCAAGTTCAGGAAGCGGCGCCCGATCAACGGAGTGCTCGTGGCGATGAGCCTCGCGGACCTCGCGACCCAGTCGGATGCGGAGCGCGCGCGGCATGTGGCCGCGGTGCGTGAGAGGCTCGATGAGCTCCACCGCGAATTGCGGGTCGAGCTGCCTGTCTATCTGGTGCTTACCAAGGCCGACCTGCTGGCCGGCTTCGATGAATTCTTCGATGACCTGCCGCAGCAAGGCCGCGCGCAAGTGCTCGGTACCACTTTCCCGCTCGAGCGCTCCCGCGCCGGGACCGCGGCCCAGGCGCTCCCGGCGGAACTCGACGCACTGCTCGAGCGGCTGAATGCGCGCATGCTGGCGCGGCTGCAGGCGGAGCGGGACGTGCAGCGGCGCGGGCTCATCTTCGGCTTTCCACGGCAGGTCGCCGGCGTCAGGCGCGCGCTCGAGTCGTTCGTCAGCGAGACCTTCGAAGCGGGCGCGTTCGAGGGCGGATTCTGGCTCCGCGGCGTGTATCTCACGAGCGGCACCCAGGAGGGCACGCCGATCGATCGCATGCTCGGAGCGTTGGCGCGTACTTTCGGACTCGGCGTGAAGGCAGTCCCTCCCTCCACGGACCGCGGCAAGGCCTTTTTCATTCAGCGGCTGCTGAGCGATGTCGTTTTCCGGGAAAGCGGGCTCGCGGGCGTCAACCGTTTGGCGGAGGTCCGTCAGGGGCTCGTTCAGGCCGGGGCGTACATCGCAGCCCTGGCTGCCACTGTGTTGCTTCTCCTGGCCCTGATCGTCAGCTATGGCCGAAATCGTGCATACCTGACGGCTGTCGCCGCAGCCGCGCAGCCGATCTCGAGCCTGCCGCCGGCGGCCCCGGCGAATGTAGTGGCGGATCTACCCCGCCTCGATGCCTATCGCGCCGTGGAGTTGGCATCCGGTCGCGACGGCAAGGGAGTGCCGCTCTCCATGCGCTTCGGGCTTGGTCAGGCGGACGCGATCTACGGCGCGGCTCACGACGCGTATCTGCGGGAGCTCAACGCAACCGTCGCACCGGCCCTGGCGAGCGCCTTCCATGACCGGATGAGCCGGCTGGCCGGCGATCCAGAGAAGCTGTACGAGTATCTGAAGGCGTATCTCATGCTGGGCTCGCCGAACCGGCTGGTCCCCGCGCAATTGCAGTTCATGGGCGACCATGTCTGGCGCAGCCGGGAGGAGCTCGATGACTCGACGCTCGAGCGCCTCGATCAGCATCTGGCGGCGCTGCTCGCTGATCCGGATCGCGTGCAGCCGGTGGCGCTCGATACCCAGCTCATCGAGCAGGCGCGTACCTCACTGCGCCAGGCATCGCTCCCGGTGCTCATGTACAGCCGCCTGAAACTGAGCTATGCGGGTGACACCCGTGACGAGATTCACCTCGATCAGCAGATCGGGCTCGGCGGAACCAGCGTCTTCATGCGCCGTAGCGGCGCCCCGCTGTCGCAGCCGGTACCGGCGCTCTACACGCGCAAGGTGTTCGACGAGGTGGCGACGACCGGCAAGTACGAAGTCGCCAAGGACTTCATTGAAGAGAGCTGGGTGCTCGGGCCGGGCGTCGCCTCCGCGGCCGATCTGCCGAAGCTCGCCGACGGCATGATGCAGATCTACGAGGACCATTACATCCGATACTGGGACGGGCTGCTCGCCGACATCGAGCCGCGTCCTGCCACGAGCCCGCAACAGCTTTCCGACATGATGGCCCTGCTCTCGGGTCCCACTTCGCCGCTCAAGCGGCTCCTGGTGATTGCCGCCGACAACACCGATCTGCTCAAGCCCGCCGCCAGGAGTCCGCGCGCGGCTTCGGTGAAGGCGGCCATCGCCGGAAAGCTCGCGGCCCTCGAGCAGACCTTCGGCGCGTCACCCGCCGCGCAGCGGCCGGGGGCGCGCGTCACCCAACATTTCGCGGCCATCCAGAAGCTGGTCGAAGGGCCCCCGGGCGGGGCACCGATCGATCAGACCCTTCAGGCGATCGCCCAGATCCAACAGCAGCTCGCCGGGATCGGCAGCGGCCTCGGAGATACCAATGCGCTGTCCGCGGTTGCCTCCCGCGCACAGGCCAATGCGCTCGAGCAGCTTCGGGTCGCGGCGCTGCAGCTGCCGCAGCCGGTCTCGGGCATCGTGGCGCAGATCGGCAGCAAGGGAGAGGCGGTCGCCAAGGCGCAGGCGGGCGAGGAGCTGGCGAGGCGCTACCGCACCGATGTCGCCGCGCAGTGCAGACAGCTGATCTCCGGGCGCTATCCGTTCTCGCCCGGCAGCTCGAGCGATGTCGCCATCGCCGATTTCGCGCGACTCTTCGGCCCCGGCGGCGTGTTCGACGCCTTCTTTCAACAAAATCTCCGTCCGCTGGTGGACACGTCGAGCCGCCCGTGGCGCTGGCGGCGGGGCGCGGGGGGGATCGGCTCGCACTCCCTGCTACGGCAGTTCGAGCGAGTCGATCGGATCCGACAGGTCTTCTTCCCTCCCGGCAGCCAGCTGCCGTCCGCGCGATTCACGGTGACGCCGGAGTCCCTCGATGCCTCGGTGCGCCGGTTGGAGGTGGATATCGATGGCCAGAAGCTGGAATACCGCCATGGCCCTCTGGTGGCGCAGCCGTTCGTCTGGCCGGGACCGGCACCGGGACAGGCGTCGATCCTCTTCGAGGAAGCCGGGGGCTCCGGGCCCTACCGCGCGTACCAGGGGCCCTGGGCGCTCTTTCGGCTGCTCGACGCCGCAACGGTCCAACAGCAGACACCGCTCAAGTATCTCGTGACGGTGCAGGCGGGGGGGCGAGCGGCCAGCCTGCGCTTCGAAGCAAGCTCCGCGATCAATCCGTTTGGTCAGAACGTCCTTCGCGGCTTCCGCTGCGGCGGGTAGAGCTGGAGAGCGAAATCGTGTCGGGTGCCGTAGTTGGTTTTTACGGGAAGCTGCCCAGCCATGGCGACTTCCTGACGCGGCGGGTGGCAGAGGAATTTCTGGAGACGTGGGACGGATGGCTGCAGCGCTGCCTGACATCCAGTCAGAGTGAACTCGCCGATCGATGGCTCGATTGCTACCTGACGAGTCCGATGTGGCGGTTCTTTCTTTCGGACGGCATCGCCGGGCCGATGAGCTATGCCGGGGTGCTGCTGCCGAGCGTCGATCGAGTCGGCCGTTACTTTCCCCTGACGGTGCTGACGGCGGTGCCCGCGGGCACGCCGGCGCTCGCGTTCTCGATGGCGGCGGCGCAGTGGTTCAGTGATGTCGAGACGCTCTGCGCGCAGGCGCTCGAGGAGTCCAACCTCGATCTGGAGGGACTGGATGCCGCGCTGGCCGCCACGGCCGAGCGGCTCGCGGGCCTCGACGGATTGCCGGCTCCGCGCGCATTCCCGGCAGGCTCGGCGCAATGGCACTGGCCCGCGCGCTCCAGCGGCGAGCTGCCCTCGGCCCTCGCGCCGCCGCTCATGGCGGTGGCTCACGGGGCGCTTCGTCCACTGGCGATGTGGTGGACGGATGGCTCGCAGCATGTTGAGCCCTGTGTGCTGCTCACTCGGTCGTTGCCACGCCCGGAGTCGTTCTCGGCGCTCCTCGCGGGGACATGGGAGGGCGGCTGCTGGGATGGCGAGGTCGCGTCGCGGCCGAGCGACCGGAATTGGAGCGAGGCACCGGTCGAGATCTCGATCGTGAGCGCCGGCGCAACCGATTCGGGACCCGTGCGGTCTCATAATCAGGATGCCTATTTGCTCTGCGACAGCAACCGCGTCTGGGCCGTGGCTGATGGAATGGGAGGCTATCGCGATGGCGACGTGGCCAGCCGCATGGTCGTCGATGCGCTCAATGCGCTCGAGCCCACCGCAGCCCTCAATGCCACCTTGCAATCGATCGACGTGATGCTGAGCCGGGTCAATGACGATCTGCGCCGCTCCGCGCTGGGTGTTGGCGGCGGCGACATCAGCGGCTCCACGGTCGTGGCGCTCGCCGTTCGCGGCAGCGAGTGGGCCGTTTGCTGGGCAGGCGACAGTCGAGCGTACCTGCGACATGAAGGCGCGCTCACTCAGTTGACTCGGGACCACTCCGTTGCCGCAGAGCCGGCAGCCGAGCACTCCGCCACCGCTTCGTCGGCTCAGGGCGAGATCACCCGTGCCGTGGGGGGTGACGATGTGCTCGAGCTCGATCGCGCGGCCGGCACCGTCGACCCCGGCGACCGCTTCCTTCTCTGCAGCGACGGACTGTACCGTGCCCTCGATCTGTCCACGCTCGGTCGGCTCCTCGGGGAGGGCACCCCGGCGCAAGCCAGCCAGGCGCTCATCCAGGCGGCATGCCGGGCCGGCGCTCGGGACAATGTGACCGCCGTCATCGTGGACATCCGGATAGCGCATGACGACTGATCATTCCGAGGGCACCGAGACGCGCCTGCGCATCACTCCCGGCGTCGAGCCTTCGCCGCAGGCGCAGGACGAAACCCGGATGCGCGGCCCGGCTCCGGCGGCGACCGCGGACGATATGACTCGGATCCGCACAACACTTGGCGCGCGTTCGGCGCCAGTCTTCGGCGAGGGCTATCGCCTGCGCGGCCGCTATCTGCTCGATCGCCTGATCGGCCAGGGCGCCATGGGCCAGGTCTGGCGAGCGAAGGATTTGCTGGGAGAGGAGGCCCGCGACCGCAATCCGTTCGTGGCCGTCAAGGTGCTCAATGCCGATTTCGAAGGGCATTCGGATGCCTTCATCGCCATGCACCGGGAGGCAGCGCGCGCTCAGAAGCTCGCGCATCCCAACATCGTCACGGTCCACGTGTTCGACCGCGACGATGTCTCGGGGCGCGCTTTCATCGCCATGGAGCTGCTCGAAGGGCGGCCGCTCGATCGCCTCATCCGCGAGTCGGGAGCAGGCGGGCTGCCCCGCAGCCAGGCGCTGCCCATCATCCGCGGAATGGCCGAGGGACTCGCTTATGCCCACCGCAAAGGGATCGTGCACTGTGACTTCAAGCCGGCCAACGTGTTCCTGACGGCCGAGGGCACTCCGAAGATCCTCGACTTCGGGATTGCCCGCGCGGCGAAGGCCGCCTCCGGGCAGGGCGCATCACCTGATGACGATGCCGATGATGCCGGGTTCCAGGGTTATACCCTGAGCTACGCGGCCCCCGAGACGCTCACGGGCCAGCCGGCGAGCACCGCGGAGGATGTCTTCGCTCTCGGGATCGTTGCCTTCGAGTTGCTGAGCGGCGCCCATCCGTTCCGCCGTATGGGGGCTCTCGAGGCGCAGAGAGCGGGCGTCCAGCGTCCCGCGCTGAAGGGGCTCAAGCTCCGTGAGGCGCGGGCGATCGAGAGCGCTCTTGCCTTCGATCCTGCCCATCGTCCACAGGATGCGAGCGTATTCCTGCGCCGACTACAGGGTGTGCCACCGGTCCAGAAGGCACTGCTCGGCGCGGTCGGGGTGCTGGTGCTGACCGCGGGCGGCCTGGGGTATCGCAGCTATCTGCAGTCTCTGCCCGCGGTGCCGCTCAGCAGACTGCCGCTCGCCGTGCAACGGCAGTTCCACGAGAAGATCCGCGACGGTGATGCGTCTCTCGCGTATCTGCGCAGCAGCGGTGACATCACCGCCAGCGCCGATGCGGCCGAGTACTTCGCCGAGGCCTACCAGCTTCATCCCAAGGACCCCGAGGCGGTCCACGGCCTGGAAACTGCGGCGGGCTATGCGATCGGCTGGTTCTCGAAGATGCCCGACCGGCGGCGGGCATTGCGGCAATTGAGGCTATTTCGGGCCAAGAGCCCTTTCTATGCGAGCTATGGTCCGATGCAGAGCGCCATCCGGAATGCGGGAGGAAAGTAGCTGATGAACTCCAAAGCCAGTCGCCGCGCGGGCGGCCCACGGGGTGGTATGCGCGACCTGTGTCGCGCGACTTCACTGTTCGCCGCGGTTTGTCTGCTGACCGCCTGCGCGTCTGAGGGGTCAGGGCCCATGGTCGGCGGCTCGAGCAACGCGGTCGCGGCGAGGCAGGGCATGGAGACGATGGCGGATCTGGAGATCGTCGACTGCCTGCTGCCGGGCCAGGTGCGCCAGCTCGGCGATACCACTTACATCACGGCGCGCCGCCCGATACACACGACCGCGGCCAACTGCCGGATCCGTGGCGGAGAGTACGT
This sequence comes from Pseudomonadota bacterium, assembly GCA_021807675.1. GTDB lineage: Bacteria > Pseudomonadota > Gammaproteobacteria > Steroidobacterales > Steroidobacteraceae > 13-2-20CM-66-19. The sequence continues at coordinate 62,082 of JAKBCR010000004.1, forward strand.
CGCTTACGACCGGGCCAACTACAAGTCGGCGCTCAAGGTCTGGATGGGCGCGGCCGAGGCGGGCAACGCCAAGGCCCAGAATTACGTCGGTGAGATCTTCGAGCGGGGACTCGGCACCTCACCCGATTACGCCGCGGCTGCGATCTGGTACCAGAAGGCCGCCGACCAGGGTTACGGCCCTGCGCTCTTCAACCTCGGCACGCTGTACGAGCGCGGGCTCGGCGTTCCCGAGAACCGGCTCAAGGCGCTCAACCTCTACCGCAAGGCATGGGGCATCCCGGCGGACAACGTGATATACGCCTCGGCGGCGCGCCGCGAGGAGAGCCGGCTGCGCGGACAGCTCAAGCAGGTGATTACGGAGAAGGACCAGCAGATCGCCCTTCTCGAGCAGCAGCTCGAAGATCTCGAGCGGCGCGCCCGCAAGTCCGCCGCGAGCAGCGCGCACTCGGATGATGAGGTCAAGACTCTTCGTGCCTGGATCAGCCGCCTGCAGGAGGAACGCCGCTCGAGTGCCGCGCAGCTCGCGCGGATGCCGTCGCAGACCCGCGGCGCCATCGAGACGAAGCCGATCATCCCCCTCGACCTCGATGCGCAGAAGCGCCTCGTCAAGGGCGTCGACTTCGGCCGCTACTATGCGCTTGTGATCGGCGATCAGGACTATCAGGTCCTGCCGCCCCTCGCGACCCCTCACACCGACGCCGAGCGCATCGCCAAATTGCTCAAGGACAAGTACGGGTTCACCGTGAAGGTGATCGATGATGCCAACGACGTGACCATGTTGCAGGCGCTCAACGATCTCGATCGGGTGCTGCGGCCCAACGATAATCTGCTCATCTATTACGCCGGCCACGGTACCCAGCTCAAGAATGCCTACAGCGACGTCGGATATTGGCTGCCGGTGAACGCCAACCGTCCGCCCAATGACACATTCTGGGTTCCGAACTCGCAGGTCACGGCGCACCTCGCGCGGCTGCCCGCGAAGCGCATCCTGGTCGTCGCCGACTCCTGCTATGCGGGGCTTCTCTCCTCCGATCCCGGAGTCAACATCTTCGGCACCGAGACGCACCTCACCATGGATTACGTGAAGTACAAGCTTCCAAAGCGCTCGCGCCTCCTCATCGCCTCCGGAGGCGATGAGCCGGTTCTCGATGCGGGGGGGCACGGCGACTCGGTGTTCGCCCGCGCGTTCATCGACGTGCTGAAGTCGAACGGCCAGATCCTCTCGACGCCGGCGCTCTACACGGAGATCAAGGCGAAGATGAAAGCGGAGGAAGCGGGCTTGCACGTCGATGAGGTGCCGCAGCTGAAAGCCATCCGCGCCGCGGGTGATGACCTCGGCGATTTCTTCTTCATCCCGCGCAAGCTCGGGTCGTGAGATGACCTCTCAGACCGCGGCGGAGCAGCTGCTGCGCGTGGCCATCGCGCAGCATCGCGCGGGCGATCACGCGCTCGCGGAGTCCGGATACCAGCACTATCTCGCCGATCATCCGCGCAGCGCCTCGGCGCTGCACTTTCTCGGACTTCTGCGCACCCATCAGGGGCGCAACGCCGAAGCGATCCCGCTCATGGTGCAGGCGCTCGAGATCGACCCCGAGTACGTGGATGCGTGGAGCAATCTCGGGATCGCGTATCATCAGGAGCGCGACCTGGAGCGCGCCGAGAAATGCTATCGGCGCGCGCTCGAGCTCAATCCGCAGTTCGTCAACGCCTGGGCGAATCTAGGCACCACGCTGCGAGCGCGTGAGGCCAACGAGGAGGCGGCCCGGGCGTGGAAGCGCGCGCTCGAGCTGTCTCCGCGCATGCGCAGCGTCGCGATTCCGTTCGGACAGCTCCTCTACAGGCTCGACCGCCCGGCGGAGGCGCTCGAGTTCTACACTCGCTGGCACGAGGCCGATCCCGAGGATCCGATCCCGGTGCACATGCTGGCAGCGCTCGGCGGCGCCGGGCGTCCGGAGCGGGCGTCGGACGGCTTCATCCGCTCGACTTTCGATGACTTCGCCGACTCGTTCGATGAGAGTCTCGGGCGGCTGCGGTACCGCGCTCCGGAGCTGCTCCGTGAGGCTCTGGGCAGAGCGGCCGGAATCGAGCGCCGCGAGCGCCTCGCGGTCCTCGACCTCGGCTGCGGGACCGGCCTCTGCGGCCCGCTGCTGCGGCCGCTCGCCGGTCGGCTGATCGGCGTGGATCTTTCCTCCAAGATGCTCGCCCAGGCCGCCGGGAGAGGTGTGTACGACCAGCTGAACTGCGCGGAGCTGACGCAGTGGCTCGCGGCCTGCGGCGAAAAATTCGACGTCGCAATGGCCGCCGACGTGCTCTGCTATTTTGGCGAGCTGGCGGAGGTCTTCGGCCGCGTTCGAGATGTCCTCGCGCCGGGGGGCCGCTTTGCATGCTCTCTGGAGGCATTGAAGGACGAAGCCACGCGGCAGCCGTTTGCGCTGAGACCGCACGGCCGATATCAACACGCGCGCACTCACGTCGAGGCCATTTTGGCGGCAGCTCGGCTCCGTGTCATCGAGCTCTCGGAGGCGGTGCTGCGCTACGAGCGCGGTGAGCCGGTCGCGGGACACCTGGTCATCGCAGCGCCCGCGGAGTGATCGCCGGCCGGCCCGGCCGCTCCGTCAGTCGTTCGGGGCGCCCTCGAGGATCCACTGGAAGAGAATCTGACACTCGCTCGAGCTGGAGGCGAACACCTGATACATTCCGAGGCCCTGGGCGGCCGTATCCGTGCTCGTGCACGGAGCCAGGTAGAACTGGCTCGAATCGGGCGATCCGGGCACGATGATGCTGGTCGAGCCGCTGCCGACGGCGCTGAGAATGCTGTTGTACGTGTTGGTGTTACTCCCTGAGTCGTAGCTCCAGATCGCCGTGCCACCACCCCCGCCGCCGGCGTGGCAACCGGAGTTGTCGCAGGTCGCGAGAACTCCGGAGTAGACGTCGAGTTGCGATGGCGCGCGCTGATCCGTGCGCGAGAAGCTGGTCAGCGCCTGTACATCCACCGAAACGGTGGCGCTGGAGCTCGAGAACCCGCTCGAGCTCAGGGTATCGGTGGACGATACGGCGCTCGTGCACGTGCCGGTGCCCGTGGCCAGATCGTTTCCGTTCACGTCGCAGGTGACGAAGCCGGAAGGCGGGGCGTACGTCAGTGACCCTACCTGACTGAGCAGGCTCGATGGATCTCCCGACAGTGCGTTCGCCGATAGAGACCCGGTGCCGGATGGCAGCGGGCCGAACGCAAGAGTGACGGCCGCCGAGCTCGGTACGTTCAGAGTCAGATCGCTCTGCAGTTCACTCAGCGACATCGCGGGGCCGGTATTGATGGCCACCCCGGAAGGTGGAACGGCAATCGTCCCGGACGTCGAATTGGATGAGTTGAATGCGGACGGCAACCAATAAGCCACGAACGAAGCCGGATTGACGCTCAGTGAGGCAGCGGGGGCGATCGTGGCATTGCCGGTCGCGCAGATCTCGTCCGTGTCGCAGAGCTCGTAATACACGGTGGCGTTGCCCGTGGCGCTCGGGTTCAGATTGAAGCTGATGGTCGGGATGGTGGTGTTTCGGCCGTTCGAGTCGAGCTGCGGCGTGCCCGGAACCACGGTCGCATTCCAGGGAAGGGAGGAGCCGGTCACGGCCGACTCGTAGGTGGCGCCGCCGGTCGAGACTTGGAGCGTGTAAGGCGGATCACCGAAAGAGGAGAAACACGTCGAGACCTCGATGGTGATCGCCGAGCCCGGGCTCGAGGAGCTGTAAGGGGCGCTGAGGCCCGAGGGGCAATCGGTGACCTGCGAGGGTTGCGGGACGGTATTGGCGACGTCGATCTCGTACGTCCGGGTTACGCTTTGGCCGACATCGTTGGTCGCGCTGAGCGTCAGCTGGTAATTGCCGTATTGGCTCGTATCGAAGCCCGGATCGGCGGTCGTGCTTCCGGCCAGCGGCTGACTCGCGCACGCGGACCCCGGTGTCGGGATGAGACAAAGCGACCAGTCGTACTTGGCGATGAAGTAGCTGGCGGTGGAGTCGATCCGCGCGCCGGCAAAGCGGGCGGCGCCAAATGCGCCGGTCGCCGGGTTGGCGGATGCGCCGTTTACCGTGAAGCGGACGACGGGCTGACCTGTCGGCACCGCGCTTTGATCCGGTCCGAGCAGATCCGTCTCCCCGGTGGCCTGCTGCACGGCGACTGCCAGTGTCGTCGCGGCGCTGGTGCCCCCCTTCTCGTTGACCCAGAACCTGTCGGTGGGGAGCCGCGCATCGGGCATCAACGTGTCCTGGAAGACATAGCGCTTCCCGAGGCCGGAGCTGGAGAACTCGTCGATGAAGCTCTGGTAACCGTCGCCTGGAAGAACACCGAAACCGGAGAATTGCACGCTCGGGTTGGGATTCTGCGTGTGGCAGGCCCGGCAGTACCGGGCGAACACGTTGTGGTACAGATTCGCCGCGGTGGAGGACGTCTGCCAGCCGGGCGGAGTGCCTGCGTCGGAATACGTGGCGCTTGGCAGTCCCGGCCCGCCGTACCACTGCTCGATCAGGGCTCGGCCGGCAGCGAACCGGTCGACGGTGGCACCCCCGACGTTCTCCATCTCGGGCTGGTAAGTATCGTAGACGAAGGTATTGAGCTGCTTGATGGCCGCTTGCTCGGCGGCCTGCGTGGCGCTTGAGCCGCTTACGAGGTTGCCCTTGAACGAGGGATCGGTGTCGGAGAAAAGGAGCGATGCCATGTCCCAGGGCAGGAATGCCGCGTCCACGTCGCCCGGCGGGAGACACCCCGTCGAGTTCCCCGCCGTGCATGCCGTCGCGGACGTCGGGTCTTGGATGACCGGATACGCCGATCCGGCCGCGAAGCCGGCCGGCAGTGACAGCAGGGTCCCGCCGTGACATACGGTGCACGCTCCGGGAACGGACTTCACGCCACGGTGATCGAAGTTCGCCCCCGCGATGCGCTTGAAGACGCCGGTGCGGTCATCGGGCGCAAAGATGTAGAACTTGGTGAATCGTTGACCGGGGTTGGAACCGTCCTCCGCGGCGCTCCACTCCATCGCAACGCCGTTGATCGGGTTCTGTCTGAGCACGGCGAGCTCGAGCGAGGGATAGTTGAAGACGATGGCCGCGAGGTCACCTTGGTGCGCGGTGACGGTCCCGGTGGCGCTGTCCGTGTGATCGGCGGCGCACCTGATGACGTACATGTCACGGCCGAAACCGAGATCAAAATTGTTGGTGTAGACGGCATGCGCTCCATTGCTCCCCGCCGCGCTCACGCCGTAATCGGAGGCATTTGGATCGAAGCAGTTGGCCTGCAGCCATCCCTGAAGCGTCGTCTCGATCCCGAGGGGGTCGATCGCCTGGTAGTACGCGTCCGCGGAAGCCAAGGTCTGGATCTGCGCCGACGAGTTGGCTGGAGTCAGCGCGCCGAGCAGTCCGTCGGACGTCAACGTTGCCCCGCTGGCGTCCTGGCTCAGCACCGCCGGCGCCCCGGGAGCGGCCGGGGCGCTCTGCAGCGCCACCTTGCCGGAGGAGTCGAGGACCGCGACGATCAGACTCTTGCCACCGAGATCCGGCGCCGTGAGCGTGCCGTCGCACGAGCCGGGCGTCGCCGTGAGGGTGAGCTCGAGACTGGCGGAGTCCTCGTCCGCCGGCACGAGTTGCTGCGCCATGAGAGCGTCGAGCTGCGCGCTGGTGTCGCCCGGGACCGGCTGATTGAATCTTGCGAACAGGTACTGATCGTTCAAGGAGGGGATCTCGAACACCACGCGCGGGTTGGTGTAGGAGTCGACCGCGCTCTGCACGTTCGTCGTGCCGCCTGATGTTGCGGCCGCGCCGCCCAGCGCGGCTGACCAGGTGGCATTGGCCTCGAGAGAGGAGGCCTGCGGCAGATTGATCGTCTGCTCGTTGCCGCTGCGGTCGAGGTAATGTATCTGGCGCGACACGCTGACACAGACCGGAACGTCGGCCGGGAGTCCGCTGAGCCCCTGAGACGTGACGACCGCGACGGTGAATCGGTGCGGAGCCGTGGGCGGACTCAGAAACTCATCCGGATCGAGACCGGGCTCGACGGTCACGTCGATATCCGCGGTGGAGGCTGTGTTCTGGGCGTTGGTGACCGTCAGCCGGAAGCTGAGGGTGGTGGCGGCGGCGACGTCGGGAGCCCGGAAATCCACCGTGTTGGCCGTGGTGTAGAGGAGCGCGCGCGGATCGGGCGGGCCAGGCAGAGAGGGACCGCCGGTCTGCGTCCATTGGAAGCTCTCGAGCGCCACACCGCGTCCGTCGCTGTCTTTCGCTGACATGACCACATCCGCTCCCGAGCGGACGGAGACGGTCATCGGGCTCGTGCCGGACGCGGCGCTCGGTTGCTGTCCGATGAGGGTGATCACTGCGTCAGGGGCAACACTGCTCTGGCCGCCGATACCCGACCCACCGCAGCCGCTGATCGTCAGCGCGGTGAATGTGAGCACTGCCGCAAGGGCTCTCGAGAGCGTACACACGACCGTCTCCCCGCGCGATCCGGCCGTCAGAACTCCAGGCGGATCCCGCCGGAGATCACGTGATCGCTGTAATTCTGGTAATCGAGGACCTGCAGGTACTGAACGAACCCCTGCACGCCATGCTTCAGGACCGCCGACGCGCCACCGCCGATCACGTAGTAGTGGCGGGGAGCCGCATCGGTGGGCAGATTGAAGTCGGCTCCGCCAGTGCCCGCGGCATAGCTGGAAGCGATGTCCCGTGACCCGTCGCGGAATTGGCGGCGATACTCCCCATAGGCGTAGGGAATGAGCACCCCGAGGCGGTTGAGCAGCACGTACTCGAGCTTCAACCCGGGATCGGCCTCGAGCGACTGGAGGGTCCGGGACGGCGTGTCGATGTTGAACCCGCTGCCGTCGTACTCGGTGAAGCCGCTGATGCGGGTATTCACGAATTGAACGTTGAGATAGGGGTTCGCGGAGAATCCGCGGTACTGGAGCGTGTACCCGGCGCCGAGTGTGCCGATCCAGGACGTCGCCCCGGTGTCGCTGTACGAGGTCTCATCGACCGAGGGGATGAGCGGGTTGTTCGAGGGATAGGTGATCTTTCGGATCGAATCCAGGGTCATGTGCTGCATGCCCGCTGCCAGGTCGAGATAGGCGGCCCGCCACGAGAGCTGCGCATAGGCGAGGACGCTCTGGCCGTTGCCCCGGATGCTGCCGTCGACGATGCTCTCGCTCGAATTGAAATCGACGCGCTTCTCGATGTGCCCCGCCATGACGCCCATGACCAGAACGTCCGACAGGCGCACGTCGCCGCCGGCGGAGATCTGGGTGTCGTCGAAGTAGAAGGCGTCCTCAAAGACGGTCGGGTCCTTCGAGCCGGAGCCGTAGCCCGCGTTCACATAGGCGCTCCATCGGCCAAACGAGGCCGACTCGCCGTCGGACCCCGCCGCGCCGCCGAGCGCGCCGGAATCGCCGGACTGCCAGAGACTCGCGTCCGCCAGGGGAATCCCCTGGCTCGCCAGGCGCAGCGCCGCGAAGCGGTCGGCGAGCAGAGAGGCCTGGCTGTTGGCGAAGCGGGTGGCGAGGGAGCCCTGGGCCGCGAATTCCTCGGGTGCGGTCCACTGCAGCGCGTTGGCCATGCCACTCGGGTCCAGCCGCAGGCTGTACTGGGTCTCGCCTGCACTGTGCAGGAGCTCGTTGGCGTTGTCTTCGAGCTCGCGCAAGCGATCGAAGAGGTTCAAGGTCGGACCGGAGCAGGACGGGGACGGCGGCGATGCGGTGGGGGCGATCGTGGCGCAGAGCGGCTGCAGTTGGGCGAATGCCGTGTCATTGGCGATCGCCGCTTGCCGGTCGAGCGCATTGAATTGGTAGACTCCCTCACTCGAGAGCGTATTGACCATTGTCAGGAGGCTGCCGCTGCTCGCGCTCTGCGCGCCGACCGGATCGCTGCGCACCCATCCGATCAGCGCAAGGAGCGCCGCCGGCAGGATCAGGACAGTGGGTGCGCCTGAGCGTCTTCGCGCCCGCGATGATCGGTAAGCCGGCAATGGAGACCTCCCCCGATATGATCATCACCTCGTTCCCGTTATTGATTATCGGCAGGTCCCTGGGAACACGGGCGGCGGGCCGAGTGGCCACCGCCCCCGGCGATTCGATGGATCGAGCGTAACAGGCTTTTCGAGGTGGCGCACATTGCACGCGGGATGGGTTTGGGCAAAGTCGGCATGAGGCTGGCGTGCGGTCTCATGGCGCTCGCTCTCACGGCATGCGTGAGCCCGGCCCGGCGCGCGGAATCTCTGGCGCGCAAGGGAGGAATGACCCCGTTGGTTCTGCGGGGTGGCCCTTTCGAGCTCAGGGCTTTCGCGGTCAGCCGGGCGCCGCGCGATCTCTTGATCGTCTACATCGACGGGGACGGCTCCCCATGGATCGACGGCGGCCGCCGCATTTCCGCTGACCCGACGCCGCGGGTGCCTCTGGCACTCGATCTCGCGCTCGAGACTCCCGGCTCGGTGCTGTATCTCGGGCGCCCATGCTATTTCGCTCTGCAGGGCCAACCCGTTTGCTCACCGGTCTGGTGGACCTCGCGCCGCTATTCGACGGCGGTGGTGGCGAGCCTGGTGGCGGCTGCGAGCCGATATGCCGCCGCGCATGACTTCCGGCGGGTGCTGCTGGTCGGCTACAGCGGCGGTGGGACTCTGGCCGCCCTCATGGCCCGGACCATGCCCGATGTGGCTGGCCTGGTGACGATCGCGGGCAACCTCGACCCCCCTGCCTGGACGCGATGGCACGGTTATCTGCCGCTCATCGGCAGTCTCGATCCGGCCCGGGAGCCTCCGCCGCGCGACCTGCCGCAGTGGGATCTCGTCGGCGGCAGCGATACGAACGTGCCGTTTCGGGTCGTCAAGCAGTACTTCGCGCGAGTCCCGTCCGCGCGAGTTTGGCGCTACCCCGGATTCGGTCACGTCTGTTGCTGGGTGCGCGCCTGGCCGTTGGCCCTCAAGACCATTCTGGCCGAGCTGCGGGCGCCGCGTGGCTCTCAGCCCGGCGCTGTATCTCGCGTCCCGTCCGCAGGCCGCCAGCCCGACCGAGCCCCGTGGCGGTGGCGGTCCCGCCAGCCAGCCGAACGGGCCGCCGACGCTCATGCCCGAGCCCTCGTTCCGGCCGGCACCCTGTACCATTGCGTGTCTGCACTCTCGAGGTGACCCCTATGACAGACTTTGCCGCTACCGAAGCTGCGATCCGTCAGTTGCACGCGCGCTATGTCGATGCGGTGTGGCGCAAGGACTATGTAGCCTTTGGCGACTGCTTCACCACGGATGCCGAGTGGCGAATTGCAGGCATGGTATTGCACGGCCGTGCCGAGATCGTCGCCACGCTCGAGCGGCTGATGACAAACTTCGAGCGGGTATTGATGACCTTCCGCACTCCTATTCTGGAAATCGGCAAGGGTATGGCGAGCGGCAGAACCTACGTCACGGAGCAGAATGGGTTCAAGAATGGCCGGCCCGGTGCCTCGATCGGCACATACTACGAGCGGTTCGTGGAGCAGCAGGATGGCTGGAGATTCAGCTGGCGTCTCTTTCAGCTGCATTACCTCGGCCCGGCCGATCTGTCGGGAGCCTTCTTCACGCAAGCCGATTACGGTCCTCCACCCGCAATGCCGCCGCTCGATGCGCCGACGTACAACTACTCGGGACTGGGTAAAGGCGGCGGTTGATCGCCCCGGCGGCTATCAGCCGGACACCGGCGCGTCCTCGGTGTCCCGGCCGGTGCGCAGGCTTCCGATGAGATCACTGACGCTCTCGAGCCTGTTCTCGCGAAGATAGTCCGCGATCCCCGCGTTCACCTTCTTACACACGAAGGGATCGTAGAAGAGCGCCGTCCCGATGCCGACCGCCGAGGCGCCGGCGATCAGGAATTCCACGGCATCCATCGCCGTCGTGATGCCGCCCTGTCCGATGATCGGTACCCCATGCGGCCTCGCCACCTCGTAGACCTGGTGGACCTTCAGCAGGGCGATCGGCTTGATCGCCGGTCCCGAGAGGCCGCCCTGGATATTGCCGAGCACGGGCCTGCGCGTCCGCGCGTCGATCGCCATGCCCATCATCGTGTTGATGACCGACAATGCATCCGTCCCCGCTTCGATGCATCGGCGGGCGTTCTCCCGGATGTCGGTCTGGTTTGGGGAAAGTTTCGTGATGAGCGGCTTCTTCGTGACGCGCCGGCATGCCTCGACCACCTGCGCCGACATCGCCGGATAGTTGCCGAACGCGACGCCGCCTTCCTTCACGTTGGGACAGGAAATGTTGATCTCGATGGCGTCGATGGGCGACTGATCGAACAGGCGCGTGACCTCGGCGTACTCCTCCACTGTGGAGCCGGAGACATTGGCGATGAACCGTGTCTCGGTGAAATCGAGCTCCGGGAGGATGCGGCGCACGACGTGCTCCGCGCCCGGATTCTGCAGCCCGATGGCGTTCAGCATCCCGGCGGGCGTCTCGTAGACCCGGTGCGGCGGATTGCCGAGCCGCGCAGCGAGGGTCGTGCCCTTCAGCACCACGGCGCCCGCATCCCGGTTGGAGAAGCCCTCGATCCGCGTGTACTCCTCGCCGAAGCCCACGCAGCCGGAGAGCAGCACGATGGGAGAGGCGAAGTCGAGTCCGCAGAACTTCAGCCGCAAGCGGCTCGTGGGGCCGTTCGTGTCGCGGGTCATGTCCGCACCTTAAAAACAGGCACAGGGAAGTGCCCCGCCGCCGCAGGGCGAGGCGGTGCTTTCAGCGAAGCATTGCTTCGCTCCGCCGAGCAAGCCTCGGGCAAAAACCACGCTTTTTGCTCGAGGCGCGCAGGTCCGCGCAGGGTGCGGCGCATGCGTCGCACGGGTGGCCATGGAGGGACACCCCGGGCATGGCCCGGTCGGACCCGGGACGTGCGCGGAGCAGGGACTGCGCAGCGCAATGCCCGAATCCAGCGCCTTATCAAAGCCTGCGCACGTGGACATCAATTCTGCCTCGGGGTCCGATCAGCCAGGAGCCGAGCCAGCCGGCGATCCAGACGATGAGCGCGGTCACGAAAGCCGACCAGAATCCGCCATAGATGTGAAAGCCGGGCAACACCCAGGCCACGAGCGCCACCATCGCCGTGTTCACGATCAGCAGGAAGAATCCGAGGCTGAGGATGGTGATCGGCAGGGTCAGCAGGACCAGCACGGGCCGCACGATCGCGTTGACGACCCCCAGCAGCAGCCCCGCGAGTACCAGCGTCTCGGCGTTGTCAATCCGAATCCCGGGCACCCACCGCGTCGCAATCCAGAGTCCGATCGCGCTGATCAGTGCCCGCAGAATGTAGCCGGTCATGTGCCCTCCCGTCGGGTGGCGCCGTCGAGCATTACCTTCAACCGGGTCATCGCCGCCTGCCAGCCCGTCCGCAGCCGCAGGTACTGCGCATCCCACTGTGCTGTCCCCGGCACTCCCGATCCCAGCAGCCGTAGTATGGTGCCGCCCGCCCGGGCCGGCTCCAGGATGAAGTCATCGACCAGCGCGCTGTCCGCCGGCGGCAGGGCTGCATTCGGCAAATAAATCAGCCGCAGCCGCCGCCCGGGCTCGTAGACGTCGATGTGCGCCTCGAGCTCCGTCACCCGATCGACGCACGCCCGGAAAAGCCCTCCCGCCCGCGCGCGAATCTCAGCCTTGGGCGAGCACCAGGCCGTGAGTCGTGCCGGATCGGTCAGCGCCCGCCAGACCGTCTGCACGTCGGTCGCAAGGTCGATCCGGTGGGCATAGCCTCGAGTCTTGTCCTTCATGGGCGTAATTGTGCCACCTCGATACGGCAACGGTTCGTGACCGCTGCCGTATCATGCCAGGGGAGCACGAGGTCGCCCGTTTACCGGAATCCGCACCATCGTGGGGCTGCCGCGGTTACGCTATGCCGCACCACAATCTATCGCCCGGAGATCCCCGATGGCCCTGGTCAACCTGATCGTCGCTCTGGCCCTGCTGCAGTTCTTCGTCTTCGCGACCGCGGTCGGCAAGGCGAGGGAGAAGTACGGGGTCGCCGCGCCCGCGACTACGGGCAACGAGATGTTTGAGCGCTATTTCCGTGTGCAGATGAACACGCTGGAGCTCCTCATCATGCTCGTTTTGGCCATCTGGATGTTCGGCTTTTACGTCAGCGCCAACGTCGCGGCCGGGCTCGGCGCCATTTACCTCGTCGGGCGCGGCATCTACTTCTTTTCCTACGTCAAAGACCCGAAGAAGCGGTCGCTGGGTTTCGGACTGTCCGCCGGGCCCGTCGTGGTGCTGGTGATCGGCGCCTTGGTAGGCGCCGCTCTGGGCGTGATGCACCATCCGTGATGAGCGCGCGAGCTAATCCCTCTCCGGCTTGATCGGCCGCGTCATCAGCGCCCGCACCGCCTCCAGCGCCGGTACCCTCTCGTAAAGCACCTGGTAAACGCCTTCGCAGAGCGGCATCTCGACGCCTGCCCGCGCGGCAACGCCCCGCAATGCCTTGGCCGCCGGGTAGCCTTCCACCACCTGCCCGATGTCGGCCAGCGCTTGGCTTGCGGTTTTGCCCGCCGCCAGCTCGAGGCCAAAGCGCCGGTTGCGGGACTGGTCATCCGTGCACGTCAGCACCAGGTCTCCCAGGCCCGCGAGACCCATGAAGGTGTCCCGCTGCGCCCCGAGAGCAACCCCGAGCCGCATCATCTCAGCCAGTCCGCGCGTGATCAGTGCCACCCTGGTGTTGGCTCCGAAACCCAGTCCGTCCGAAAGACCGGCGCCTACGGCCAGTACGTTCTTGACGGCACCGCCGACCTCGACGCCGACGATGTCGGTTGACGTGTAGGCGCGGAACTGCTCGGACGAAAGATCCCTCGCCAATGTCTTGGCGAACCCGCCGTCCGGCGACGCTATCGTCATCGCCGTCGGCAGCCCTGCCCCAACCTCACGGGCGAAGGTCGGTCCCGAGAGGACCGCCACGGCCCGTTTCGGACCCAGCACTTCCCGGGCAACCTGATGGGGCAGCAGCCCCGAAGAGAGCTCGAGCCCTTTGGTTGCCCAAGCGAGCCGCATCTGCGGCGCAAGGAGCGGGGATATCTCGCTGAGCACGGATCGGAAAGCATGGCTGGGTACGGCGACGAGCACATCGGTCGCACCACGCAGTGCATTCTCGAGGTCAGGCTCCACCGTCAAAGAGGGGGGAAAGTCTCCCGCGGCAAGGTATCGAGCGTTTCTCCGCTCCTGCGCCATGGCGGCCAGCCGCACGCGATCGCGTCCCCACAGGCGCGTCGGGCGCCCGCTGCGCGCGAGCTGGATCGCAAGTGCCGTCCCCCAGGAGCCCGCCCCCAGCACGGCAACAGGCGACCCGGCCCTCGATTCGCCGCTCATCATCAGCTCCCCATCGACGTCAGTCCACCCCGAATCATGAAGCGGTACGACACCGGTGACCCGGCACACGGCCGTGTCCCGCCGCCGCAGGTGGCGGACGTTGAGGCAAAAAACCGCGCTTTTTGCCTCAACGGCGCTGGGCCGGGCAGGATGCCCGGATCCAGCGCTTCATC